>JBGQLL010000322.1:0-3581 GCA_041500065.1 Pseudolabrys sp.
CGCGTGCGCGCCAAAACAATCCTGCGCGCGCTGTTTCCCAAACGCATCCTGCGCAGCCGCTCGAACGAGGCCGACATCGGCTATCTGATCTTCAACGTCTTCGTGTTCGGCGTGATGTTCGGCTGGGCCGTGCTGTCCTATCAGTTCATCTCGAACGGCATCATCGCCGGATTGGTCGCACTGTTCGGCCCGGTTTCACCGTCGACATTGCCGGTCTACGTCACGCGGTCCGTCGTCACCGTGCTGCTGTTTTTGGCCTACGAGCTCGGCTACTGGTTCAATCACTGGCTCAGCCACAAAGTCCCGCTGCTGTGGGAATTCCACAAGGTGCACCACAACGCGGAGGTGCTGACCCCGCTGACGAATTTCCGTGTGCATCCGGTCTACACCTGGGTCTTCACCAACATTCTCGCTTTCTCGGCCGCGCTCGCCAACGGGTTCGGCAACTACATGTTCGGCGAGACCGCATATCAATATGCGCTGTCAGACACCAACATCATCCTGGTGCTGTTCATTCATGCCTACGTGCATCTCCAGCATTCGCATATGTGGATCTCGTTCCGCGGCGTGCTCGGGCGCGTCTTCGTGAGTCCGGCGCATCATCAGGTGCATCACTCGTCAAATCCCAAGCACTTCAACAAGAACTTCGGCTCCTGCCTGGCGCTGTGGGACTGGATGTTCGGCACGCTCTATGTGCCACAGAGAGAGCGCGAGCCTCTCACCTTCGGATTCGGCGATCATCCGGACGCGCATACGGTGAAAGGCGAGCTGGTCGACCCGCTACGCAACGCCGCCGGCCATCTCAAGCCGCTGCGGCAGAAGCGTCCTGCGGATATCACGCCTGTGCCGGTTGCGGAGCGCAAGCAAGCCTAGTTAATTGCGTTGGTGCGCAAGCGTACCGTCACCGTCAGCGACAAGATGCAGAAGGGCTATCGCTACGTGTTGAGCGTGGCGACAGGCCGCGGGTTCGATCCCGAATTCAAGCCGCAATTGACGCCCGCGCAAATGCTCAAGCTCGGCGTATTCGGCGGCAAGTACATGACCGACTGCCGACGCGAATTTCCCAAGAGCTGGTTTGCCGGTGCGAAGCTCTCGCTAGGCGGCCCCGATCGCAAATGCAATTTCTTCGGCGTGCACGCCAGCCAGCCTCTCTCGGAATGGAAGCGCAAAGGCTGGATCCATCCGGACGATCCGCGCGGCTGGTTCCAGTGGTACTGCCGTTACTACATGGGCCGTCGCATGCCGGACGAGGACCGCAGGCAGATCAGGCGCTGGAAGGCGATCCGCCGGCACGTGCGGCAAGTCCAGAAGCATTGCGAGCCCGGCGACCTGCTCTGCCGGCGCCGTCAGCGGCAGGCCTTGCTGCATTGGGCCTACGACAGCCGCAAGATCTGACGGCCGATTTACGACCCTGCCCATCCCGCGTTACGCTTTTTTCCAACGAGCGGTCAAAGCTGTCTTTGGGGGGAACGACCATGATGCGCATGCTTCACCACATTGCGATTCTGTCTATTGGTGCCATCCTTATTGGTGGTTCTGCGCGTGCGCAGACCATGCCGGAGCTCTACGAGAAGGCGAAGGCGGAAAAAGAGCTCATCATTTACGGCGGCGGGCCGACCTCGCTTTACGACGTGCCCGCACGCGCTTTTGAAGCAAAGTATCCAGGCATCAAGGTCACCGTCCATTCCGGCTTCAGCAACGTCCACGACGAGAAGATCAACCAGCAACTCAGGACCAAGACGCTCGACGCCGATCTGGCCATTCTCCAGACGGTGCAGGACTTCATCCGCTGGAAAAAAGAAGGCGTGCTCGCGCGCTTCAGACCGCCGGCCTGGGATGCGATCGATAAATCATTCAAGGACAAGGACGGCGATTATGTCGGCGTGTTCGTGACGTCGGTGTCCTATGCCTACAACAAGGATCTCGTAAAGCCGTCCGAGGCACCCAAATCCGCCAGGGATTTTCTCAAAGCCGAGTTCAAGGGCAAGATGGTGTCCTGCTATCCGCATGACGACGACATCACGCTCTATCTTTTTTATACGCTCGTCGATCACTACGGGTGGGATTGGATGAACAAATACATCGCCAATGGCGCCCAATTCATTCAGGGCCATCTTGGCGTTTCGCGCGGTCTGGCATCGGGCGAATACGCGGTATCGGTGGATTCAAATCCGAACCTGTCGCTGCGGGAGCAGCGCGCCGGCAAGCCGGTCGAAATTTCGTTCTCGAAGATCGATCCGACGCCGGTTTGGGCGCAGACCGCCGCCACCTTCAAGGATTCGCTGCATCCGAACGCGGCTCGGCTTTTCCTGAGCTGGTTTTTGGAAAAGGAGCAGCAGAGCAAGCTCGACACCTGGTCGCCGCGCAAGGACGTGCCGCCTCCGGCCGGCTTGCCGCCACTGTTCTCGCTCAAGCTCGCCAACAACTATCCGGCTTTTATGAGCGATACGAAGAAAGTTGCCGATCTGCGCAAGCGCTTCGAAGCGTTGACAGGGCCGGTGCAGAAAAAGGGTGGCGTGCGCTAGTATCGCGGTCTTATTCAGCCGCGACCGCGCGGGTTCGCACCGCGCGGCCTTTCCATCGTGGCATCACCGCATCGACCGCTGCGACCGCCAACCCGGCGGCAAGAACCTGCCAACCCGGCCTGATGCCCGCATCGAAATCAAATATCGTATTTAGCACGACTAGCGGCGAGACATGAAAAGCAATTGCGATACCGACGGCTTCGCCGATGAACGTGAGAATGGATACGACAATAGCCAGCGCAAGCAGGCTCACAGTGGAGAGTTCGCTGGTGTCCTGCCACCAGGCAAGCAAACGATAGGCTATCAGCCAGACAAACAGGCTGGCAGCAAAAGTCGGCACCGTCACGTCCGCCTTGGTTTGCTGGAAATAGTGGATGAGCGCCAGCAGCGCGATGGCGTAAACGATTTGATGCAAGCGCCGCCAGCGCATTCCGCCGAGGCGCCGCACCATGCCATCGGTCGAGGTGGCTGCCAGCGTGGCAAGGCCAAGCCACGCCACCGCACCCACGATCAGGTAAACGCGGTGGCTGATTTCGTGAACGAATTTGCCGGGATCGTAACTTTGATCGGCAAAAAACAGCGTCAGATGCGTGGCGATATAGCAAAAGGTCCCGACGCCGAGCATGCGGCGAATGTCGATCAGATTGCCGTAGCGCAAGATGCGCCGAAAAGGAGTGACCGCCAACGTCACGCCGAGAAATACCAGCGCCCAAAAGCCTGCGCGGTGGATCAATTCATTCAGCGGGCGTGCGCCATGCGCGATTTCGCTCGCCTGAAGCGCCGCCTTGGCGAGCGGAAACAGCAAAAGCGCAAGCATGGCGAGGCGCAGCGCGGACAAATGTCCACGTCGGTCGCGCCAAAACTGCCAAGACGCTGTCATTGCGTGTGTCGCTTCTCTATCGCCGGAACTCTGCAGCCCATTTTATTCATTCAGTCAGCGCATGACCGCCATACCGCGCCGCACAATTTACACAAATAAAACATTTGTCCGTGCTAGCATTTTTAGGTTGGTTTGATTCGTCACAATCGATCAAAAGCTTGCGTGCAAACAAGGCC
>JBGQLL010000323.1:0-3578 GCA_041500065.1 Pseudolabrys sp.
CCTGATCAAAACGCCTTGGCCGAAGGATGACCGGCAACTTTCACGCGATGCCCGAATTGCCTTGCAGAAAAAATTGTCAGAGCTCGGCTACAAGGTGAACGACTTCGAAGGCCATATCGATTTTGATCTGCGCGACAATATTCGTACCGAGCAGAAGAAATTCGGAATGTTGCCGGACGGCAACCCGACAGCGCTGTTGTTGGAACGGCTCGGCGTGAAAGCACGGTGAGCGGATTTCTGCCCGGATCCCCTCACCGCGCCGTCTTGAAAAATTGACTGGATTAAAATATACAATTTATGGTTGCATTCGCCGGCGGTCTCTTTAGTGCCCCATTTCGCTGGTCTGACACGGCTTCTTAACGGGCTTATTTGACACTAGGGGTCACCTTCCCCATGTTCCGGGCCGGACATACGGTCGATTCCGCCCTCATTCTCAACGGTTTGGGCGGATAACCCCCTGGATTTCCATGAATATTGTCGTAGTCGAGTCGCCGTCCAAGGCGAAGACAATCAATAAATACCTCGGCTCCGGCTATGAGGTTCTGGCCTCTTTTGGCCATATCCGCGACCTGCCTCCCAAGGATGGCTCGGTCGATCCGGACAACGATTTCCGGATGCTCTGGGAAGTCGACGCCAAATCGAACCAGCGCATGAACGATATCGCACGGGCCCTCAAGGGTGCCGACAAGCTCATCCTCGCCACCGACCCGGATCGTGAAGGCGAAGCAATCTCGTGGCACGTGCTTGAGGTGCTGAAGGAAAAGAACGCGCTAAAGGACCAGAAGATTGAGCGCGTGGTCTTCAACGCCATTACCAAGCAAGCTGTGAGTGAAGCGATGAAGCATCCGCGCCAGATTGATGGCGCATTGGTCGATGCCTACCTCGCTCGCCGTGCGCTCGACTATCTCGTGGGCTTTACCCTCTCGCCGGTGCTGTGGCGCAAGCTGCCGGGCGCCCGCTCCGCCGGACGGGTGCAGTCAGTCGCGCTCCGGCTTGTCTGCGATCGCGAACTCGAAATCGAGAAATTCGTCGCAAAGGAATATTGGTCCATCCTCGCCAAGCTGGCGACCCCGCGTAACGAAATCTTCGAAGCGCGCCTGGTCGGCGCCGACGGACAGAAGATCCAGCGTCTCGACATCGGCTCCGGCGCCGAGGCGGAATCCTTTACCCGCGATCTTGAGAACGCCATCTTCACGGTGACAGCAGTCGAAGCGAAGCCGGCACGGCGCAATCCTCCGCCGCCTTTCACCACCTCGACCATGCAGCAGGAGGCAAGCCGCAAGCTCGGATTTGCCCCAGCGATCACCATGCGGCTCGCGCAGAGACTCTACGAAGGCGTGGAGATCGACGGTGAAGCGACCGGCTTGATCACCTATATGCGTACGGACGGCATCGACATGGCGCCGGAGGCGATTGCCGACATCCGCTCCATGCTGGGCCGCAACTACGGCAAGGAGTATGTCCCCGCGTCGCCGCGCGAGTATCACAACAAATCGAAGAACGCGCAGGAGGCGCACGAAGCGGTGCGTCCGACCAGCGCCAGCCGCGCACCCGCCGAAGTCGCCAAATATGTCGATCGCGATCAGGCGCGCCTCTACGAATTGATCTGGAATCGCGCGGTCGCGAGCCAGATGGAATCCGCCGAACTCGAGCGCACCACGGTCGACATTGCCGCCAAAGCGGGTTCGCGCAATATCGACTTGCGCGCTTCAGGCCAGGTCGTGAAGTTCGATGGCTTTCTCACCCTCTACCAAGAAGGCCAGGACGAAACGTCCGATGATGACGAGTCGCGCCGTTTGCCCGCGATGTCAGAGGGCGAATCCCTCAGCAAACAGGCAATCGAATCCTCACAGCATTTCACCGAGCCGCCGCCGCGCTTTTCGGAGGCGGCCTTGGTCAAGCGCATGGAGGAACTCGGCATCGGCCGGCCCTCGACTTATGCATCCATTTTGCAGGTGCTGCAGGACCGCGGTTATGTCCGCATCGACAAGAAGCGCCTCATTCCCGAAGACAAAGGCCGCGTCGTGGTCGCCTTCCTGGAAAGCTTCTTCACGCGCTACGTCGAATACGATTTCACTGCCGGTCTCGAAGAAAAGCTTGACGAAATTTCGGCGGGCAACATTAATTGGCGAGCCGTGCTCGCCGAATTCTGGGAGCAGTTCGTCGGCGCCGTCAACGAGATCAAAGAGGTGCGCAATCGTGTCGTGCTCGACGCGCTCAACGATTTGCTCGAGCCGCACATTTTCCCCGAACGCACCGACGGCAAGCCACGACGCCAGTGCCCGCAATGCGATACCGGCCAGCTTTCGCTGAAGACCGGACGCTTCGGCGCCTTCATCGGTTGCTCGAATTATCCGGACTGCAATTTCACACGGCAGATCACACCCAACGCCGACGGCGTTCAGGGCAAAAAGGTTCTGGGCGAAGACCCGGTGACCGGACTTGAAGTGACGCTGCGCGGCGGCCGCTTTGGCCCCTATTTGCAACTGGGCGAGCAGATCAAGCCGCCGAAACCGAAGAGGGGCGAGAAAAAACCGGAAGTCGAGAAGCCCAAGCGCGCGAGCATCCCGAAAGGCATTGCGCCCGACGACATCGATCTCGAAAAGGCGCTGGGTCTGCTGGCGCTGCCGCGTGAAGTTGGGCTGTCGCCGGAAGACGGCGAACCGATCCTCGCCGGCATCGGGCGCTTTGGTTCATACGTCAAGCACGGCAAGACCTATGCGAACCTGGAAGATGGCGACAATGTCCTGACCATCGGCCTCAATCGCGCGGTCACCTTGATCGCTGAGAAGAAAGCCAATCCAAAGAAAGGCCGGCGCTTCGGCGCCGATCCCGGCAAGCTTTTGGGCGAGCACCCGGACAAAGGCGGACCAGTTGTCGTCAAGAACGGCCGCTATGGGCCTTATGTGAGCCACAACGGCATCAACGCGACCATCACCGGCGACAAGACGCCGGAGACGATCACGCTGACTGAGGCGATCGTGCTGCTCGACGCCCGCGCCGAACAACTCGGCTCACAGCCGCGGCGGGCAGCTGGACGCAAGAAGGCAGGCGCACCCTCGGAAGCGCCAAAGGGCCGCAAGAAGAAGGCCGCCGAAACGCCAGATACGGCCGAGAAAGCCGCCAAACCGCGCAAGAAGCCGGCGAGAAAGACTGCCAAAATCACAGCCGCCGAATAACTGGCGAAGCTGAGTTTCGGTCATTACATTTTGTTCAATCGCGCCGTTTCGGCGCAGGACTTTTATTTTGAAAAAACACGCTAAGAAAACACCCCTTCTCCCTTCCAAGGCTGACGTCCTCGCCTTCATCGGCAATAAGCCCGGCAAAGTCGGCACCCGCGAAATCGCGCGCGCCTTTGGGTTGAAGAATGCACTCCGCGCCGACCTCAAGCGTCTGTTGCGCGAGCTCGCCGACGAAGGCTCAATCGAAAAGCGGCACAAAAAGCTGCACCATGCAGGCGCCCTGCCCTCCACAGTGCTTGCCGACGTCACTGCGCGCGACAGCGACGGCGATCTCATTGCCACACCGGACGAATGGGACGAGGAAGCACATGGCGCAGCACCGAAAATCCGCATTCA
>JBGQLL010000324.1:0-3576 GCA_041500065.1 Pseudolabrys sp.
GCCGCCGACGTTCTCGATCACGACCGGCTGGCCGAGCAGTTCGCTCATGCGCTGCGCCACAATGCGGCCGATGGTGTCCTGCGGTCCGCCGGCGGCGAACGGGATCACCATGGTGACAGGGCGGGTCGGGAAATTTTGGGCGACAGCCGGGCCAGCCAAAGCCAGCGCAGCGAAAGCTGCGGCAAACAGAATCTTTTTCATTGTTGTGCTCTCCACCAAAGAGGCAAACCCTCGCTCAGTGCGTGCCCGCCGGTCAAGACGGGCCGGGCGCAGGGCTAACCCACTTCGACGACGTCCTCGGGGAACTGGTGCAGCCGGTCGCCCGGCCCATTGCCGCCGATCAGGTAGTTGTCGCACAGCCAGTTCAGATAGCCGCCGTGGATATACGTCGGATGGACGACGATATTCATGTCTTTTTCGATCGCCATGGGCTCGTCGCTACGAACCAAAGGGCGCTCCACCAGATCGTAGCCCTGGCCGTGGCAATAAAGCCGCGCTTCCGCCGACCGCCCATTCTTGCGCATGAAATCGTTGAAAGCGTCCCAGATATCCTTGCAGGGGGTCCCCGGCTTGAGAAGGTCGAGCGTGAACTTGCGCGAGGCTTTGCAGAATTCGAGCTCATCTTTCATGGCCTGCGGCACTTTGGCGCCGACCACGCAGGAGCGCCCAAGTTCGGTGTACATGCCGCCGGGACCGTTGTCCTCGACCAGCAGCGCGATCTGATCGCCTTTCTGGATGACGCGATTTTGCAGGTGCCGGTTGGCGAATTTCGACGGATTGCCGAGCGGCATCGATGCGCAGAGATAGATGCCGTTCTCGCTGCCGTGGCACTGGCTGTACCATTGCGCGACCGCGGCCACCTCGGTGTCGCGCATGCCGGGTTTTGCGGCCGCGAAGGCAGCGCGCATGGCGCCGTCCTGCATGAGTGCGGCGAGTTTCACCAACTCCATCTCTTCAGCACTTTTGATGACCTTGATTCGGTCGACCATGTCGGTGGCATCGACAAAGCGTGCCTGCGGATACGCGCGCTTCACGAAATCGAGCATCGCATACGACATCTGATAGGTGCCGACATAGCCGATGGTGCCTTGAGCGAAAGTCTTAAGAGCGGTTGCGGCAAGCTCGGGGTCATAGTCCTTGGTGTAGTGAGCGGACGCATAACTCGGCGTGGTGAGGATGCGCTTGACGCCCCGGCAGTTCTGATCGCCTTGCGCCGTTGCTTCGTTGCCGCCAAACGGGCCCTGGCAGACCACAGTCATCTCGTCGTCGCGCGGGAACACCACGGTGTTGGGGTAGCCGTTGGTCGCCGGCATATCGGTGAAGTAACGGACATAGCCGCCCATGTGATCGTTGTTGTTCTGCATGAGCAGAACATCGATCTTCTCTTTCGCCATGGCAGCGCGCACCGCGCGCCAGCGGCGCTCGAGCTCGGCATTGGAGATCGGCGTATTAAGACGTTCGGACAAAGCCATGGGTCAGTCACTCCAGGACGCGGGCTTGCGCACGATATTGATCATGGATTTGGCATCGCCGGCCAGAAATTTCGCCATGTTGCCGGCGATGGTCGGCATGGCGCGATCTTCGTAGCCCTGCGAATAGCCGCCGAGGTGCGAGAAGATCGTCACATTCTTGGTCTTCCACAATGGACTGTTGGCCGGCAACGGCTCCTGCGCAAAGACATCGAGCGCGGCGCCGGCAATTTTACCGCCTTCCAGCGCGGTGACCAGCGCGGGCTCATCGACGACACCGCCGCGCGCGACGTTGATGAGATAAGCCGAGGGCTTCATGGCCGCAAAAAGTTT
Organism: Pseudolabrys sp.; assembly: GCA_041500065.1. GTDB lineage: Bacteria > Pseudomonadota > Alphaproteobacteria > Rhizobiales > Xanthobacteraceae > Pseudolabrys. The sequence goes on from JBGQLL010000324.1 coordinate 1,803, forward strand.
TGCGCCGACGATGCCGCGCGTCTCCGGGGTGAGCGGGGTGAGCGCGACCAGAAAATCGAGTTCAGGCGCGATCTTCACCAGGTCGTCGCGATGGACCATGCGATCAAAACCTTTGGTTTCGCGCGGGCTGCTGCTGATGCCGACCGTCGTCATATGAAATATCTTGCAGATGGGCGCCAGATATTCCGCGATCAGGCCAACGCCGAGAATGCCAACGGTCTTGCCCGCGAGCAGCGCAGCGGGCCAGCGCTCCCATTGGCCCTTGTCCTGGGCAATACTGGCGCGTGGCAGGTCGCGGGCCAGCGAAAGCATGTAGGCGATGGTCGCCTCCGACACCGGCGCGCCATGGATGCCGCGAACATTGGTGACGACGACCTCTTTAGCGAGCGAGGGCAGGTCGATGATGTTGTCGACGCCGGTTCCGAGCGCCTGGATCCATTTCAATTTTGGAGCATCGCGCACGACGTGGTCGGCCATCGGCGGCGAAAAGCACAGCAAGATGTCCGTGTTGGCAATGAAGGGGCCGACATCGTTGTGGTGACCGACCACATTGATCGTCAGTTGCGGGAACCGTTCCATCAGCATCGCCTTGTAACGGGCGCGCATGGCTTCCTGGACTTCGGTGAGGATAAGGACATTCGGCATGGCGGGCGCAGGTATAGCGCGTGATCCCGAAAAGTTGGAACCCGTTTTTCCGAGAAATTCCGGCGCAGCATTCATATGTGCGGGGGTGACCCGCATCGCGGGTCTGCGCTAAGCTTGCTGTTCGATAGTGGGGACATTCGATGCCGATCGATCTTGCTCAAGTGGACTGGCTGTATGTGGCCATCCTGGCGATCTTTGTTTTCGTAACCACCGCTGTCGGCGGCGTGCTGTCGTTCGGGCACCGTTGGACGGCCGCCACGCTGTCGGCCTTGCTATTCGTGGCGCTGTTCGTGTTCTGGACCTATTACCCGCACCGCGTGCCGCTGCCGCGGACAATCACATTGCCGAATTCGCCGGCCAGCACGGCCGCGCCGGCGCCGGCTGCGCCCGCCGCGCCGGCAGCGCCGCAAAAGCCGCGTAACCCGGTCACGGACATCACGCCCCCGCGCAATCCGGTCACCGACGTCACGCCGCCCGCGGCTCCGGCTGCTCCACCTGCGGCTCCGGCGACCCAGCCCGCAGCCCCTGCGCGCTAGGCTTGCAAGCGACGGCCTGAATGATGTTTTCTCGTGATGTTGGAAGCAGAGCCGGAAAAGAAGGCAGAAGACGCGCATGAAGAAAGTTTATCCTGACGCGAAAGCCGCGCTGGCCGGTGTGCTCAAGGACGGCATGCTGATCTGTGCCGGAGGGTTTGGCCTTTGCGGGATCCCCGAGACCCTGATCAAGGCAATCCGCGATTCCGGCGTGAAAAACCTCACCATCGTGTCGAACAACGCAGGGGTCGACGGCGCCGGCCTCGGCTTGCTGCTGGAGACGCGGCAAATCAAGAAAATGATCTCGTCTTATGTCGGCGAGAACAAATTGTTCGCGCAGCAATATCTCGCAGGCGAACTCGAGATCGAATTCAATCCGCAAGGCACGCTTGCCGAGCGCATCCGCGCGGGCGGCGCCGGCATCCCGGCCTTCTTCACACGGACCGGGGCCGGAACCGATATTGCCAAAGGCAAAGAGGAGCGCGAATTCGACGGCGGCCGTTACATTCTGGAGCGCGGCATCGTTGCCGATCTGTCGATCGTGCACGCCTGGATGGCCGACACAGAAGGCAATCTTGTCTATCGGAAGACGGCAC
>JBGQLL010000325.1:0-3574 GCA_041500065.1 Pseudolabrys sp.
CCGAAACGCGCGCCTATGTTGCGGCCATCCTGTCGGATGTTGCGGTGTGATGAGTGCGCGCACGTGGTTTCCCACGCTCCCGCAGATTAGCAGCGAGACCCTCGCCGTGCTCGCGGCGACGCTCTTAGCGGCCTACATCATTTCTCGGTTTCCCGAGGTGCAGAAATTCATCAATGACAATTCGGTGACGGTGAAAACGTGACCCTCGATTGGAACGCGATCATCCTTGCCTTGATTGCCGGCAGCGTGACAGGCATTCCCGCAACGATCATTGCGTGGCGCTCAAGTCGCCAGGTAAACGGGCACCTTGCGAAATTCACGGAAGCTGCTGTCGGTCGGGCGGCCGCGGAAGCAACGGTTATTGCGAACGAAGCGGAACGCGCGCGCCAGGTCGAAGCTTTGCGCGTTGCGAAAGAGCACTCTCTCGAACGAACAGCGTTACTCAACCCGAAGGACAGACCCCTATGAAAAATCTCGATGTCGTAACAGTCGGTTTCGGGCACAGTGCCAAAGCCTACGCCGATGAGAAGGGCGCGCCGGTGACGCACGCACCCGCGCCCATCCTATCGAATCATCATTTTTCAATCAGTGCCGGCGAGCTGCTGCACGCCATCGACGGCCAGGTGCGCGCGCGCGTCCCGCGTGGGGGGATGCGTGAGTATGCCGAGTCGTGGCCCGACTGCGCGGCGCTCGTCAAGTCTCTACTCGGGCAACCTGATGCGCTCGCGCCAGGCGCCAAGCCTGCGACTGTTGTAACCAGTGCAAAGCGTAAAGGTCGGCAGGCGAAAACCCGCGCGTGAGGCGTGGCGAGTAGAGCAAGCCATCGTGTCCAACTGACCATCCGCGCCACAATGCGCCGCGCGGGGGCAGCTCCCCGCGGTAATAAAACCCGATCACGAGGCGCGCAGCGCGTGGGATCCGTGTCAGTCCCGCGCGCCATCTTCTCAAAGTTGTGCGATGCACGCCTAGACTGGCGAGTAAAGCGCGTTCCGATACGCCGTCGCTGAAAGCAAGCCAGTCATCAAGCGACAGTGTCACGGTGTTCCCCTGGGTAGTGGCGTTCGAGTAACCACAGCAAGAGCAATCCCCATGCCACGAGCGCCAGCCAGGCGGCGCCAGTTCGTATAATGTATAACCCGTCGTCATAGGCGGCGCTCACGATCCCGTCGTGAATCAACGCGCTGCCCGTCTCCGTGAAGGGTGCGAATTGCACAGCAAGCACTAGCAGCCCGATCACGCCATTTTTTCGGCCAGCTCGCGCCAGGCACTAGCGGCCTCCGGATTTTTCTGTCGCTCGGCGCGTTCGGCGGCGATCATCGCCAGGACGTAACCATTCGGCAATCCCATCTCGCCGGCGAGGCGCGCGGCCATGACTTCATCGGGCAGCGTGCGGCCGGTGCGCCAATTGCTGACGGTTTGAACCTTCCATCCAAAGTGTTTTGCCAGCGCGTAGTCGGACGGCCAGTGGCGCGCTTTTTTCATCCGATCCAACAGATCAGCGGTAAATCCGGGCATCGGCTTCCCCTTGGTGATATTGCTCGCCGGAACGATACTCTCCGCCCCCTAGATGCTCAAGAATCATGGGTCTTGACCGTCGCTTATCCAGCGAGTATTCTGACCCCCCGTGGCCTGTGCCTGGGCGACCCCCAGACCCCCAGACCTAGTGCCCGCGGGTGCGGCTTCCTCCGCCCCCGGGCGCTTTCTCCTTAGAGGAAGCGCATAGAGGAAGCTATGAACCTGACCTTCAAAGACTCGATTGCCGGCGCCGTCGCGCGGGAAGTGAACCGCATCGCGAACGGCACTCAACCCGACTACCAGCAAGGCGCGGCCTATAAGGCGGCGTGGGATCGCATGGGCAGCTCGGCGATGAAGCACTGCCAAGACGCAGCGGAGGACAACGCCATCGTCGGCTGTCTCGCCTACCAGCGCGAAATCACGGGCAAGGCTGCGCAGTATTACGCGGTGTTCGAAGCGGGCAGGGGACCGCGGTGAAAACCTGGGCACAGGACAAAGCGGCGTTCCTCATGGGCGCCGGTATCGTGTTCGCTGTCGTGGGAGTTTGCGCCGTGGTGGGTTCCGCCATCCGCGGCGCTTTTTTTTGCTCATGACGCCAGCGCAATCTGACGCGGCCCGCTTCGCGCAGCAAGAGCTGCGGCGCCTGCGAGCACGCTACCTCGAAAGTCAATCCATCTTGAACGGCCTGGCCGATGTGCTTCGGCTATGTGAAGTCCCCGCGCCTATGCTGGAACGGGCACCGGCTGTCTTGGCGCTCGGCGACTACGGCGAGGCGCTCGACGCGATGCACTCGAAGGCCTGCGAGCTGGTGCGCCTGGCCGATGGGCAACAGGCGGCGCTGCTCGTGCCGGTGCCGGCATGAAGCGACCAACGCGCACGGTGCGGCGGGAAACCACAGTGACGCATCGCGGCCGGCCGCTCGTGATCCTGGTCCCGCCGACTGCCGATATAGTGCTGATCCGGGAGAAGGGGCGACGCACGGTTTACGAAGTGCCCGCGCTCGCGATCTTTTCAATCGGGGCCAAAATCGCCGCGGCCGGGCTTAACGCGGAACGCATCGCGCGGCGGAAGGCGAGGAAGCGTTGATGCGGGCTCGAGCTGACGACATTTCGACAATAAGGCAGGGGGACAGGGAAACTGTCCCCTTTTTTTTGTGTAATCAAGGGCGGCCGGCCGGCCGGGGCGGGCTGTGAACCGTCTAGGTATACATGCGAAATCTACCGTCGGGCTCGCTCCAAACAGGGCTGCTAGGCGGCGCCAGGGCGGCCAAGGGACCGTCAAAGACCATCGGCACTATCGACGTTGGGGCGTGCATCGCGAGGCCGGCAGACGGCTCCACGACAAGGTGCCGAGGGTAAATAAGGAGGGTAGAGAAGTGGCTCATTACGTGCATCGGGTGGCGATGTGTCACCGTGGCATCGATTCGCGAAACGGTTACGTGACCGTCATGTGCAGTCCGGACGGTGAGCGGGCCGAGTATTCCGGGGTCCAGACCTGCGGATCACAGTGGCACTGCGCGATCTGCGCTCCCAAGATTGCCGCGCGCCAGGTCGAACAGATGAACCTGGCGCTGCAACGCTGGCAACAAGGCGCCTATGAGGCGGGCGGGACAAACTACTTTGCGACCTATACCAATCAGCACGGCCGCGACGACGCGGGCAAGGGCCAATGCAAGGCACAGCTCGACCGAATGACGGATGCGTTGGGCTATTTCAAGGGGACGCGCGCGTATCTGGCCGTCATGGAAAGCATTGGCAGCGCGGGCTTGATCCGCGGCCTCGAAACGACCTACGGCGAGTTAAACGGCTGGCATCATCATACGCACGAAATCATCTTCGGGGATCACGGCGGGCTCGTGTTCGATCGCAAGGGCGGGGTGATCCGCCATCAATCGCCGCTGTTCAAGCTGGCGCGGCCGTGGGCGCGCGTGCTGTTGAAGTTCGGCATGGGCGGGATCGATCCGGGTGACATTGGCGCGGCCAAGTTCCGCAAGATGCGCCACCTCCTGCAGCGATGCTATGACGTTCGACCTGGCGCCTATGCAGCGGATTACGTCGCC
>JBGQLL010000326.1:0-3568 GCA_041500065.1 Pseudolabrys sp.
CGCCGGCCGCGCGTAACGCACCAGCGCCGATCTGGGCGCTTTCTGTTCGGCCGGGGCTTGCTCGATCGCGACGCTCATTGACACAAGAGACATCAAACCGCTCACTCAACGCAACTCTTAAGCAGCATAAGGGTTAGCGATCCGGCTGCTCCCTCCGAGCGAGGCGAAAGCGCGAGCAGCCGTTGATGGCAACCGGGAAGCCTAGTTCGTGGCCGCCACATATTTGTCGTCGATGAGATCGTCCAGCGTCTTCTTCACGTCGACATCGCCCTTGATGACGCCGGCTTGCTGGAGCGCGAGCCCCGCCGCCAGGATCGAATCGCGTTGCGCCGCGCCAATGCGATTGTGCGTGAGCTCGGTGCGCTCCTTGAGCTGCTTGTCGACGACGGCCTCCGGCAGCTTGGTCGCCGCGATGAAAACGGCCTTCAGCTCGTCGTAATGGCTCAGCGAATATTTGCGCGCCTCCTCGTAGACGGCGAGCACGCGCTTCACCAGATCGGGATGCTGCTTGGCGAACTCCTCGCGCACATTGAGAATGCCCCAGGTGTTGGCCGCAGCATTGCGATAGAACAGCCTGGCGCCATCCTCGACTTCAGCCTGCGCCATCATCGGATCGAGCCCGGCCCAAGCGTCGACATCGCCACGGATCAGCGCAGTCTTGCCGTCCGGGTGCTGCAGCAGCACCGGCTGGATATCCTTTTCGCTCAAGCCGGCGGCGAGCAGCGCACGCACGAGGAAGATGTGCGGATCGGTGCCGCGTGTCACGGCGACGCGCTTGCCTTTGAGGTCGGCAACTTTAGTGATGGCGCTGTCCTTGGTTACGACCAATGCGGTCCATTCCGGACGCGAATAGACGTAGATCGCATTGATTGGATTGCCGTTGATCTTGGCGACCAGCGCCGCCGAACCCGCGGTCGAGCCGAAATCGATCGAGCCGGCGTTGAGGAATTCGAGCGCCTTATTGGAGCCGAGCGTCTGCACCCAGCGGATCTTGATGTTGTCCTTCTCGAACTCTTTCTCCAGCCACCCTTTATTCTTGAGCAGCATGGAAACCGGATTGTAGGTCGCCCAATCGATGTTGATCGTATCCGGCTTGTCAGCCGCGAAAAGCGCGGTGGTCGGCAACAGGCCGACCACGAGCGCGGAGGCAAAGAGCGAACGGCGGGACAAAAAACGCATGGCAATCTCCTCGCGTGACCGACGCCTGCGCTTGCCGGCGCGGGCGTCTTTGTGGATTGAAGCGAACCGGGTGGCCCGCTGTCAGCTCGCGAGGGGATTTCGCCCCGCGCTTTAGCTGCATTTGTTAAGCGCCCGCAAGCTGCTTGCTCAAATCGGCGCTATAAACATTCTATAAGCAGGGGTTTTTTCGAGGTCAAAGGTAAAATACTAGCGTCCGAGCTCAAGAATGTAGTATTTTATTTCAAGATTTTGTCGAGCTCTGTAGCGACAATTATCTTTGGCCGCACCCGATGACTTGGCCCGCCGCCTCCGCTATCCCCGACCGCCCATGGCTTCGCTTGCCCTCGATCACGATACACGACCGACGTCCGAACGCCCGGCCCGGGGCTCGAACGATCTGATCGACGCGCGCGCGCTGACCGCCGAGCTTGAAAACCTGACCAAAAGCCACACCGGCACCGAGCGCGAGCTGCGCACGGTGCTGGCGCAACGGTTGAAAGTCGCCCTCGCCGACGGCCGCGCCAAGGCCGAACAGCTGTTGTTGACCGACCGCCATGGCCGCCGGTGCGCCGAACGGCTGTGCCGGATGGAAGACGAGGTCATTCGCATCCTGTTCGACTTCGCGCGCAGTTTGTACCCGTCGCAAAATCCTTCGGAAGGCGAACGCATGGCGGTGGTCGCGACCGGCGGATACGGCCGCGGCCTGCAAGCGCCCGGTTCGGATATCGATCTGCTGTTCCTGCTGCCCTACAAGCAAACCGCGTGGGGCGAGTCGATCGCGGAAACAATTCTCTATTGCCTGTGGGACACCGGACTGAAAGTCGGCCACGCCAGCCGGTCGGTCGACGAATGCATCCGGCAGGCCAAGGCGGACATGACGATCCGCACCGCCATTCTGGAAGCGCGCTTTCTGCTCGGCGACCAGAAATTATACGACGAACTGGTGACGCGCTTCGACAACGAGGTCGTCCGCAATACCGCGGCAGAATTTGTCGCCGCCAAGCTCGCCGAGCGTGAAGACCGCGTGCGGCGCAGCGGACAGTCGCGCTATCTGGTCGAGCCCAACGTGAAGGACGGCAAAGGCGGACTGCGCGATCTCCACACCTTGTTCTGGATCGCCAAATACGTTTACCGGGTGCGCGAGCCGGATGAACTGATCAAACGCGGCGTCTTCGACAAGCAGGAATACCAGCTGTTCCGCCGCTGCGAGGATTTCCTCTGGTCCGTGCGCTGCCACATGCATTTCCTCATGGGCCGGGCGGAAGAACGCCTCTCATTCGACATCCAGCGCGAGATCGCCGTGCGGCTCGGTTACACCGAGCATCCCGGCCTGCAGGATGTCGAACGCTTCATGAAGCACTACTTCCTGATGGCCAAGGATGTCGGCGATCTGACCGCGATCCTGTGCGCGGAGCTGGAAGACAGCCACGCCAAAAGCGTGCCGGTGCTCAGCCGCCTGATGGCGCGGCTGCGGCCGGTGAAACGCCGCAAGCTTGCCGAAAGCGATGACTTCATCGTCGACAAGAACCGCATCCGGCTCGCTCAGGCCGGCGTGTTCAAACGCGACCCGGTCAGTCTGATCCGCATCTTCTATCTGGCGCAGAAGCACAATCTGGCCTTCCACCCGGACGCCATGCGCGCGATCACCCGGTCGCTCAACCTGATCGACGCCAAGTTGCGCGAAAACGAGGAGGCCAACGAGCTTTTCCTCGACATCCTCACATCGAAGAATGATCCGGAAACCGTGTTGCGGCGGATGAACGAAGCCGGCGTGCTCGGCCGTTTCGTCCCGGCCTTCGGCAAGATCGTCGCGATGATGCAGTTCAATATGTATCACCACTACACGGTGGATGAGCATCTGCTGCGCTGCATCGGCGTGCTCGCGGAGATTGAGCAGGGTGTGAATGCCGAGACGCCGCTCGCCAATGAGCTGATCCACAAGATCCTGCCTGAACACCGCCGCGTGCTCTACGTCACGCTATTCCTGCATGACATCGCCAAAGGACGGCCGGAAGATCATTCGATCGCCGGCGCGCGGGTGGCCAGGCGGTTCTGCCCGAGGCTGGGCTTTTCGGCCGTGGACACCGAGACGGTTGCCTGGCTGATCGAAAACCATCTCGTGATGTCGAGCGTCGCGCAGTCGCGCGATCTCTCCGATCGAAAGACGATCGAGAATTTCGCGGCGACGGTCCAATCGGCCGAACGGCTGAAACTGCTCACGATCCTCACCACCGCCGATATCCGCGCCGTGGGTCCCGGCGTCTGGAACGGCTGGAAGGCGCAGCTCATCCGCACGCTTTATTATGAGACCGAGCCGGTGCTCACCGGCGGTTTCTCGGAGGTCAACCGCGCGCAACGCGTGGCGATCGCGCAGAACGAGTTCCGCGAG
>JBGQLL010000327.1:0-3555 GCA_041500065.1 Pseudolabrys sp.
ATGTCCGCTATTGGCACAAAGCAGACATCGAACCGGCCTCGCCGAATGTCTGCTTTCGGGGGTAAAGCGGACATGGCGATTGCACTGCGAAAAGTCCGCTTTTGACCCAAAGCGGACATCGGCCTCGATAGACGCCCCGTCCGGGTGACAAATACGGCCGCCGACCCTAGCCTATCCGCCGGCGGAAACGCCACCGGCAAAACAACGGATATCTGGAGGAACGCGCCATGATATTTCCACGCCGCGGACTCCTGCAGTTGGCTGCCGGCATGGTCGCGCTCGCCGCGTTCGCGCCTATTGCTTCGGCGCAGACCTATCCGTCGCGGCCTATCACCCTGGTTGTACCGTTCCCGGCGGCAGGGCCGGCCGACGTGTTAGCGCGCATCCTCGCCGAACGCATGCGGGAGACGCTTGGGCAGCCGGTCGTCATCGAGAACGTCACCGGCGCCGCCGGCAGCATCGCAACCGGACGCGTGGTGCGCGCGACAGCGGACGGCTACACCGTCATGCTCGGCAATCTCGGCACCCATGTCGTCAACGGCGCGATCTATCCGCTGCAATACGACCTCGCCAAGGACTTCGAGCCGATCTCGCTGTTGCCGAGCAATCATCAGCTGCTGATCGCCAACAAGGCCACGCCGGAAAAGGATCTGCGCGAGCTGATCGCACGGCTCAAGGCAAACCCCGACAAGGTGACGATCGGCAATGCGGGGCCAGGGAGCCCATCGCACCTCACAGCAGTCTATTTCCAGACCGCTGTCGGCAAGAAATTCCAGCTCGTGCCCTATCGCGGCACGCCACAGGTGCTGCAGGACCTGATCGGGGGGCAGATCGATCTCGTGTTCGACCAGGCCTCGAGCTCGTTGCCGCAGGTGCGCAGCGGCCAGCTCAAGACCTATGGCGTCACCGCCAAGACGCGGCTTGCCTCGGCGCCCGAAATTCCGACCATCGACGAGAGCGGGCTGCCGGGATTCTATGCCTCGATCTGGTTCGGCCTGTGGGCGCCGAAGGACACGCCCAAGGCCGTGATTGCCAAGCTCAACAGCGCTGTCGTGCATGCGCTCGCTGATCCCTCGGTGCGCACGCGGCTTACTGGACTGGGCGCGGACATTCCGCCGCGCGAGCAACAGACACCAGAGGCGCTCGGCGCATTCCAGAGGGCCGAGATCGAGAAATGGTGGCCGCTGATCAAGGCCGCCGGCATCAAGGCGGAGTAGTACGAGGAAGCCATTATGCGCCAATTGTTTGCGACTCTACTCGCCGGTGCCGTTCTCATCGTCCCGGTCGTTTCGCGCGCACAGTCGACGACCGACTATCCAAACCGGCCGATCAGGTTGGTCGTCGGCTTCGCGCCCGGCGGCGCCACCGATACGCTCGCCCGCCTTTTAATGGGCGCGCTCGGTCAGGAACTCGGGCAAGCGATCTATGTCGAGAACATCGCCGGAGCGAGCGGCTATATCGCTTGGCGGAATGTCGCGGCCTCCACGCCGGATGGCTACACGCTGCTGATGGCGGAGAACGCAATCGCGATTCGGTCAGGTTTCAAGGATATGACGCCGACTTTCGATCCCGTTAGGGAACTCGATGCGGTCGCTTCGGTGGCGCATTCGCCGCTTGCGCTATGCGTTGCCGATGCGGTTCCGGTCAACAGCGTCAAGGAATTGATCGCGTACTCTCACTCGTCCGGTAAGACCTTGAATTACGCTTCGGCCGGGACGGGATCAGTCGCCCAACTGGTCTGGGAAGTCGTCAAAGATGGGGCAAAAATCGACGCACTCAGCGTTCCTTACCGAGGCGGCGGACCAGCAATGGCCGCCATCATTGCGGGGCAGGTCGATATCATCATGGCATCGAGCCAGGTGGCGAAGCCTCTAATCGAGGACAGGCGGATCAAGGCCCTTGCTGTCACCGGTAAAGAACGCTCCCCGGCGCTGCCGGACGTTCCAACATTGACAGAGGCCGGCGTAACGCACGCCGACGTAGATCTCCAGTTCTGGTTTGGCGTATTTGGACCGAAGGGTATGCCAGCCGATGTTAAGACGAAGTTGGAGAAGGCCATCCAAAAGGCTTTAAAATTACCCGCCGTTGGCGAGCGCCTGGCTGCACTCGACATCGAACCGGAATTCGGACCCGCTGCGGGGCTGCGGACGCGGCTGCAGAACGAGATCAAAAATTGGACTACCTTCATCGAGGCCAAGGGGCTCAAGGCGAATTAGTGTGCCGGTGAACGAGCCAATACGACCTCGTTCAAGCGCATGCATGCGATGTAACAATCCTCCAGAACCTACCTTCGTCCACACGCCAGCTAACGGTGGACACATAAATCGACCAACTTGCGAAAGGATTTTTCATGACCCGTGGACCATGGATCGACCATTTCGGCGATAACTTTCTTTGGTCCAATGCAACGCTGATCTTGAAGGGCATGGCGCCCTATGGCGTGGTCGCGCTCGAGGAGATCGACCGCGTCTGTGAGAGACTCAGGGTGCGACAAAGCGATCCGAAGGCCTGGCACGAAGAGTGGCGCGCGATGGGCGCGCAGCTCGAGAGCCGCGCCGATGCGGCGCTGGCGAAGGGCCACAAGATCAGCGCCGGCGACTACTATCTGCGCGCCGGCATTTATCACTACAATGCCGAGCGTTTCATCACGCCGGGCCCGGAAAAGCGAGCGCAGGCCGGAAAAGCCTATCATTGCTGGCATGCCGGCATCCGCTTGCGTGAACCGTCGATCGAATTCGTCGAGGTGCCCTATGAGGGAACCACGCTGCCAGCGTTGTTCATGAAGGCGTCCACGAATGGCCTTCCCGCGCCGACGGTCGTCGTCGTAAACGGCATGGACAATGCCAAGGAGATGAGCATCTTTTTCGCGGGCCGAGAGTTCGCGCGTCGCGGCATTAACACCCTCGCCCTGGACGGTCCCGGCATGGGCGAGACGCGACGGATCCGTGACATGCCAAGCCGCTACGACTACGAGGTGCCTGGCACGGCGGCTTTCGATTATCTCGCCAAGCGCTCGGACGTTGACGCCAAGCGCATCGCCATCTTCGGTTACAGCTTTGGCGGCTATTACTCGTCCCGTATCGCCGCTTTCGAGAAGCGCTACGCAGCATGTATCGCGCTTTCCGCACTGCATTGGGATCTTGCGGAGTGGCAGGAGAAGATCAGGCAGAAAAACGCCAACTCCCCGACCACGGTGGCGCAATCGAATTTTCAGTTCCGCTGGGTGGTCGGGGCGGAAACGGCGGAAGACGGCATCGCCATCGCAAAAAAATTCACTCTGAAGGACGTGGCGAAGAACATCACATGCCCTTTCCTCATCACCCACGGCGCGAACGATAGAGTCGTGCCGGTCGAGAATGCCCAAAAGCTCTTTGATGCGGTCGGTTCGAAAAACAAGACAATCAAGATCTTCACGACCGAAGAAGGCGGCGCAGAGCATGCGCATGTCGACAACCGCCAAGTCGGCATCGATTTCGCTGCTGACTGGATCGAAGATAATTTGTAGGCGGCAGACGCAATAAACAGTGGCTGATGTCCGCTGTTGGCCCATAGCGG
>JBGQLL010000328.1:0-3551 GCA_041500065.1 Pseudolabrys sp.
CATAAAGAAGCCGTGCTCAAATTGTCGGAGCCTGACGATCGCGCGCGCGCCGTCGGCGCTGCCAACACGCTTTGGTACGGCGACGGCAAGCTGCGTTCGACCAATACTGATGTCGAGGGGTTCCTGGCCAATCTCGATGCTGCGGCGCCGGGTTGGGACCGGGGCCTATCGACCGCCGTGGTGCTCGGAGCTGGCGGTGGCGCCCGCGCGGTGATATTCGCGCTGCTCGCGCGTGAGGTCGGCCGCGTTTACGTGATCAATCGGACTGAGTCACGCGCGAAAGCACTGCAGAAAAAATTTGGCGCGCAAGTGCAAGTCGCCCGTTGGGATGAAACCACGGGGTTGCTCGGCGGCGCCGGACTTTTGGTCAACACCACCACGCTCGGCATGGTTGGGCAGCCGCCGCTTGAATTCAATCTACGCGCCCCTCCTTCAATGGTGGTCGCCGACCTGGTCTATGCCCCCTTGGTGACCGGGCTGCTCGCCTCGGCTCGTGCGCGTGGGCTGCGGACAGCCGACGGGCTTGGCATGTTGCTGCATCAGGCAGTGCGTGGCTTCCAGCTGTGGTTCGGTATCCGTCCGGAGGTAACCCCGGAACTGCGCGCACTTGTCGAAGCTGACCTGCTCGAGAAAAAGTGAGGAATAACCAGGCCGAATTGGGGTTATCCGCCTGATTGAGGGTGGCCTTGGAAGAACCAGATCGGGAGGAGATTCACAATGTACAAGCCGAATATGACGCGCTGGACGCTTGGCGCCGTTGCTATTGCCTTGCTTTTCGCAACCGCCGCTTTCGCGCAACAGCCGACACGGATCCGCGGACAGATCGAGAAGGCCGATGGCGGCATGCTCGCGCTTAAAACGCGCGACGGCGCCATACTCAATGTGAAAGTTGCTGACGATGCGCGGGTGGCCGCGCTGGTCAAGGCGTCGCTCGCCGATATCAAGAACGACAGCTACATCGGCGTCGCCGGGATGCCGCAGGCGGACGGCAGCGTTGAAGCTTTTTCGGTCCACATCTTCCTTCCCGCGCAGCGCGGCGTTGTGCCCGATCGGCACGGACCGTGGGATGCGAAGCCTGGCAGCACGATGACCAACGCCTATGTCGAAAACAGTGTGGCCGAAAAGAACGGCCAGGCGCTGATGGTGAAATACAAGGACGGCGAGAAAAAGATCATCGTCACTCCGACAACCATGATCACTGCGGTGGCACCAGGCAACAAGGATGAACTCAAGCCGGGCGCTCAGATCATCATCATGGCGTCGGACAAGCAGCCGGATGGCTCGGTGCTGGCCAAGACACTTTATGTTGGCCGTAGCCTTACACCGGCGATGTAACACAATGATTGTACGGCTCACTTCCGCCTTTGTTGCCTTGCTGCTCGCGGTTGGCGGCGCATGTGCACAGCAGCAAACTTTGCGCGTGACCGGTACGGTCGAAAGCTTCGATGGTCATGTGCTGGCGATCAAGTCCGACAAACTCGGCGAGGTGAAGGTCAATCTCGCCGCGAACGCGACAGTGTTCGGCGTGGCAGAGGCGACGCTCGCCGATGTTAAGCCAGGCTCTTATATTGGCGTCGGTGCAATGCCGCAGCCGGATGGAAGTCAGCGTGCAATCCAGCTGACGATTTTGGCCGAATCTCAGCGTGGGCTTAGTGAGGGCCATCGGCCGTGGGACGCGCGACCAAACAGTACGATGACCAACGGTACCGTCGATCAGACGGTTGCCAGCGTTGATGGCCAGGTGGTGATGGTTAAGTACAAGGATGGCGAAAAGAAAATTGTAGTGCCACCCGATGCCATCATCCGCGCTTATGTGGCGGCCGATAAGAGCGAGCTGAAGCCCGGTGCGCACATCGCGATCGTGCGCGCACTTAAGAAGCCCGACGGTGCGCTGGAGACCGACCGCGTCAATGTGGGGCGCGGCGGAGTAGTGCCGCAGTAGCCCGCCGCGTCGGCGCATGTGCTGATCCGCGCGCGGAGACATCGAGATCGCCGGCAAGCTCCGGCATTTCTCGCATGAGCCGGACGAGGCGGCTTTGGCGGCTGCCGGCAAGGAGGGCTTCGCGTTGGTCCTCGATCGGCCGGCGCACCTCGTCGCAGCGTGCCAGACCGTCGATCTCGGCGCCGTGGTCGGCCAGCCTTGCCAGAAAAGGTGTAAGATCCTCGAGTTGCTCGGCAACGACGTGGATGACGCCGCTTTCCTCCTGTACACGGCCGGTCACCGCGACATAGCGCGCGCCCAGGACCACAGGGCGCAGGCGTTCGAATACTTTCGGCCATACGATCACATTGGCGACCGCGGTTTCGTCTTCGATGGTCATGAACACGACCCCGTTGGCCGAGCCGGGTCGCTGCCGGCAAGTCACCAGGCCTGAGATACGCGTGCGGGCGCCAGAGGCTGTACGGCGTAGCGTATCGTTTTGCTTGATGCCTCGAGCGCTAAGGTCAGAGCGCAGGAATTGCGCCGGATGCGCGCGCAACGACAGATGCAGGAAACGGTAGTCGTTAATGACTTCCTCGCCGATCGGCATCGGCGGCAGGCGCACGTCGGGCTCACGCGAGATGATGCCCGCCGGCGCGGCGCTGCCATCGATTGCAAACAGCGGCAGATCGTCATCGCGATCGCCGACCCGGCCAAGTGCCTTGGCTGCCCATAACGCTTCGCGGCGAGTAAGACCGAGCGAGCCGAAGGCGTCGGCATCGGCCAACCGTTCCAGCACGCGAGGAGAAAGTCCGCTGCGCAGCCATACATCGCGCACGGAGTCGTAGGAGAGTTCTGGCTCGTGTCCCGGATGCGGTGCGGCGCGAAGTGCTGCACCGCTGATCCGGGACCGTTCCATATGCTGGTCGCCGTTAAGGTCCCGGGTCTGCAGCGCATCACACCGCACGTCGCGTTTACGCGATGTGCGGCAGTTAATTGCTGGCCGCAAGTCGGATATATCTGACTTGCGGTGTGCTGCGCTGCGCCCGGGAAACGCACGCTTCGCTACGATCAGCCGCCCATCTTCTTCCTTCAGTCCTTTGATTTCGCGCAGGCCAAGACGCATTGCATGAGTTGTCCGTATGTCATCACGCATGTCGCGATGCAGTTCGTGCAGGCGCCCCGCTGCAAGTGGGCCCGACTCGAGCGTCGAATCCCAGTGCGAATGATTGATGTCGGGCGGCCGCACCTCGACGCCGTGCTCGCGCGCGTCGCGCACGATCTGCGCCGGTGCATAGAAACCCATCGGCTGTGCATTCAAGAGCGCAGCAGCGAAGGCATCCGGATAACGGCATTTCAGCCAGGCCGAGGCATAGACCAGAAGCGCGAAACTCGCTGCGTGGCTTTCCGGAAAGCCGTATTCGCCGAAACCCTCGATCTGCTGGAAACAGCGCTCGGCAAAGTCGCGTGCGTAGCCGTTGGCCAACATGCCGTCGATCATCTTGCGCTGGAAAGTGCCGATGGTGCCGACGCGTTTGAACGTCGCCATGGCACGCCGCAACCGGTCGGCCTCCGAGGGCGTGAAACCGGCGGCAACGATGGCGATCTTCATCGCCTGCTCCTGGAACAG
>JBGQLL010000329.1:0-3546 GCA_041500065.1 Pseudolabrys sp.
ACGTGCCTTGGTCGTTACACCCAATCTGCCGGAAGCTGCAGCACTTGTTGGCGCTTCGCCGGCGCGTAACGAACAGGAAATGGAAATACAGGCGCGTGAGCTGTTGGCGCTTGGCGCGCAAAATGTCCTGATCAAAGGTGGCCACGGCAGCGGCGAAGAAAGTGTCGACTTGCTGATCGGGCAGGGTGCCGTGCTGCGACTGTCGGCGAGACGCGTGGACACGAAAAACACGCATGGAACGGGCTGCACGCTGTCTTCAGCGATCGCGGCGGGCCTTGCCAAGGGGCTCGATCTCAAAGCCGCGGCGCAGAAAGCCAAGGCGTATGTCACTGGCGCCATTGCCGCCGCAGACAAGCTCAAGGTCGGACGTGGCCAGGGGCCCGTGCATCATTTTCATGAAATTTGGAGAGAGCCATGACGACGCGACGAAATTTTACGGTCGCTGCCGGGGTCGCCGCCGGAGTGCTGGCCGCACCGGCGATCGCGCGCGCACAAACGCTCAAGTGGCGCATGGTCACCTCGTGGCCGAAACGTTTGCCGGGGCCCGGTATGTCGGCCGAGCGCATTGCCGAGCGCATTCGCACGCTCTCAGGTGGCAAACTGGACATCGCCGTGTATGCGGCGGGCGAAGTGGTGCCTGCCTTCGAGGTCCTCGATGCTGTTGGCAATGGTGTGGCCGATATCGGCCATACCGCCTCGTTCTACTGGCAGGGCAAGATGCCGGCGTCCTCGTTCTTCACGACGGTCCCGTTTGGGCTTACCCCCGGCGAACATGTCGCCTGGGTTGACGCCGGCGGCGGGCAGGCACTTTGGGACGAGCTTTACGCACCATTCGGCGTGAAACCGTTCATGGGCGGCAACACCGGCGTGTGCATGGGTGGCTGGTTCCGGCGTGAATTGAAAAGCGTCGCCGACCTGCGCGGCTTGAAACTGCGAACGTTGGGCCTCGGGGGTGAAGTCTATCGCCGGCTCGGCGTTACGCCGCAGACCACGCCTCCGGCAGAAATCCTGATGAGTCTGCAATCGGGAGTGATCGACGGAGCTGAATTTGTGGGTCCGGGCACCGATATCGCCCTTGGGCTCTATCGCGTCGCGCCATTCTATTATTACCCCGGCTTCAACAAACCGAACGGTACTGGCGAATGCATCGTCTCGCTGAAAGCCTGGAATACACTCTCCGATGATCTTAAGGCCATCATTGCGCACGCGTGTGCGACTGAAGCAAACTACGCGCTCGCCGAGATGGAGCGTCTCAATGCGCAGGCGCTTGCTGCCTTGGTCAACGAACACAATGTGAAGCTGGCAGCGTTTCCTGAGGACCTGGTCGCCGCTGCGCGCGCTCAGGCGAACGATGTGCTCAGCGAATTGGCCGGACGCAGCGCGGCCACCGGCAAAGTGCACGCGTCCTATGCCGCTTTCCGTGAGCGCACGGCGCCGTGGTCGCGGATATCAATCGAGTCGGTGTTGCGGGCGCGAGGAACGTAAAAGCGAGCCGCTTGGGCGACCCGCTTTTTTACTCGCATCGGAATCAGCGGGGCTTACGCAGCTCCGGCCTTGTCGATTTTACGTTGAAAAAACTGCCTGATCTCGTTAGCCGGCCTGGCGTGGCTGAAGAGATAACCCTGCATCTCGGTGCAGCCGATCGCCTGCAGCACATCCATCTGCTGCTGCGTTTCCACGCCTTCGGCAGTCGATGTCATGTTGAGACATTTGGCGAGGCCAGCGACCGCGTTCACGATCGCAAGCGGCTCCGCTCCGTTTGACAGATCCTGAATGAACGAACGATCGATCTTGATCTTGTCGAACGGGAAACTGCGAAGGTAGCTGAGGGAGGAATACCCCGTTCCGAAGTCATCCAGTGCGATTTGGACGCCCATTTTGCGCAGTTCATGCAGCGTGGCCAAAGTCGTGAAAGTATTCTGAAGCAGGACGGTTTCGGTGATTTCGAGCTGCAATTTGTGCGGCGGCATGCCGGTTTCGTTGAGGACCGATGTAACCATGCTGACCAGATTGCGGCTGTTCAACTGGGCCGGCGAAAGATTGACCGCGACCTTGATGTGCTCCGGCCAATTGACGGCCTCATTGCAGGCCGCTTTGAGAACCCACTCACCAAGCGGCACAATGAGCCCCGTCTCTTCCGCGATCGGGATAAAGTCGGCCGGTGACACCATTCCGCGGGTCGGATGGTTCCATCGCAACAGCGCCTCGAAACCATTGACGTCATTCGTTTCCAGCACGACGAGCGGCTGGTAGTGCAATTCGAACTGTTCGGTCGCCAGCGCCTTGCGGAGGTCCATCTCCAGTTCGCGCCGCACTTTCATGCGCGTGTTCATTTCGGGTTCGAAGAACCGGAAAGTCCCCCGCCCGTCGGACTTGGCGTCATAGAGCGCCATGTCGGCATTTCTCAAAAGCTCGGCCGACTCGACAGCATCCATCGGGGCGACTGAAATACCAATGCTGATGTCCGTAACGATCTGGTGTCCCTCGACCTGATAGGGCTTGATGACCGAATCGCGAATGCGCTTCGAGAGCGTCGCAGCGTCGGCCGCTTGCTCCATCTGGGTCATGATGATGGCGAACTCGTCGCCGCCCATGCGGGCAACGACGTCGAGTTCGCGGGTGCAGCCGCGCAAACGTTCGCCGACCAGTTTCAGCAATTCATCACCGATATGGTGACCGAGCGCATCGTTGACGCTCTTGAATTGATCGAGGTCGAGGCACAGCACCGCGAGGCACTCGCCGCGCTTGACGCGTTTGATTTCGTGATTGAGTTGCTCCAGCAAGAGCATGCGGTTTGGAAGGTCGGTCAATGCATCGTGGCGCGCCATATGCGCGATGCGATCTTCGGAGCGCTGGCGCTCGGTCACGTCTTCATGGGTGGCCAGCCAGCCTCCGCCCGCGATCGGCTTGTTGACGACTGAAAATGCACGTCCGTCCGGCAAGTTCACGACGTTGTTGAAAGTCTTTCCTTCCGCGATGCCTGATTTGAGCCGCGCAACATATTCATCGGCGTCGCCCGAGAAGTTCCCGAGTTCGATCCGGTGCTTGAGAAGGTCGCGCAGGTGGCAACCAGGCTTTACGATTTCGGAAGAAAGTCCATACAACTCTAAATAACGCTGGTTGCAAAATGTTAGGCGTGTTTCCGAATCGAACATCAGCACGCCCTGCGACATGTTGTTCAGAACAGTCTGCAACAATTGTTCGTCTTTCCGCGTCATGTGCGGAAAGGCCAAAATGTCCGCGCGCGAGTGGTGTTGCTTAGGCTGATCCATACCGAGCCCCTGACGAAAAGGTATCCTGGTCGGAGCGCATCTTTACGGATGGTCTGTGTGGAAGCTCTTAGAGAATTGGTGTTGGTTTTAATTAAAAACTGGGGAGTCGACGCCGTTGGCGCATCGGTTGTGGCTCGTTCGCTCCGTGTGTTCCGCGCTGGCGGGCGTGACAGGAATCCGGCTCTCCCGGTCGTCCGGGAAAGCTGGCTGTGACGCGGACTGGCTCCATGGAACCCACGGAACCGCTCCATTGCCGAGAGCAGAAAGAAAAGAC
>JBGQLL010000330.1:0-3536 GCA_041500065.1 Pseudolabrys sp.
CGGAGGAACAGCCGGGCCGCAGCGAGCAGCGCGACGCCAAGGGCCTGCTGCGGCTGTTACCGGCCGACTCTGTCACTGAGCATTCTATCGATACCCCCAGCGGCAGGCTCACTTACACGGCAACCGCCGGCACGCTCGCCTTTTTCGATCAATCCGGCGATCAAAGCGCGTCCGTGTTCTATACCGCTTATGTCGCAAAGAACGCCCCGCTCAACCGGCCATTGACGTTCGTGTTCAATGGCGGGCCGGGCGCGGCTTCCGCCTTCTTGCATCTCGGCCTGGTCGGCCCGCGCGTGCTCGATTTCGGGCCGGATGCCAATGACGCCGCGCGCGCAAGCTTGCGTGACAATCCCGACACTTGGCTCGCTTTCACCGACCTTGTGCTCATCGACCCGATCGGCACCGGCTGGAGCCGCGCCGTCAAATCGGACGACGCCAAGCATTTCTGGAGCGTACGAAGCGACGCCGACTCTATGGCCAAGGCTATCGCGCTCTATGTCGCCAGAAACAATCGTGCTGGCTCACCGAAATATCTTTTTGGTGAGAGTTACGGTGGTTTCCGCGCAGCTAAGGTTGCGCGCGCACTGCAAAGCGATCAGGGCATTATAATTTCCGGCATCGTCATGCTGTCGCCCCTGTTGGAGGGTTGGCTTACCTTTGGCGACGACCAATCCGCCCTGTACGCCGCGCTGCAATTGCCGTCGCTGGCGGCCGCCGAACTCGAGCACAGACATGCGTTCAGCCCTGACGCGCTCGCAGCGGCCGAAAAATTTGCGATGACAGACTATTTGACAACGTTGGCGGGAGCCTCGCCAAAAGGCGAAATCGCCAAGGCATTTTACGAACGCGTCGCCAAAATATCCGGCCTGCCTCTGGATGCAGTGACACAAGCGCGCGGCTTCGCCGCCAACGCCTACGTGAAAACACTGCGCTCCGGCGAAAGCAAGGTCGTCAGCCACTACGACGCGACCTTCGCGGCGGATGATCCCTATCCCGAGCGCCGTTCGTCGCGCGCGCCGGATCCGATTCTCGATGCTGTCACTCGCGCCTATGGCGGCGCCATGGCCTCCTACGCGCGCAATGAGCTCGGATTCAAGACAGAGATGACCTACGCCCTTCTCGCCGGTGACGTCACAAACCGCTGGGACTGGCAAGGCGGCCGCGTACAGGCGAGCGCGAATGAAGATCTGCGTGTGTTGCTCGCCTATGGTCCGTCATTTCGTCTGATGATTGCCCACGGCTATTCAGACATGATCACGCCCTACGCCATGACCCGCTACATCCTCGATCACATGCCCGCGTTCGATCCGCCCGGCCGCGTGCAGCTCAAGCTCTATCGCGGCGGGCATATGCTTTATCTCAATCCGCAATCGCGCCACGCTTTCAGCGCCGATGCCGCACTGTTCTATCGCTCGGGAGAGTGAGTGGGTCAGGCGACCCGACCGCCGTCGAATTCGAGCACGTCAAAGCCGGCATGACGATCGACGACATAGATCAGCCCGCGCTGGTCGAGCACCACGTCATTGCTCTGCGGCGCGGGACGTCCGCCCGCAGGCTCAGGGATAAAATAACCGATTTCGTGCGGCGCCGAGGGATCGGCGACATCGATGATGCGCAGGCCTGCGCTGAACCACACCGCAAAGACGAGTGTGCCGGCCATGCGCTCGTGGAATTGATGCCCGCCGAAGCGCGCCCCGGGGGTGCGGGCAAAAGGCGAATCGAGCTCGCTCACCTCAAATAGCGATAGTGGCCTCACCTGCGTGTAATCGCTCACATCGAATATGGACATGCCGGCATGCGGCCGACCGCGCCGCGCCTGCTCTTCATTGGCGCTCTGCGCCTGGTCCTCTTCATCGATGGTTATCGCAATACGCTTGTTGCCGAGTTTGAGGGGCACCGGCATGACCGTGTGCGTCGGCTCAGGGAATGGCGGGTGATAGTTGTAAGACGCTGATGTCTTTGGCTTTTTCAAATCGGTCACATCGACAATACGAAAGCCGCCGTGCCAGCAGCTCGCCCACATCTCGTCGCCGAAACGCAAGGCATGATGCAGGCGGTGTCGCTTGCCCGACCAGGTCGGTTTTTCTCCGCCGGCGACGTGTTGCCCCGGGATCCACCAACGCGAGATTTCACTCGGTTTTTTCGGATCACGTAGATCGTAGATCACCAGGATGTTGCCTATGAAGCCGTCCATTTCAGTTGAGATATAGGCGTAACGTTCATCCATATCGAAACGATGGACGCCGATCCCCCCGGTCGATTGATGGTGGATCGGCTTTGGCGCCGCGGGATCGGCAACGTCGTAAATACGAAAACCGCCATTGCGATAGGGCTGCTTTTCTGCCGCCTCGATCGCAGCGAGATCAGCCTCAGTGACATTAAGCTTCTGCGCCAATTCGGCGCGGTTTGGTTCGCGGCCTAACGCATCGCGCAGTTCGCTCCGGACGCCCGGCATTTGTTCGGCACGCCGGCCGACCGGCGTCGGGTTGCGCTCGTGATTCACCACCATCAGGTCGCCCACGACGCGCACCTTGTGGCTGTGCGAGGCCGGATCATCGAGCGTCACTGTCGCGACCAGGCGCGGATTGCCCGGATCGGCAATATCGACAATTGACGTGCCGAAGTTCTGCTTGTTTGGGATGTGGCCGACATAAGCATATTGGCCGGCGACGGTAACCTGCCCCGCCCCCGGCAAATCGAGATGGCCCAGCCGCCGCACATTGCGGGCCAGCGCGCCGTTCGGCCGGTCTACCTTGTTCATTTGCTACTTATCCAGTGTTGCACCGGAAGCCTTCACGATCGCCGTCCATTTCGGGATTTCGCTTTTGATGTAAGCCTGAAATTCCTGTGGCGTATCGCCGACGATATCAACACCCAGCTTGCCAAGCGAAGCCTGCACGCCCGGATCGCGTAACGCCTTGACCGCCGCATCGTGCAGTATCGCAATCACTTGCGGCGACGTTCCGGCTGGCGCGACCAGTCCGTGCCATGTGCTTGCGTCAAAACCTTTGAGACCGGCCTCATCCATGGTTGGTATGTCAGGCAGGGCCTTCGTGCGCTTGAGCGTCGTGACAGCCAATGCACGGACGCGACCGCCCTCGATGTGGCCGATCACGGAAGCGGCGGTGGCAAACATCATTTGGTCGTGGCCGGCAATGACATCCTGCAAGGCGGGCGCCGCACCTTTGTAGGGCACGTGCACGATGCTTATTTTTGCCTCGGACTTGAACAATTCACCGGCAAGATGCGCTGCTGCTCCATATCCGGAGGATGCAAAATTGATTTTGCCTGGCTGCGCCTGCGCCAGCGCGATCAACTCTTTCAGCGAACGCGCCGGAACGTCCGCATTGACCACCAGGATATTGGCCTGCGTGCCGATCAGAGTGATCGGTATGAAATCCCTCTCCGGAGTATAGTTGATGTGTTTGTAAAGGCTTTCGTTGGTCGCAAGGATGCTATTGTTGCCCATCAGCAGCGTGTAGCCATCCGGTGCCGCACGCGCGACGCTTTCGGCTGCGATGTTGCCACCGGCGCCG
>JBGQLL010000331.1:0-3536 GCA_041500065.1 Pseudolabrys sp.
ATACCAATTTTGCGGGCACGTTTCCGATCTGGGATATTCTTTTTGGGACCTTCCGGATGCCCGAAAACAGGCTTCCTAGCAATTATGGCAAGGACGAAAAAACCATGCCGTCCGAGATTGTCGGACAATTGGCTTATCCGTTTCGACAATAGGCTGCGCCGCCTGGCTCTGTTTGCAGTTCGTTCATGAATTGACGTCAGATTTGCCTTGTCGGGCGCCGGCTCCGCTGCATATCGCTTTAGCCGGCTCGTCAACGCCCCGGAGTAGAGTATGTCGTTCAGTTCCCTGCATATGCGCGCACGCGCGTTTTCCGGATTCCGCTCGTTGGCGATTGGAATTCTGTTGTGGCCGGCAGCCAGTTTTGCCGAGCCTTCGGCGGACTCCATCGCGGTCAATGTCGATCAGGCAAAACTCGTCAAACTCCCCGGCCGCGTTGCAACCATCGTTGTCGGAAACCCGCTGATTGCAGACGTAACCCTGCAGAACGGCGGCGTGATCGTGGTGACCGGCAAGGGCTACGGCGCGACCAATTTCATTGCGATGGACCGTAGCGGGGAGGTCCTGGTGGACCGCGTCATTCAGGTCGAGGGCCCCACCGACCAGCTGCTTACAGTCTATCGTGGCGTCGACCGCGAGTCGTATAGCTGCATGCCGGTTTGCCAGCGCCGGGTCACCCTTGGCGACGGCGAGAACTACTTCAAATCGACGATCGATCAGGCCGGTTCTCTCAGCAGCCAGGCCAGCGGCAGCGCCACTGCGGCAGGTAAAACGAACTAATCGGCATCTCACCAAACGGACTCAACCAAAACTGGTCGGCAGCGTCTGGCATCGCTGCTGGCGATGTGCCGTCCTGCTGTCCGCGAATCGATTCTCGTTCAGTTCGCGCGAGGCACGCACAATATGGTTAATCCGCGGTTAACGGCCGGGTCGCCCTGTTGAGCGATGTCGCCTATACCCGGCCGCATCAGGTCGAGTGCGTGATCTATAATGATGTCCCCGCTGCCGACTGCCCGAGGCTGATTGCCCGCGGGTTTCGCAAATAGAAAAAGGCCGCGCGGTGAGCGCGGCCTTTTTTATTTGGCGCGGATGTAATTTCGCAGCCCGTGCTTTCGCGAGCGAGACCGAACGAAATTCGATTAGCCAGCGGCGCGCAGATTGTCGGCCGAAGACTTGCCAGAGCGGCGATCGGCCACGATCTCGTAGCTGATCTTCTGGCCTTCACGCAGCGTACCAAGTCCGGCGCGCTCTACGGCGCTGATGTGCACGAACACGTCGTTGCCACCGTCATCCGGTTGAATGAAGCCGAAGCCCTTGGTCGCGTTAAACCACTTCACGGTTCCCATGCTCACGGGATAGTCCCTTCTCAAGATAGATATAGTAGAAGCCCACTTTCGAATGGGCTGGTGAGATCGAATTTTTGGAAGGGTCGTCAGCGTCTAAACCGGCTGTACCGGTGGATAGCTAATGTCGTCCGGCCGAAAATCGATGGAGCATATTATGCGAAGCCAGCCCCCAAAACAATCCTGAGGTGCGCGTTTTTTTGGCCGCAGCGGCTCGGCAAGCAGCGCGGCCGCCACGCGTACCGACATGATGTTGTCATGCGCAATGTCGTGGCAGCCGGCAAGCGGTGCTTACCTGCGGCGGAATTGGCCGCGCGGCGGTGCACCGCGCGGGGCTCCGCCGCCCGGACGCTCGTCCTTGTGACGGAAGATAAGCCGCCCCTTCTCAAGGTCGTAGGGCGACATCTCGATCGTCACCCGATCGCCCGCCAGCGTCTTGATCCGGTTCTTCTTCATCTTGCCGGCGGTATAAGCGACGATCTCGTGTCCGGCATCGAGCTGCACGCGGTAACGTGCGTCGGGGAGGATTTCGGTCACCAGTCCTTCGAACTGGATCAGCTCTTCTTTAGCCATGGTTATCTCCAGATCGAACGACGGCTAGCGGGGTCGTTGGGTGCGGTTGGGTCGGGTATTCGGGCGGCTTTCGCGATGCAAAAAGGCGACGCCTTGCATCCCTTCAGCCTTGCCGCCGCCTTGCGACGACGTCGGACGTAGCGGCTCATGCCGGTTGGCCTCGTGCCGGTTGGTTTGCGGAGCGGCATTATTACCACCGGGACGGCGGTGGCGGCGAGGCCCTTTCGAACCAGGGGCGGCTTCATTGCCCCTGGTGGTGTGCACGCGCGGTCCGGATCGCGCACCCCGGTGCTGCGAAGGCGCCGGTGCGGTGTCGCGATGACCCGGCGTGCGGCGGTCTTCTCTGGGCAAGGTGATGCGGATCAGCTTCTCGATATCGCGCAGAAACGCCATTTCTTCTCCCGCGCAAAGCGAGATCGCAACACCCTCGGCGCCGGCGCGCGCGGTGCGGCCGATGCGATGGACATAGGTCTCGGGCACGTTGGGAAGATCGAAATTCACGACATGGCTGATGCCGTCGACATCGATGCCGCGGGCGGCAATGTCGGTGGCGACCAGCGTGAGGATCTCGCCGGTGCGGAATGCCGCCAGCACCCGCTCGCGGTGATTTTGCGACTTGTTGCCGTGGATGGCATCCGCAGTGATGCCGGCCCTTGCGAGGCCCTTCACCACCTTGTCGGCGCCATGCTTGGTGCGGGTAAAGATCAGCGCGCGGCTAACCTGTTCATGCTTCATGAGCTGCGCCAGCACGGCGGGCTTGGCGGAGTGATCGACCTGGATGATGCGCTGGGTGATGCGCTCGACCGTCGAGGCGACCGGCGTCACGGCCACGCGCGCCGGGTCGCGCAGCATCGCTTCGGCGAGTTCGGCGATGTCCTTTGGCATGGTCGCCGAGAAGAACAGTGTCTGCCGCTTGACCGGCAATTTGGAAACGATCTTCCTGATGTCGTTGATGAAGCCCATGTCCAGCATGCGGTCGGCCTCATCGAGCACGAGAAACTCGACCTGACCGAGCTTCAAACCGTTGCTCTGCACCAGATCGAGCAGGCGGCCTGGCGTGGCTACCATGACTTCGACGCCCTGCATGATCGAGCGGACCTGACGTCCCATCGGTACGCCGCCGATCGCCAGCGCCGAAGTCAGGCGTATGTGGCGGCCATAGGCGTTGAAGCTGTCGAGAATCTGCCCGGACAATTCACGGGTCGGGCTGAGCACCAGCACGCGGCAGGCCTTGGGCTGCGGCTTGATGCGGTTCTCAAGGATGCGATGCAGGATGGGAAGCGCGAAGGCCGCGGTCTTGCCGGTGCCGGTCTGGGCGATGCCGACGACGTCGCGGCCGGCAAGTGCAAGAGGAATGGTTTGAGCCTGGATGGGGGTGGGCGTGAGGTAATTCTCTTCTTTGAGCGCACGCGAGATGGGATCGGCGAGGCCGAAATCCTGAAAGGATGTCAAAAGGTGGGTTCTTTCCATTATAAAAGGCAGGCGCCCGACGGTATCCGCCAGGAGCGCGCGAGGGGGGTGTCTAGAGACACCCGCGTGTTTGGGGCGTCGGTTTTGGTTAGCTGAAGGGGCAAGCCAGAAACCGTTGGACGGGCTCAGAACACGCGGCTCGCAGTGACCCGG
>JBGQLL010000332.1:0-3524 GCA_041500065.1 Pseudolabrys sp.
GAAAGCGTCCCTCTCACCATCCCTGATCCGTTGAACCCGCGCTATTCCTATGGCGGCGGCAAGCTGATCAGTGAATTGATGGCTATCAACTTCGGCCGCAAATATTTCGAGCGCGTGCTAATCTTCCGCCCGCACAATGTTTACGGCCCCGACATGGGCTGGGAGCATGTGATCCCCCAATTCGCCTTGCGCCTCGACGCCGCCGCCAAAAAACAACGGTCTGGTAAATTGTCATTTGAAATCCAGGGCACCGGAAAAGATACACGCGGCTTCTGCTTCATCGATGACCTGGTCGCGGGGATCATGGTCATGCTGGACAAAGGCGAGCATCTCGGCATCTATCACGTGGGTACGACGGAAGAAGTCGCGATCGCCGACCTAGCCCGTCGGATCGCTGCTGCCTGCGGCCGCGAGATCGACCTGATTGCCGGCAAACCCATGGCGGGAGGCACAACGCGCCGCTGCCCCGATATTTCGAAGCTTGCAAAGCTGGGTTATAAGCCGCGCGTGCCGTTGTCCGAGGGGTTAAAACCCACACTCGACTGGTATTGGCGCAACGTGCAGTTGGCGCCGAAGGAGACTTGAGCCTTGCGTCCCAGCAAAGTTGCCCGTGCGGCCGGCACAGGCGCCAGCGTCCCGATTGAGTGCTGTCAGGTTTGCGGCCACGCGCCGCTCGATGCCGTGCTTTCACTTGGTTACATGCCGCCGGTCAACCAAATGGTGCCGGTCGGTCAAGTACCGCACCAATTGCCGTGGTTTCCAACCACTCTTCTCCATTGCCGCAATTGCGAACTCGTCCAGCTCGGGCTTGTCGTGGACCCGACCATCATTTTCCCGCCGGAATATCCCTACACCAGTGGCACCACCAAATTGCTGCGCGATAATTTTGCCGACTTGCACCGCGAGAGCGCCGCCATGCTCGGCCTGAGCGACAAGGATCTCGTCGTCGACATAGGCTCGAACGACGGCACGTTGCTGTCGAACTTTCAAAGCGGCGGGCAACGCGTGCTTGGCATCGAGCCGACCGATGTCAGCGACATCGCCAACCAACGCGGCATCCCCACAATCAAGCGTTATTTCGGGGTTGATGTTGCACGCGAGGTCAAGCGCGAGTTTGGTGCGGCGAGCGTGATAACCGCCGCCAATTGCTTTGCGCATATGGAGGACGTCCACGCGATCATCGACGCCATTGTCGAGATGCTCAAACCGGATGGCGTATTCATCTCAGAGTCGCATTACCTCATTTCACTCCTCGATACGTTGCAATACGACACCATCTACCACGAACACCTGCGCTACTATTCGTTGACCAGCCTTAAACACCTTCTGGAAATGCACGACCTCGAAGTCTTTCACGCTCGGCCAATTCCAAGCCATGGCGGCTCGATCCGAGTTTATGCCGCGCGTCGTGGCGCGCATGCCGTGCAAGATAGTGTCCGGCGCATCCTTGCTGCCGAACCGCGCGGCGACAGCATGATAAAGCGCCTCGGCAAGTTTCGAAACGAAGTCATTCTTTCAAAGCTCCGATTGCTATCGATGTTGCGTGATTTGAAGGAAAAGGGCGCGCGCGTCGCTGGCATTAGCGCGCCGTCACGCGCGAGTACGTTGGTGAACTACGTCGGCCTCGATGAAGGACTGATCGACTACGTCTGCGAGATCGCCGGCTCCCTGAAGATAGGGAAATACATGCCAGGCACACAGATTCCGGTTGTCGAGGAGTCCAGGTTGTATTCCGACCAACCTGACAGTGCGATCATCTTCTCCTGGCACATCGCCGATGAGCTCGCGTCGAAGATCAAGGCCAAGGGCTTTCGAGGCAAGCTGATCACACCGCTGCCGGTACCGCGGGTTCTATAGGTTGCTCCGATGAAAATCGTCGGCACGCAAGACAAACGAAAGGAGATCGCCTTCTTTGACGCCCACGCCGAAAGCGACGAATACAATGTGTTTACGCCGCAGGCCAATGAGGCACTGATCGCGGCTTTCGTGCGGCTGAGCGGCCTGCCGGGCGGTGCACGTGTGGCCGATCTCGGTTGCGGCTCTGGGGTGTTCACCGAATTATTGCGCCGGCGAGGATATCAAAGCGTCGGACTCGATATCAGTCCCAAGCTGGTCGCACTTGGCCGCCGGAAATATACTGGCCTCGAATTGGTCGAGGGAGACGTCGAGAACCTGCCGTTCCAAGACGCAAGTCTCGACGGTGTGCTGCTGAGTAGCATAGTTCACCATTTTCCCGACCCGCGGCGCCTGGCTAGCGAGGTCAGGCGCGTCCTCAAGAGCGGCGGACGTTTCGTCGCTTTCGATCCCAATCGCATGAACCCGTTCATGTGGCTCTACCGCGATCACGCATCACCTTTTTACAGTTCTGTTGGCGTCACCGAAAACGAAAGACCGGTTCTCGCCTGGCAAGTCGCCGAAGTCTTTCGCAACGAGGGCTTTCGCGTCCAAACTAACTACCTCGCGGGACTTGCCTATCGCTATGTCGCCTCCCCGCGCACGCGTATTCTTCTGCCTATTTACAATTTCATTGATAACGTCTTGTTCAATCTTGCGATCATGCAGCCATTGCGGCCTTTCGTATTGACCAGCGGAGAAAAGCCGTGAGCACGCGGCTGCGCGTTGTCCCATGAACACCGCAACGCGGCAGCGCCTAGACATTGTCATTCCGGTGTACAACGAAGGCGCCAATATTGTGCCGACGTTGCGGGCGCTCGCGAGGGACGTAAAAACGCCAAACCGCGTGCTGATCTGCTACGACCACGAGGATGACGACACCCTTCCGGCGATCGAAGGCAATCGCGATGCATTCGATACGCTCACCGTCGAATTCGTGCGCAACCGCGGACGCGGTGCGCATGGTGCGGTGCTCACCGGATTTGCCGCAAGTGATGCGCCGTTCGTACTCGTGTTTCCCGCCGACGACGATTACAACGGCGGCATCCTGGATGCGATGGTGGCGAAAGCAGCGACTGGCTGCGACATTGTCTGCGCCAGCCGTTTCATGACGGGGGGCGCCATGGTCGGCTGTCCGTGGCTAAAGGATTTTCTCGTCCGCACCGCAAATTTCACGCTCTACCATGTTGCACGCTTGCCCACGCACGATGCCAGCAACGGCTTCCGTCTTTTCTCGCGTCGAACGATCAAGGAGATCGCGATCGAGTCCGATCGGGGCTTCTGTTACAGCATCGAACTGCTTGTAAAATGTCATCGACTTGGTTGGCGAATTGGCGAAGTGCCGGCGCGCTGGTTCCAGCGCGCTCACGGCGCCAGCTGTTTTCAGGTGATAAAGTGGCTGCCGAATTACCTGCGCTGGTACGCTTACGCCTTCGCGACGACTTATGGACGACGGCCAGCGGACAGCGTGCCCCGCAGACATGCGGCCTGATACCGGCGCTGGCCCAGAATCCCCAAAACGTGCGACGAATCTCGCCTCGACAAATACCCTGGAACCCTTCTAAAAGATGACTACCGCGGGGGCGGGAAAGACAAGAATATGGATTACAGCGGTTTTTTTGCGTCTGCCC
>JBGQLL010000333.1:0-3523 GCA_041500065.1 Pseudolabrys sp.
GCACGGTTGCAGACTCAGCTTTAATCCGTCCGTCGTTTTCTTGAACTTGTATCGCCCACGCATAATTCGGTCGGAGCATTTCGAAAAGTGCTGTCGCCGTCATACCGCCAACAGCAAATTTTTGTGCTCCGTCGAGAAACTGACGGCGATCAATCCCGCCGTGCACGTACCGGTCGAACAGGTTCAAGAGTTCCTGTGGGAAATCGGATGCTTTTTTTCGTTCCATCGAAGTGCTCCTGACCTCGGGCCCCGCAGCTTTAAGAGAATCATGAAGCTACCCAGCACCGCAAGCCCCACTCGCGCCGTCTGCGATATCCGCCTTACCCCCGAAAGCGCGCATTAATTGGCGCGGCCCGAATGTCCGCCAAGTGCCAATAGCGGACATCGCAGCTTCATATGATTGGCATCCTCGCTTCTTTGCGTGCTAAACATGGCCACCGCAAAATAATCGCAAAAACCGTTGGCGGTCCGTTCGGGAGGGAAGGATGATGAACAACCTTTCGCGAATTTTGCAGTCGCTGTGCCTCGCTGTCGCGTGCGCATTCGATGCGTTGATGCCCGCGCAAGCGCAAGAACTCAAAATCGGATTCTTGGCACCGCGCACGGGTATTTTTACCCAGCTCGGGACTGACATGGTCAACGGCTTTCAGATGTATCTGGACGAGCACAACGGCATGCTCGGCGGCGCCAGGGTGACTTTCATCGTCGAAGACGACCAGGGCAAGCCCGATGTCGATGTGGCTAAGGCGAAGAAGTTGATTCTGCAGGACAAGGTGGACATGCTGGTCGGCGCCGTGCTCGCGTCCTCTGCCTATGCGCTGGCGCCGGTCTCAACCGCCGAAAAGATGCTTTACATGGGCACCGTCTCCACCGCCGACGACCTTGCGCAGCGGCAGGTCGACAAATATCCGTATCTCGTGCTCGCCGGCTGGGTGCCCTCACAGCCGAACCATCCGCTTGGCCAATGGGCCTGCGACCAGGGCTACAAGCGCGTCGCCGCGATCGCCGCCGACTATGCCTTCGGCTACGAGCAGCTAGGCGGCTTCCAGAAAGGTTTCGAGGATTGCGGCGGCAAGATCGTGCAGAAGATCTGGGTACCGATCGGCACCAAGGATTTTGGACCGTATATTCCGACCCTCAAGAGCGACATCGACGCCATTTTCACCCTGATGGTCGGCCCGATGTCACTGCAATTCCCCAAGCAGGTTCGTGCTTCCGGCAACAGGACACCAATCATCGGCGGCGGCACCAGCTATGATGAGTTCGCTCTGCCCTTCATGGGCGACGAGGTGATCGGCGACGTCTCGGCGCTGCAATACAGCGCCGCGCTGCAGACGCCGGCCAACGAAGCCTTCGTCAAGAAGTACCGGGCGAAGTACAGCAAGGTGCCGTCCTACTATTCCGAGGTCAACTATGCGGCCGCAAAATGGATCGACCTCACGCTCGCAAAGCACAAGGGCGCATATCCCGGGCCGGTAGAGTTCATCAACAGCATGGCCACGATCGAGCTCGACGCGCCGCGCGGCCCGGTGCGTCTCGATCCGTCAACCAAGAGCCCGATTCAAAACATCTACATCAAGAAGGTCGAAAAGAAGAAAATGTTCGGTTACGAGAACGACGAGCTTTGGAACACGGTCATCAAGACCTACCCCGCCGTCGGCACGTTCTGGACCTATGACAAGGCGAAGTTCTTGGCTCAGCCGGTCTACAGCCGCGATTTCCCGCCCTGTCAGTACTGTGAATAGCGAGGCGCATGATTGTGATTGGCTCCTTTCTGCACGTCAGCTTTGGACCAACAATAGCGTCGTCGCGACTTTATTTCTTGAACACCCAGGGATTAGGCCGGTGATCCCAAGTATAGGCCTTGGTCCCGCCGCCTTCGACTACGAGCTCACGGCAGACGAGGTTGCCGCCGGCAAAGCGCGTATAGCGGACGCAGAAGTGTCCGTTGGGCTCGATCCACCAGGTCCCGCGATCCATGGAAAATCCGGTGGTGGCAAGCTCGATCTTCACCTCGGCGGCGCCGTCCGCCTTGAGTGCCATCGTGAAGGGCTTGCCAGTGACAGTCGAGATGCCCTGCACGGCGTTGCCAATATAGGGGCGCATGCGCTCAAGCATGGCGGCGTCCAGCTGGGGCGGACCAGACGCGGAAGGCGCAGCAACCGTTGGCGTATCGCCGGGACGCGGCACGCATGAGCGAAGCCGCGGCTGCCCTGTCGTGACATTACCGCCAACGATTTGTTTGAGTTGTCCGGCCGGGCAAGTGCCATCATCGACCAGGACTTTTGCGCCGGTCGGCAATTGGCCAATCGCCGGCTCCGTAGTCAGGATTTGATTTGTAAAGGCAGGCGCAGCAGGCGCCGTCGCGGGAGTTGCCGCAGGCGAGACTGATGGACCCGGTATGGGGGGCACAGACGCGACCTGAGGTGCATCGACAGCGCGCGGTTCTCTGCCGCGCTCGATCCAATAAAAAATGCCGGCACCGGCGACCACAACAGCTGCCACCGCCGCACTCGGTAAGGCCCATTTACTGGCGGACTTGGTGACCGCTGACGCTTGCGGTGAACTCGATCCGGGAGTCAGGCGAAAGGCGGGCACCGGCTCCGGGATGTTCTTCATCGTTTGCAAGCCGATGTCTTCGAAACCGTAGGAGAGCTTGTTCTTAACCAATGTGAACACGCTGCCCGAGATGCAGATATTGCCTGGTGCAGCAATACTTTCGAGTCGCGCCGCGATGTTGACCCCATCGCCGTAGAGATTGTCGCCATCAACAAGTACGTCGCCAACATTGATGCCGATGCGGAAGTCCATGCGGCGGTTCTCCGCAATCTGAGCATTGCGGACGCGCAGCTCCTCTTGGATCGTAATCGCGCAGCGTACCGCCTCCACCGCCGAGCCGAATTCGGCAAGCACGCTGTCGCCCGCGGTGTTGAAGATGCGGCCCTCGTGACGCTCGATGAGACGATCAATGACGCCTCGATGCGCCTTGAGCGTGCGCAGCGCGTCTTCCTCATTTTCGGCCGTGAGGCGGCTGTAGCCGAATACGTCGGCAGCGAGGATCGTGGCAAGGCGGCGTTGCTGACGATCTTCAATCATGTCCTTCACCTGCCGGAGATCAAGGATAGTAACTGTTTCAGGTGGTGATCGGGAAGTGGTCCAGGATCAGACTAGGCTTCATTGCACAGGCGGCCACCGGCGCATTTGGGTGAGAAAGCAGGTGTTGACGGGTTCTCGTCGCGATGTCCGAGCGACCGAAGGCTTTTTAGTCCCATCGGGCAAATTCGGCATAGTGCTTGATAGCCAGCGTTTTGTAGGCCTCGCTTGCCGCCTCGCGTGATTGAAATGAGCCGCGTGTAATCCGTTTGCCGTTGACCTGTATCCGGACCCAATACCCGTTTCGGTCTCGGCGCTTGAATACTCCTTTGAAACCAGCCGCATTGTTTCTCGAACGTTTTCGGCTTGCAGCGGTCTGAGAGCGAGTGGCTTGTCTGAGATTCTCCCACCTATCATCCAACGTATCGCC
>JBGQLL010000334.1:0-3522 GCA_041500065.1 Pseudolabrys sp.
GACCGGTGTATCGGATGCGCTTCGTTTGCGCCCAACTCATCCAACACTTCCACGATTACGTCCGCGAGAGGCCTGGTCATGCAGATGAATTTAAGGCCTACACGATTGAAGTGTCGCCACCAGATCGCGAATAACTCGACTAAAGATTGATTTAGGTTAGCCCCTAACGGACATTGGGCAGCCGCCAATTGATGTCCGCTCTTGGGGTAAGAGCGGAAATCCCCCAGATCGTTCCCGGTGTCTGCTTTTGACCCAAGCGGACATGGGTACGATAAGCAAATTGTCCTAAGACCGCTGCTTTTCAAACCTATGAAACCCGTGAACCAGCTTAGCGCTAATGGAGAATATTCATGGAGACCGTAAGATATAAGACAGCGCTGATCGTTGGTGCTGGCGAGGGCTTGAGCGCGGCGTTGGCGAGGCTCTTCGCCCGCGAAGGCATCTGCGTCGCGTTGGCAGCCCGACAAACTGACAAGCTCGGTGCGCTTTGCAAAGAAACTGGCGCCACGGCCTATACATGCGATGCGACTAGCCTAGATGATGTAGCTAGGCTATTTGCCTCGGTCGAGCGCGAGTGCGGCGCGCCGGACGTTGTCGTTTACAACGCAAGCTTGCGCGTGCCTGGCGCATTTGTGGATTTGATCCCTGCCGATGTTGCGAAAGCTATCACCGTCAGCGCGTTTGGTGGCTTTCTGGTCGCACAACAGGCATCGCGCCGCATGGTCGCTAAGAGGCACGGCGCCATTCTATTCACCGGAGCATCGGCCAGCGTGAAGGGCTATCCGCAGTCCGCAGCGTTCGCGATGGGCAAGTTCGCATTGCGCGGCCTTGCACAGAGCATGGCCCGCGAATTGTCGCCGCAGGGCATCCACGTAGCACATTTCGTGATCGACGGCGGCATTCGCAGCGCAAGGCGGACTGAGCCAACAGACAAACCAGACTCCATGCTCGACCCGAATGCGATTGCCGCCAACTATTGGAGCGTGTTGTGCCAGCCGCGCAGCGCCTGGGCTTGGGAAATGGAAATGCGACCTTGGGTCGAGAAATTCTAGCGCAACGAATCTCGGACCCCGAGATGTCATTTCGGGTTCGCGTTGCCGTGGGATCACGATGCAAGCAGTGGAGACAAGGTCTTGGCCAACCGATCAAGTTCATCGGGCGAGTGGTGCATTCCTGCCTCGGACACGCCGATGAGGCGATCGAATGAACGGCAGAATGTCTGCTTCTGGCATAAAGCGGACATTCGGATTTAGCCCTTCAATGTCGGCTAATAGGATACATCATTCATCGATTTTCATCAGAGTGTGGCGATAGACCACCCTTTCGCGCGCAACCGTAGTCCTCGCACAGATGGGAAAGATCGCCCTCGCACGGATGGCCGGTTATTGGGCACTGGAACATCGGATTGCGATCTTTGTTCGACTGCTTCGAGATGGTTCGGTTCAACAAGACCTCGATTGTTTCGGCGGCGTCGGGTGTCCACATCATGACCTTCTCCAAGTGTTTTCGCTCAGCGGACCGCTAGTTGCAGATATTTAGTTATTGGCCACGACGATTGGATTGGACGGCATGCGCGGCAAGGTTTCCGATGGTGTGGCGGCTCGCAACGCGGGCAGCGAATTTTAGATCGTGCGTCGATCGATAGCTTTGTGATGGCGGTAGACGAGTGACGAGATAGATGCCGAGGGCGACCGGTACAATGCCGACGACATCGGTGAGCGCGACATGCTCCCCGAGCAGAAGCCAGCCGAACAGCAATCCGAGCGGCGGCATCATGAAATGATAGGAACTCGCCGCGGTCGCGCCCGACACCGTGAGCATGTGGAACCAGAGCAGATAGGCGAACACCGAGACGAATACGGCGAGATAGGCAACGGCCGCAAGCAGGCGCCCGCTCGGCACGATGTCTCCGACATTTTCGAAGGTCAGCGCGAATGGCAACGTGGTAAGCCCGGCCGATAGACTCTGCACGCCGTTGCCGATCCAGTGCCCATGAGCGGGTGCAAATTTCTTGAACAAGATTGTGCCGCCAACGAGCGAGAACAGCGCCGCGATCGTGAAGGCGATGCCGACGGAATGGTCAACGCCGCCTGCGATACGGCTTTCGACCACGAAGGCAACGCCGATGACGCCGAGCAACAGGCCCGCTGCCTTTCGCCACGTCATCCGCTCGTTGAGGAACCACGCGGCCATGACCGCAGTCAGGACCGGGTTGGCGCTGACCACGAGCGCGGAGAGACCCGACGAGATGCTGTGCATGCCGACATAGCCAAGTCCCAGAAACGTCGTCTGGTTGACCACCCCGAGCACGGCAAAGACAAGGACATCGCGCCGGCTCAGATTCCACGGTGAGCGACGGATTGCGGCAATGCCGAAAATCAGAACGCCGGCTCCCAGAAACCGCATCACGAGGAGAAGAAGTGGAGGACTGTCTGCCATTCCTACCTTGGCGACAGCGAACGCCGACGACCACAACAGGCAAAACGCCGCGATCAAGAGCGGTAACGGGATGGGGTGTGAGCGGGACGGTAGGGCTACATTTGAGGTTTGCATGGTGGGTTCCCTTGCTGAGCTTTAGATAGGCCCACCCATTGATATTTGGAAATTAAATGATAAAATGATATCAAGTTGAAAATCGAATGATGTAGCCATGCTCGACCTCGATCTTCTTCGCAGCTTCGTCTCGGTCGTCGATACCGGCGGGTTTACGCGCGCGGGCGAGCGGGTCCATCGCACGCAGTCGACGGTGAGCCAGCAGATCAGGCGGCTGGAAGAAAATCTCGGGTACCCGCTACTGCATCGCAATGGAAAGCAGGCCACGCCCACCGAGGAAGGCGAGCGGCTTGTTGCCTACGCGCGAAGGATTTTGGCGCTCGAGCAGGAAGCGCGTGAGGCGATCACACGACCAGCGAGCGAGGGGGTCGTGCGGATCGGCATTCCGGAGGATTTCGCGGCCTATCGGTTGACCGAATTGCTGTCGGACTTCGTCCGTTCTCGCCCGGGTCTCCGCCTGGACGTGCGTTGCGGCCTCAGCATGCAGTCACGCCGCGCGCTAGAGCGCGGAGAGCTCGACCTGGCGCTGTTCAAACGCGAAGCCGGCGAGAGAGGCGGAATCGCGTCCTGGCCCGAGCGTTTGCATTGGGTCACTAGCAAGCAGCATCCGATCGATTATCACCGCGATCCACTGCCGCTCGTGATGGCCGACCAAGGCTGCCTCTATCGCAATCGCATGATCCACGCCATCGAAGCGGCCGGGCGCGCCTGGCACATTGCATATACAAGTCACAATCTCGCCGGCATCCAAGCCGCGGTCTCTGTTGGTCTCGGCGTCAGCATTCTGCCCGAGATCGCAATCCTGCCCGAACATCGTGTGCTTAAAACTAAGGACGGATTTCCGACAATAACAAATACGGAAGTTGTGCTGGTCGCCGCTGCTGATGCAAGCCCTGCGACACGCCGTCTTGCCGAAATCCTTTTCGATTTCTGCTCGACCTTTGAGCCGCGCAAGGTGGCGTGAAGATA
>JBGQLL010000335.1:0-3517 GCA_041500065.1 Pseudolabrys sp.
AGCGTGCCCGGCCGCCGGAAGGAGAACGCCGCGATGGCGCGCCGAGAGGCGCCCGCGTTCTCGAGAGGGAACGCGGTACGACAGAACAATGGTTGCGCCACTTGGCGCGCCATCCCCCTCTCTTTTGAGGGGTCCTGAAGAGGGACGACGGCGTACCCGGCGCCGCAAAGAAACAGGGCGATGACGCTTGGCTGTTTGACAATTGAATCTGTGATGGGCGGATAAGGCGCGGGGGCCGAACAATCGATGTCATGCCCGGGCTTGACACTGCAAGTCGGGTTTACCCGGCTTGCAGCGGCCCAATAGTGCCGAACTCGGGCACGCCCGAGTTCGGTGGCATCCATGATAAGATGCCGCGGGCAAATCCGTACTGCCAACATTGCTGAACCGCCGTCATTGCCGGGTCGAGCCCGGCAATGACGGCGGAAAGTGTGTGCGATGCCCGATTGCGCGGGCATGAGGGGAAGTTTTGGCGCAGCGTCACACGCTCGGCGTCTGCGGCTTCACACGTGCTGGCCGCCATTGATGTGAATTTCGGCGCCGTTCACGTACGAGCTCGTGTCGGTGCACAGCACATAGATAATCTTGGCGACTTCGTCGGGTGTGCCGAGCCGATGCATCGGTATTTGTTCCACGATCTTTTCGGTTCCGGGAGAGAGCATCACCGTGTCGATCTCGCCCGGCGCAATGGCATTGACGCGGATGCCGAGGCGGCCGAAGTCGCCCGCCATTTCGCGGGTGAGTGCAGCGAGTGCCGCCTTCGAGGTTGAATAGGCGGCGCCGGCAAACGGATGCACGCGTGAGCCGGCGATCGACGTCACGTTCACAACAGAGCCCTTTGCGGCCTTGAGCTCCTCCATTAGCCCGCGTGCCAGCATGATCGGCGCGAAGAAGTTCACCTGGAATACGTGGTGCCAGTCATCGTTGCTGGTGTTGAGCGTGTCTAGCCGCTTGCCGTCTTTGGCTTTGGGTGAGATTGCGGCGTTGTTGACCAGCGCATGCAGTTCTTGGTGGTCGAGTCGGCGTTTGATTTCCGCGATTGCCTCGTTGGTATTGCTTTCATCGGCGAGATCGACCTGGATGTGATCCTCGGGACCGGCTTCCCAGGGACAATTTTCCGGAAAGGGATGACGCGAACACGTGATTACGCGCCAGCCAGCCGCTGAGAAGCGCTTGACCGTCGCATGGCCAATACCGCGGCTCGCTCCAGTGAGGAGCAGCGTGCGACGCGGCTGGTTCGTTTGCGAGTTCGGCATGCCGTCTCTGGAATGGTTCTAGCGTTTGATCGTCAACTTGATGCTAGCTCACGGATAGAGCCGCGTCTTGGTCCAAGGTGCGCCAGGGTGATCGCGCTTGAACTCGATGCGATCGTGCAGGCGGAACGGGCGTTCCTGCCAGAACTCGATCGAGAGTGGCACGATCCGGTAGCCGGACCAGTTCGGCGGGCGCGGCACCTCGCCGATTGCATATTTAGCCGCGTAAACGGCAACCACCTTTTCGAAGGCAAGCCGAGTCTCGAGCGGGGCCGACTGCTTGCTTGCCCAGGCCCCAATCTGCGCCTGCTTGGGGCGTGAGGCAAAATAGGCATCGGCCTCGGCATCGGTGACGTGCTCAACGGAACCGCGCAAGCGCACCTGCCGGTTCACCGATTTCCAATAGAACACCAGCGCTGCCTGCGGCTGCGCGTCCAATTCCTGCCCTTTTTTGCTGTCCATGTTTGTGTAGAAGACGAATCCGCGCTCGTCGGCGCCCTTGAGCAGCACCATCCGCGCGTTGGGGAGGCCGTCGGAATCGACGGTGGCGAGTGTCATGGCGGTCGGATCACGCGGTTCGGTAGCCGTCGCCTCTGTCAGCCAGGCGGTAAATAGGCGCAAAGGCTCATCGGCGGTGGTGAAATCACCAGTCGTTAACCAACTCGGGTGTTGAATCGGTGCCGTGTCGGACATCTGAGGTGCTTCGCGTG
This sequence comes from Pseudolabrys sp., assembly GCA_041500065.1. Lineage (GTDB taxonomy): Bacteria > Pseudomonadota > Alphaproteobacteria > Rhizobiales > Xanthobacteraceae > Pseudolabrys. Next base: position 1,964 of record JBGQLL010000335.1, read on the forward strand.
GCCGGTACCAGTCAATATCGTCGCCTTTATAATGGATGCGCGCGTCCGCGCCTATGGCGCAGCGTGACGCTCGCAAGCGCACTTTCGCTGTCATTGTGCGGCGGTGGTTGCAGCCTGTCCGGTCAGTTCGACTCTTTATTCGGCGATAAGTCCGACCCAACAAGTTCGATTACGTCGGCCCCCGACACGAAGGAAGTAGTCCAACTGCCGCCCGCCGCAGACCTCGCTTATGCGCGAGCCGCAGTCAGTGCGGTGCTCAGCCGCGGCGAGAAGGACACCAGCATGCCCTGGGAAAATCCGGGCACCGGCGCGCGCGGCACCATTACTCCGATCGCTTCCGCCTATACGATGGACGGACAAACCTGCCGCGATTTCCTGGCGAGTTTCGTGTCCGGCAGCTCGCAGTCCTGGCTGCAGGGTGAAGCCTGTAAGCAGCAGCGGGGTGCTTGGGAAGTGCGCACGCTCAAGCCGTGGAAACGGTCGTAGATCATTTCCGCTCATCAGGGCCCTAAATTGGTGACCTTGCAAACGCGCCCCTGGTTTACTGCTTGCGCGGGAATGAGCGGAGTGTGGCAATCGCGTTGCATCTGTCGTCCTGGAACCCCACATTGTTATGGTCGAGTCGCTCGCATTAAGCGGGCAGGGGATTCACAGGAGTTTGGATAAGATGCGCGACCCCTACGAGGTCCTGGGGGTTTCCAAGGGTGCGAGCGAGGCCGATATCAAGAGTGCGTATCGGCGCCTCGCCAAAAAGCTGCACCCCGATGCCAACAAGCACGATCCAAAGGCAGCCACGCGCTTCGCCGAGCTTAATGCCGCTTACGAGATCGTCGGCGACGGCGACAAGCGTAAAGCCTTCGACCGCGGCGAGATCGACGCGGAAGGCAAGCCGCGCTTCCAGGGCTTTGAAGGTTACGGCGCGCAACCGGGCGGCGGATACAGCCCGGGGGGTGGCGCGCAATTCGAGAGCTTCAGCTTCGGCCCCGATGGCTTCCGGCGCTCAGGTAGTGGCGGGGGCGGCGCCGGCTTTGAGGATCTTTTGCGCGGGATGTTCAGCGGCCGTGGCGGTGCATCGCGGGGTTTCGGCTCGCAGTTCGAGGCTGAGGATTTTGCCGGGGCAACAGGTGCCGGGCAGGACCTGCACGCATCGCTGACGATCACGCTTGCCGATGCTGCCAAAGGTACCAAGACGCGCGTGCATCTTCCGACCGGCAAGGACGTCGAGGTCAAGATTCCTGCGGGCATTGCGAGCGGGCAGCAGATCCGGTTGAAGGGTCAGGGCTGGCCGAGCGCAACCGGCAGAGCAGGCGATGCGCTGATCACGATCAACGTCGCGCCGCATCCGCTGTTCAAGCCGGACGGTTCCGATCTGCGGCTTGAGCTGCCGATCACGCTTTACGAAGCGACGCTTGGCGGGAAGGTGCGCGTTCCCACGCTCGACGGCGCGGTGGAACTGGCTATCCCTGCCGGGACCAATTCCGGGCGCACCTTCCGCCTCAAGGGCAAGGGGCTCAAGGCGAAAAGCGACGCCGGCGATCTGCTCGCCACCGTCCG
>JBGQLL010000336.1:0-3511 GCA_041500065.1 Pseudolabrys sp.
ACGCGTCCGCGGATGGCCAGGCGGCTTGTCTCAAGGCCGCGGGGGAGTCCTACGTGAGCCTCGCGCATTGCCTGAGTTCGTTGCCGGGGCAGTAAACGCGTTCCTCAGTTGGTCATGGCCGGGCTCCGGCTTCTGCACGTACTCCGGGTTCAGCCGTCATCCAAAACGCAGACTGACGCCTTCAGGTCCTTGCGCCGTCGGCGCCCCGCTTGGCAGTGTCGGTATCCCTCGTTACGGTCGCTTCAAATCCGACTGACGGGATGATCGATTTGGCTGACACCATGTCCACCGTGCAGCCTGTCCGTACCGCCGCTCCGCTGCGCGCCTGGTACCTTGTGGCGGCTGCTGCCGCCTTCGCCGTCATGACGGCGGCGATCTTGAGCCCCAGCCTCTGGTTTCTGAACTTTGTGCACGTGATGACGGGCGCCCTGTGGACCGGGATCGACCTGTTCATGGGCTTTGTCATTGGCCCCATCATGCGCAGCGTCTCGTTCGAAACCCGCCGCGCCATCATCGCCGGGCTTATTCCGCGTACACTCATTCTGATGCCGACGCTGTCCATCATCACGTCCACCTCCGGCTGGTTCCTGGCGGTGCGGACAGGGTTTCTTGATCTCGGCTATCCCGAGTTCTGGTGGGTGATCGCCGCGCTCGCCATCGTCACCGTTCTCACGGTGCAGGGGCTCGGCTATCTGCTGCCGACCAATCTCCGGCTCTATTTCGAGGTGCAGAAGGCGCAGCCCGATGCGCAAAAGATCGCGCGCTGGATGAAAACCTATGTCCGCGTGGTGGCGGTGCAGGGGGTTATGCAGGTCGCGATCATCGTCGTCATGGCGCGCTTCACCACGGGGTTCTAGGCGCCTGCGAACAGAGCGGCGCATTCATCTGCTGACAATCACGAGAGAAGACTCAGCAGGAGGGCGAGGTTCGCCAAAAGCTCTGCTCCTGTCGTGTTGAGGGCCGGCAGAACGAAAAGGTTTTGAAGGGACAGGGCACGCTTCCCAGTCGGTCATGGCCGGGCTTGACCCGGCCATCCATGAAGCCGGGCGATAATTTCGGCAGTACTTTGTCAGTGCGGAAGCTCATCATGGATGCGCGGGTCAAGCCCGCGCATGACAAGTCCATACTTTGCGGCGCGTCGATCAACAAAACCGCAGGCTGACGCCTTCGAGATCGATGCCCTTCAGCTTCGTCGTCCAGATCTCGCCGGCCTGCACAGGGAGTGCGCGGGTCAGCGTTCCGGTCGATACGATTTCGCCGGCGGCGAGCGGCGGATTGTTCGGGTCCTGCGAGAGTAGCTCCACGAGATAGCGGCCGGCCGATAGCGGGCCCTCGAGCACATTCGACCCGTAGCCGCGCTCCATCAGCTTCCCGTCGCAATAAAGCTCGACCTCGAATTGCGGAAGCGCGCGCAGCCAGTCCTTCGCGTTTGCGCCGATGTCGTGGCGCGGGCCGATCAGCAGCGCGCCGTGCATGGCATTGGCGGCCGTACAATCGGGCAAGGAGAATTTCCAGCCCGGGAAGATCGATTGCACGATCTCAAAGCCGTGGGCGACCCAGGCGATGCACGACAGCAGCGCGGCGTCGTCCATGCCGGGCGAGGGCGGGGCGGCAAGCCCGAACATGATTTCCGGCTCGATCTTGGGTTCGCTATAGGGCGCGAGCGGCAGCGGCGCGGCCAGATCGTGCAGCGTGCGGTCGTAGACATAGCCCCAGTTCGGCGCGCGCACGCCGTATTCGTCCCACATCTGGCGATTGGTGAAACCGGCCTTGCGGCCAACCGGCTTGTAGCCCTTCGCCACGCGCAATTCGTTGGCGAGCGCCGTCACGCGATAGGCGTCGTCGAGCGTGAAGTTTGGATGGCGTGCTGAGAATGACTGCACATGCCGCCCGCCGCTGTTGAAGGCTGCGACGGCTTCGTCAGCAATTTTGTGACGGGTTGCGGTGTCCGCGTTCACGCCCGCCATTTATCCCCTCGATTGGGATTGCAGAGAAAAATTCTTGCCTGCTAAGCGAAGAAGTAGAGCTAACGAACGCAACCCAGCCCGGATCAATATCTTCTAGGTCGTCAGTAAAGCTCAAATGCGCCGGCAAAACTGACTCGCCCACCGGGCAGTTGTGGAGCACGGATTTTGTAGTGTCGGCATAGGCGTCGGAAAATGCGTTGCTGCAAATAACGACTGTATCAAGTCGCCGGGCTGCGTTTTCATTCCACAACCCATTGAGCATACTCCAACCCATTTTTATTGCGGACAAGTGACTGTATCGAGAGCCAATCAATCTGAGTGCGCGCAGGGCAATCTTATATCGCTCTATATCTGAAAGGCGTGAGTTGCGTCGAACGCGATAAATTCGATGCGGAACATCTAGATATAGTGTTCTTGTGCGGATGCCTCGCATAGGCACAGCCTCAACCAAAAAATCATCGTATAAATAGATTGCTGCATGTGTCCAACGGCTGTCGTCCGGATCAAATCCTGCGCGATATTGTGCGTGTGAAATTATTCGATTGGTGCATCCCGGTAGAGCGTAACGCATTAAAATTAGATCGCCAGGTAGAAGCTGATTGATATCTGGCACCAAACCAAATCGACGCGCTGAGTGAGGAAGCGTCTTTTTTGAGAATGTACCATTGCCAGCCACGGCACTCGCCGGATCGAGCTCGATCTGTGGCACAATTTGCCCCCGCAAAAAGCGGCTTATCGTTTGACTACGGTTATTGTTTTGATGGATGCAAGGTCGCGGTCACTGGACTCGGCAGTACCCTTCACTTTGGTTCCGGGTACAAGTTCTGTGAACGGGACCGCCGCGGTTCCAGTCGAGCTGGAAATGAGGCCGTAATTGTTAGCGCTTGGTCCGATAGGGCTATCAAAATGAATAACGGTAAAGCCGTCTCGCTCAGTCCGAACGACCTCTCCGTAAAATGCAATCTTTTCACTCATAGTGCATAGTAGAATGTTTTTTGGCCTTTTTCTAGAGCGAGGCGAATTCCGTAAGTCGCCACTGACCGACTAACGGTTGGATCGTGTCGTTATTGGCTTGGTTGTGACCCCTGAGGAGGCCTTTGGTTATTGCGAGTCTAGGCACAGGCGTCGATCAGCGTTGGCTAAGTATGCGCGACCGTCTGTCATTACTCCGCCGCTTCGATCCGCTTCTTCCGCTTCTGCGCGGCGCGTCCCAGCACCGGCGCGAGAAATTGCGCGGTATAACTCCGCTTCACCTTCACAATGTCTTCCGGCGTGCCGGTCGCGACGATCTCGCCGCCGCCGTCGCCGCCTTCGGGGCCTAGATCAATCACCCAGTCGGCGGTCTTGATCACTTCCAGATTGTGCTCGATCACCACCACGGTATTGCCTTGCTCGACCAGCTCATGCAGCACGTCGAGCAGCTTGGCCACGTCGTGGAAGTGCAGGCCGGTGGTGGGCTCGTCCAGAATATACAACGTGCGGCCGGTCGCGCGCTTGCTCAGCTCCTTGGCAAGCTTGACGCGCTGCGCCTCGCCGCCGGAGAG
>JBGQLL010000337.1:0-3504 GCA_041500065.1 Pseudolabrys sp.
GCCGGCGACGGCATCCGCGACTTCGGCGCCGCGAACTGGAGCGATCGCCTCGCGAAAGCCCGCACGTATGCCGATCATGATCCTGCGGTGATCGTGGTCGGCGGCGGACAGGCCGGGCTTTCGATCGCCGCGCGCCTGCGTCAACTCGGCATCGACACGCTGATCGTCGACCGTCATGCGCGCATCGGCGACAACTGGCGCACGCGCTATCACTCGCTGACACTGCACAACGAAGTGTACGTCAACCACCTGCCCTATCTGCCGTTCCCGTCGACCTTCCCGGTCTACATTCCGAAGGACAAGCTCGCGAACTGGTTCGAATTCTACGTCGAAGCGATGGAGCTGAACTTCTGGACAAGCACCGAGCTTGTCGCCGGAAGCTACGACGACAAGCGCCGCGAATGGCGCGTCACGCTGCGGCGGGCGGATGGCAGCGAGCGCACCATGCGCCCGCGTCACCTGATATTTGCAACCGGCGTGAGCAGCATCCCCTACACGCCCGATCTGCCCGGTCTCGACGCCTTCGCCGGCACGAAGGTGCATTCCGGCGACTTCAAGGACGCCACGCAATGGAAGGGCCGCAAGGCGCTTGTGCTTGGCTCGGGCACCAGCGGCCACGATGTGGCACAGGAACTTCACGCGCATGGCGCCGATGTCGCCATCATCCAGCGCAGCAAGACTTATGTGGTGAGCCTGAAAGAGGCGCAGAGCGTCTACGCGATCTATTCGGAAGGCATCCCGTTTGAGGATTGCGATCTGCTGGCGACGTCGTTTCCTTATCCGGTGCTGCAACGCTCGTACCAGATTTCCACCGCCAAGGGCCGCGAGGTGGACAAGGCGCTGCTGGAGGGACTCGAAAAGTGCGGCTTCCGCCTGCATTTCGGTGAGGACGAGACCGGCTTCCAGATGATGTATCTGCGGCGCGGCGGAGGCTACTACTTCAACGTCGGCTGTTCCGACCTGATCATGTCGGGTGCGGTGCATCTGCTCCAGTATGCCGACATCGAAACATTCGTTGCCGGGGGCGCGCGGCTGCGCGATGGGCGCGTCGTGCCGGCCGAGCTGCTGGTACTGGCAACCGGCTACAAGAACCAGCAGGAGACCGTCCGTCTTTATCTCGGCGATGCGATCGCCGACCGCATCGGGCCGGTCTGGGGTTTCGACGACGGCGGCGAGCTGCGCAACATGTGGCGGCAGACCGCGCAGCCCGGGCTTTGGTTCACCGCCGGAAGCCTGGCGCAATGCCGGATCTTCTCGCGCTATCTGGCGCTACAGATCAAGGCGCTGGAGCTGGGTTTGGTGAGTTGAGGCACTCCCTCTCGTTTGTGAAACGCGTTGCCTCTCAATTCGTCATGCCCGGCTTTATGCCGGGCATCCACGTCTTGGTAGCCCAGCAACCCGCAAAGACGTGGATGGCCGGGACAAGCCCGGCCATGACGGACGAGAGTCCCCGTAAAAATGTAAAAAGAGAGTCATGGGTGCCCGGCATAAACCGCGGATGACGGGTCTAAGCCGTGCCGTCCCCCTTCGTCATGCCCGCGCTTGTCGCGGGCATCCACGTCTTCCCGCCCGGCAACAAGCAAAGACGTGGATGGCCGGGACAAGCCCGGCCATGACGTCGAATTAGTTGTGCCGCCCGTCATCCCCGCACCAGCCAAAGCAATGCGTTCCACGCAAGCCCGATCGACAGGCCAACCGCGTAGGACCACCAAACCCCGATCGGCTCCGCCAGCAGGTGGACCGCGAGCAGGCCCAGGCCCAGCCCGATGAGTGGCGTGAGCACATGCGCCGCCACGCTCGCTGCCGCCGGCCCGCCGATGCGCGGTTGCAGAATGATGAAGAACGACCCCATGGCCACCGGAAAAAAGGCAAACACACCCGAGAAATAAGAACCGATCGAATTGCTCGCCGCGGTGACGACGATGACGCAGAACGTCACCACGCCCGCGCGCCAGGCGAGATCGGCGCCGGTGAGCTCGACGCGCTTGACCGCGCCGGTGACGCGAAAACGGTGCGCGGCAAGAATCGCAACGGGATAGATGACGGCGTTGAGGATGACCGCGCCTGCCGCGCTCCAGTCCACCAGCCGCAGGAGGAACACGGTGACAAGCCAGACCATGAAGGCACCGCCGAGGCTCAACCGCAATGAATGCTTCTGCGCCAATGCGGCGTAGGTGAGCGCGAACAGTGCGCAAGCTGCATTGGCGATCAGACTGCCGACAGCGCTCTGGGCGATGAATTGCGGCGAGTGCTCGAGCGCGAGAATGATCATGGCCGCGCCGCCGGCGGTGGGCAGCGAGGCAATGAGCGAACCGATGAATGGTCCGCTGCGCTCGACCACAACGGAAGCCGCCACGACGATCGAGGCGGTCATCGCGATTTTGAGCGCGAGCCCGTACCAGAAAAACGGATCGGCGAGCGCGTTTATCATGTCGTGGCGAGGCGTTGACGCACGACGTAAATCATCAGGTTGCCGCCAAGCGAAACCAGCAGTGCCAGGGCCAGGGCCAACGGCGATCCGAGCGTTTCCGCTGTCAGATTGAGCACAAGGACCGCAATGGCAAACCCGCCGAGGCCGATGACGGCGTTCGCCATGACTGCTGCGGTGGCAGGTCCGCCGACGCGATGGTGCAGGATAATCATGATGCTGCTGAGCACGATGGGGAAAACCGCAAGATTGCCGCTGGCGGTCGCGCCGATGCGGAAGCTAAGCGTGACGACGACTCCGACAAGCAGGGCGACCATCGTTGCTCGCAAGGCGAGATCATACCAGCGCGTCCGAACGCGCGGCATCGGCGCATGACGGAGGGGCGCCGAAAGCCACAACGAACTGCCGATAACAACCACGTTGAACGCGACCGCCGAGACATTGGTCCAACGGACAGGCGCACCCATCCATACAAGCGCCAGCCAAGCCGTGATCGCGGCGCCGAAACTAACAATCAGTGAGCGCTTTTGCGCGAGCAGTGCGTAGGCGACGGCAAAAATTACGTTGTAAGCGTTAGTGACAAGACTGCCGAGCGCGCTTTGAGCAATGAAGTGCGCATCGTGATCGAGCGCGAGAAAGATATAGACCGGGCCGGCACTTATCGGCAGCGTCGCAACCAGCCCGCCTACCAGTGGCCCGGCACGCTCGGCAGTGATCGTGGCCGCGAGCAGAAACGCGGCGGTGACGACCATTTTGACGACGAGCGTGAGCGCGAAATAAAGATCGGCAGGCATTTCTAGGAACGTTATCGGCGGGCATTTCTACGAACGTTATATGCGAGGTTTGCGTTTTCGTCCCCGCCCACCTCTCCTTTGTCATGCCCGCGCTTGTCGCGGGCATCCACGTCTTCCGGCCCGGCAACGAGTAAAGACGTGGATGGCCAGGACATAGGCGTGCGAAAGCACGCCGTCCTTTGGACGGCTATGCCCGGCCATGACAGCGCGCTCAACCACCCTCTCCACGTCATGCCCGGCCCTGTGCCGGGCATCCACGTCTACCGGCCCGGCAACGAGTAA
>JBGQLL010000338.1:0-3504 GCA_041500065.1 Pseudolabrys sp.
TATGCCGATTGGATGTATTCCTCGATGATCGCCTGCGCCTTGCCGGCCGCAAAAGCGTTCACATCGAGGATCGCCTTCGGTTCGCTCGCGCCGCCCACGTCCCACAGATCAGAGAGCGTATTGTTGCCCTCGCCGCCTTTCGCGACCAGATCTCCGACGTAGTAGCCGGCCGTGATCTGCCCGTAGTCGCCGTTGTTTTTCTGGCGAATCTGCGGACCGGTCAAATTCAGGCGCACGTCGTTTGAGTTTTGCAGGATCAGGTTGTTGAGGTTCGTAATCGAAGGCTCGCCGGCCGTTACCGCGCCTTCGGTGCGGATCAGCACGGAGCGCAACAGATTTCCCGCGGGCAGTCGGATTTCCTGCGAGCTGTTCGCGTTGACGATGGCCAGCTCTTGAAAAGTGGTTTTCTTGAGGAACAGCGGGGGCGTGCCCGCATAGGTGCCGTCTGCGTTGCGATCTTCAACGCAATTCGCGGCCCACACTTCGACGGTCGGTATTCCCGAGAACACGACGACGCCGGCGCCGGGCACAAAAATGTCGATGGGCTGCCCGAACTGGAATTGGAGCTGCAGGAGCGAGAGCCCGTAGCTGCGGAATGCCGCATCCTTCGGGCGCACTGTGTCGGTTACGTTGAAGTCGATGAAGCCGAGCGCCTCAACGGGATACGTTGCCACGGTCGCCGCTGTCGGCGCCAAGATCGCGCGCCCCCCGTTTTGAATGCTCTTGCGCCGAAACATGCCGAGCACCGTTGCCCAAAACGGCGAGTTGTGCAGCATGTTCTTGCCCTCTGCGATCAACTGCACGCGCGGCACCCATTGCACCGGCGCCTCAGCACGGACGGCCGTGCAGTTGGTCGTGACCTGCGCGTTGCCCGAAAGCCGCATCCCGATGGTGTTGTAATCGTGATCGCGCGGGAGGTCGATGGTGGCGAAGCCGCCCGCGGTAACGGGGACCGTGCCGATTTTTCGCAAGAGCGTGTATTGCTTTGCCATGAGGGAAACTCCGTGGGGTTGGCGCCGAGCGGCTACTTGAGCGCGTTCTTGACGATAGGACCGATCAGCGGGAGCTGCGCCACGATGATGATGGCGACGACCGCGACCAGGCCCGCTTTAACGTAGTGGATCATGTTCGATACTCCTGAAAGCGCGCCGAGAGCCGCGGCGCACGGCACAGACTGCCAGAGCGTGACTCGCTCAGGGGGAAGCCGCAAGAGGGTTTCGGCCGGCCGGCCGGCCGACTATATTTTTAGAAGGTGAGGAGGCCGCGCCGGGTTTCGCCGGTCAGCATGTCGCGCTCGATGAACTGACAGCCCGCGGCACCAGGGGGAGATTTGAGCAGCGCCAGCTCACCAGGATCGACGGCCAGGGCGCGCGCGACGGTCTTTTGGTCGTCAGCGAATAGGAGGCGGCCCGTTCGAACCAGCGTGCAGTTTGTCCAAAATGCCTTATCGATTGCGGCCGGGCGGATAGAGGCCGCGATGATCGATACACCGAACTTCCGGCCAGTCATCACGATTTCCTGCCAGCCGGCCGGCGCGCTGCCCGCCTCGGTCATCAGGTGCAGCTCATCGACGACGACGAGACAGCGCCCTTTGTTCCGCGCGATGGCGAGGCCCGCGAGACAGAATCGGCTGAACTGGCGCGAGCGCATCGCCCCATCCATTGAGGGGCGAAACACGATTGCCGACGCGCCCAGGTTGATCGCGGTATACATGGCTTGTTCATCCTGATAGGAAACGCCACGCTGATACTCGCGGCCGGGATCGAACACAATCAACGGGGGGGGCGCCGTGAAAAGCCGCTCTTTCACGTAGGCAGATTTGCCGCTGCCGGTCGCACCGAATACCCCGATGATGGACGCGGGCAGCGTGACGTTCGGCGAAGCGGGCGCACCAGGCGCCGCGGGTTTACTTTTTTTCGGCACCGGGAAAGCGTTGCAGGTCGGACGGCCCGGCCGGTTTCTCTGCCGGCGCGACCGGGACCAGCGGCGCCGCGGCCGGCACCGGCGCCGCACCTGGCGCGGCCGGCGCTGGCGCTGCGGCCCTGGCCGCACGGTCGGTGCGGATCGCTTGCACGGTCGGAGCAATCAGCGGCGCCGCGCAGATCGCGAGGCCCAGCTCGGGCGCCCACTTGCCGAACAGCGCAGCCATATCGAGGCCGTATTTTTCGAGAACGCGTCCGATGTGTTCGGCGAGCTGCGCGCGCACCGCTTCGGGATACACGCCCGCAAGCGATGGCGAGAGCGGCGAGAGCAGCGTGAGCGTGAAGTCAATCAGCTCGCGCCCCTCTTTCGGCCAGTTGATCGGCACGGCCGGCGCGGCACCTGGCGCGGGCGCCGGCGCCGCGTCAGACTTCGCCTGATCGATCAACGCGGCCGGGATCACCGATTGCGCCGTGATACTGGTATCGGTTGTCATAGCTTCTTTAAAAAGTCGCCGTCATCATCGTCCGGTTTTTTCGGCGCAGGGTTTGCGCTCGCCGCGCCCATCTTAGCGCGCATCGCTTCCGATGCCTTGGGAGTGCGGGCAAAGCCCTGATACCCGCATTTGCCGCAGCTCATCGAAAGACCGCCGCGCGCGCCCTCTTTCACTTTGAGGTCGGACGCGTCGCACACCGGACAGCTAATTTGCTTTCCCATCTCTCAACCTTTCAATCTCGTCGATGATCGCCCCGAGTGTCGCCGTGATTCTCGCAATCAACACCGGGATCTGCGCCCACTGGCCGGCCGGAGTCAACTGATAGGCCGTATCGGTTGCAACGAGTAGCTCCGCCAGGCGCGCGCGCATGTCGTCGGTTTTGGACATGGCTACGGGCCCGGCGCGTATTGGTAGGGCAACAGGTGCGGGTTGCCGCTCACCAGGCGCATGCGTTTCGCGTCCGGCCAGCGGTCAACTATCTCGAATTCTCCGCTATGGCCTGGCGGTTGCCCCGATAGCCATTCTAGAAACTCATGGACGCCCTGACGACCGTGCAGCGCCGCGACCTTGAGCACAGTAAACCGAACGTCATGCGCGATCACCAGGCGCCATTGAATCGGGGAAATTTCCGCAGTTGGCACTGTGCACCGCGCGTCAGGCTCGCGTGCGAATTCAATCTCTGAAGTGTGCGGGATGTTGAGCCGCGCCTTTAAGCCCTTCGACCAGTAGAGCTTTGATCGGCCCTTGAAAGCCAGCGCGAACTCGCGCCACAGCTCGCCGCTGCGTTCATCTCCGTCAAGAGCATCGTTCAAGAGCGCCCACGGTGACGCGTGATCACAGCGTTGCGGCAATAGGCCCTCCGTGGCGCCGACCTTCAAGTGCGACTTCGCCAGCTCTGAGGCGAAACCCCACCGGCCGCGCTCGCTTTCGGGCTCGCGGCCGAACTTGGCGACGTAATCCGCTGCATAGGCGCCAGGTCGAACGTCATAGCATCGCTGCAGGAGGTGGCGCATCTTGCGGAACTTGGCCGCGCCAATGTCACCCGGATCGATCCCGCCCATGCCGAACTTCAACAGCACGCGCGCCCA
>JBGQLL010000339.1:0-3491 GCA_041500065.1 Pseudolabrys sp.
ACGTGCGCCGTTTGTATCCATGACGGCCAGTTCCAAATCGCGGTTGAATGGCGCGGTCGATATTTCGTGCCACATGAAGTCACACCAAAAAAATCGGAAGCCCGCTTAAAGCACCTGTGTTGGATTTGTCTTGCCATTTGCGGCCAAGAATTTGAGGATTTTTCCCAGCGTCGCAGCGACGCACCGTTGAATCACGCTTTTTAACCCGTCTAGCGCATAAGCGGCCTTGGCAAACGGCTGACCGGCTGCAAAAACGCTTTCATACCCGCTGACTGACCCCGTCGAATTCGGTATCCTGCCATCTGACCTGGCTGCGGGGGACCGAATGCCGTTCGATCAATTGAACCGTCGGTCAAGGGAGCGCTCCAGAAAGGGGTCTCAATTGTTTCCAGCACGCCAGTTTACTGCCGCTGTGACAGCATCGTTGCTGATCGCAGCTGGGTTTTCCGTCTTCCTATTCTCGGTCGTGGACACACAGGCCAAAGGTGTCTGCGAAGACGCGGCCGACCTCGCGGTTTTGCCCTCGCCGGTCGTACCGTGGAGGGGCGCGCCTTTGCGTGTCATCTTCGCCGCGGAGAGTCCGCTCGAAGGCGAGCTTTCGCTGATCGCGCCCGATGGAAGCGTCGCGGCCAAATCGCGCGAGCGGCACGGTGGGCCGCCGTATTTCTGGACCACCGAGGTCGCGTCGCCGGCCGCAGGGACGTGGCGCGCGACGCTCACGCGCAGCCGCGCGCCGGCCGAGTGCAGCACGATCACGCGCGACATCTCCGTGCGCGGCGACGAGCCGCCGCGTCCGAGCGCGACGGCGGGGGATGTCTGGCCCTTGCGCAATACATGGAATCGCGCAACGGAAAATTTGTATTCTGCATGGATCGAGAAGCTCTTCGACGCGCCACTCGATGCGGCGCCGTCTTGGCCCGCGCTGCATGAAGTGCTGCGCGATCGATCGCGCAATTTCCTGTTCAACCATTTGGGTCTTGGCGAAGACCAGATGGGTCTCGTCATTCGTCCCGACTGTGCCGACCTCCCGTATTTTTTGCGCGCATATTTCTCGTTTAAAATGGGGTTGCCGTTCGGATACTCGAAGTGCTCGCGCGGCGGTGGCGGCCAGCCGCCGAAGTGCTACCAGTGGTTCAGCATTCAGCATCTCGAGGCAGCTCGATCCTCCGCGCCCGAACAAAAAACTTCGGCGAACGGACCTGCGGCGAAGCGGACGGGACTCGCGGCGTCGTTTGGCCAATATTTGCTGACCACGGCCGACGCCGTCCATTCCGGAACCGGGCGAACGCTCGCGAATGACAACAACACCGATTATTACCCCGTACCGCTGACGCAAGAGACGCTGCGCCCGGGGACCGTGTACGCCGATCCGTTCGGACACATTTTGGTGCTCGCGCGGCGCGTGCCGCAATCGGAGGGCGCGGCAGGCGTTTTCCTGGCAGTCGATGCGCAACCCGACGGCACGGTCGCGCGCAAACGGTTTTGGCGCGGCAATTTCCTGTTCGCGCAGGATCCCTCACTCGGGAGTCCAGGGTTCAAGCGCTTCCGGCCGATCGTACGCGAACAGAATGGCACCTTGCGACGGCTGACCAACGACGAAATTGCGAAAAATCCGCAGTACGCCGATTTTTCGCTCGAACAGACGAAGCTCGGGATCGAGGCCTTTTACGATCGCATGGATGACGTGATGTCACCGGCACCGCTCGATCCTTTGCGCGCTATAAAGGAAGCGATCACGGCGCTCGAAGAGCAAGTGAAGGCGCGCGTGACGTCGGTCGAAAACGGGCGGAAGTTCCAGAACAGCGGGCGCGGCGAAGCAAGCATGCCGGACGGCGCGTCGATCTTCGAGACGACCGGTGCGTGGGAGGATTTCGCGACACCGGCGCGCGATCTGCGTCTGTTGATCGCAATTGATGTGGTGCGCGGATTTCCTGATCGCGTCGGGCGGCGGCCCGAGCGGTACGCGATGCCGCAGGGGAAGAGCATCGCGGAGGTAACGGGCGAATTGCAGGGCGTGCTCGCGTCGGAGCTTTCGACACGCAAGTTTTCCTATACGCGCAGCGATGGTTCGGCGTGGACGCTCGCGCTCAAAGACGTGCTCGACCGCGCCGGTGCTCTCGAGATGGCGTACAATGTGAACGACTGCGTCGAACTGCGGTGGGGCGCGTCGGAAAAGAGCAACGAAGCGTCAACGTGTAAGCGGTTCGCGCCGGAGGCGCAGCGCGCCAAGATGACGAAGTACCGCGCGTGGTTCCATGAACGGCGCCGGCCGGCGCGCGCCAGCGGCTAGTGCATGAGTCTATGGTTTTTGCGATCTCTGATGTTCGCACCAGAACTCAAGCAGCTTTTTGGCGGTCGTGTGCGACAGCTTGATATAGTCGCTTTTCAGTTTGTTGAGCTCATCGTCCGAAGCCGCTCGCCCGAGCAAGTCATCTTGCAACAAAGCCCGTAACGTGGGCCACGAGAGTCCTGCGGCCTTGCATGCGACCAGCAACGGCTCATTGCGGCCGTCGTTCAGCATTTTCTGGATCATATCGATGGGCGCAGCGCATAACGTCGCGAGCGCTGTGACTGTTGCGGCATATTGGCGTTCTTTTGCGAACTCCAGCAGTGCAAACTGATCAAGTTCGCCGTTCTTCTGCATCAGCTCGACAAGACGCTGCGCCGCCTCAAAGTCGCGATCCAGCTCTTCAGTTTCGATCACTTCATTTGAAATGCTCGCCAGTATCTCCTTGATGTCGTCTCGCTTTTCCGGTGTCGCCATTGCCAAAAGACGCGAGCGCACGGCTGCGGTAACCCGCTCCAGAAGGCGACGGAAAATGTGCAGTGGAATGTCGAAACGCAGGCCGAGCTTTTCGAGGAGCGTTTCATCGGCGTCGGCTTGGTCTACAAGCTGGGCATATGCTTTTTCGGAGAAGTGGGCCCCTGCATTCTCTGCAAGCTTGCTGATAACGTCTCGATCCCCACGCTCGATCAATGCGTCGGTCAAGGATTCGCTGAGGCTGCTCCGCTTGGAGATCGCCAGCAAATGAGCTTGGCTTTTGGCCAGGGCAATTTCAATGAGGTCAGGTGTGGTCAGGCGATCTGACAGCGATAGAACCGGCCCGGCGATGGCGATCTCATCATCGCGTGCGAGCGTGTGGACGACTTTGATCGGTGCGTTGTTGATCGGCGCAAGACGTTCGCTGAGTTCGATGAGGGCCTTTGACTCTATCCGCGCAATCAGATGACCTAAAACGTCATCAAACACCTGAATTTGCTCTTCACTGAGACGTTCGTGTCCGCCCAGAAATAGATCGGTGACGCGTCTAAGCGTTTCTACCCGCTTTCCCTGGGAGCCGCGCCGAACTGCGTCTTCAAGTTCGGAGATCAATGACCTGTGTTGATACATCGCACGCGCTAATCCGGGATATCATTTCGGCACTGGTGCGCCGTCCATTAACGGCGAGTAAACAAATTCTTAGACCAAAAACGTTTACAAATCGGTGCAA
>JBGQLL010000340.1:0-3490 GCA_041500065.1 Pseudolabrys sp.
ATCGAATGTACGCCATAGCCAGTTTGCCGGTTTCGTTGTCGTTGTTCTTCGCTGTGCTCGCGTTTGGATGGCCTCTGGCAGTGCGTTGGACCGAGCCTAAGCACGCCAAGGGCGCAAAACTCGCGAGCTGAATTTGCTCTGATTCCGTCCTGTCGTTCATCGGATCGTCCGCTTTGGGTCATTAGCGGACAAACCGTCCCGGTCTAAAATCCGGCCTCGTCCGCTTTGGTCCAAAAGCGGACAAACGCGAGTGCGGCCGGAAGATGCCGGAGTGGCGGTTTGACACCGCTCTTCTCCATCGCCGTCTGCATTTCAGCTGAGCCCAACCAAGCGCGGGTATGACCAACCGTCGCTAAAGGAATTGGTGGAGCGCACATCAAGTTGAGTACCGCAGATAAAGATGAGCCAATCCCGAGGACGGCATGTTGCTGTTACCACGACGCTAGTTGCGCCATCCACCAACTGCCCTACGACGCCAAGTTTGTCCTTTGTACGTGTGGCGAGGGCGTAGGACGGCCGCGACATGAGCGATTTACTCCAGACCCAAGAGTGGGGTCCGAAGCCCGATGACCGGATTGTTGCTAGTCAATCAAACCTTGCGCCGTCGTCTCGGATTGCGCGCAAATCAGCTGCACACTCTTGAGACCTGCGACGCTACTGTGCGGAGTCATGTCGGCGGAGCGAGACCAGATAGGCGTCTCAAGCATTGGCATTCAAACCATAGTGCCGACGATGAGAACGTCACGGGTCACCAAACGTAGGCCCGACGATGACCGAGACACCGACGACGCCCGGACCAAGGCGAAGCATGCGCCGTCATCATCGCACCCTCCTGGCACAGGCAAGTTAGTGGACAAGCAGGTTTAGCTCGCGCGGATGATGTCGAAAAAATCAGGAGGTCGTAACGCGCGCGCATCAATTGCTAAAATCGCAATACACGCCTATATAGGTGTCGTTCGCGATTGCGCCTGCCCTTGCAGTTTCGGCCTTAACGGCCTTTTCCCAGGAACACGCAAAATCCGGATATGAGGCCCATGCGAATGGTTCGCATGGGGCATAAACGCCTTTTCGCGTTTTCATAAGGAGGCCACGATGGCCACAGGTACCGTTAAGTTCTTCAACGCCCAAAAGGGCTTCGGTTTTATCGTGCAGGACGGCGGCGGCCCCGATGTGTTCGTTCACATCTCGGCAGTCGAGCGCGCCGGAATGAGCAATCTCAACGAAGGCCAGAAGCTTTCGTTTGACGTGCAGGCCGACTCGCGCAGCGGCAAGTCCGCTGCCGCCAATCTGCAAGCGGCCTGATTTCCGTTTTGACGACGGCGCCAGCGCGCGAGCGCTGGCGTTTTCTTTTGTGCTAGGACAACGGGCATGGCGAAAAAACCGGGCACCAATCCCAAGGGCGAATTCGTGTTCTTCGACGTCGTCTACGAGGACGGGTCGCAGCGCTCCAACCGGCGCGTGCCGGCGGAGCTGATTGGCGGCCTAGAAAAGGACGAGCCCGCGCGCGCCTTCATCATCGAGCAGGATCGCGAGATCGCCGCGAAGTCCGGCCGAGCTCCGCTGGCGATCAAGAGCATCGGCCGCACCGGCGCCAAGAAGAAAATTGAGTAGCTAGAAGCAAAGATTGGTCACGAACTTCCTGTTTTTGTCTTTGATGACGTAGGGACATTCCGCCCGCTTGAGAGCGGCCTTGGCATCTTAGTTCCCGAGTGCCCCGAGGCCTGTGGCGAAAGAGCTCGCAAAAGCCCACACGATGTCCGCTCTTACCCCGAAAGCGGACGTTGATTGGCGGCTCTCGCATGTCCGCTTTGTGCCAATAGCGGACATGCCGCCATTCATTCGATCACCTCGTCGGCTTGCGTGAGCATCCTGGGCGGCACAGTGAGGCCGAGCACCTTCGCGCTCTTGAGGTTGATGACGAGCTCGAACTTGGTGGGCTGCTCGACGGGAAGTTCGTTCGGCTTCGCGCCGTGCAGGATGCGATCGGCATAAGTTGCCGTGCGCCGAAAGTTATCGCTCTGGTCATTTCCGTAGGACAGCAGGCCGCCGAGTTCAGCGAAGAAACGGCGCGGATAGACGGCAGGGAGACGGTAGTGAGCCGCCAGCGACGTGACCTCCACGCGATGGACGTTCATGAAGGCCTCCGGCATGACGATAAGGCCACCATCGGGCTCGCGTGCCTGTCCGGCAACGACGGATTCGAGCTCGGACGTGTCGCGAACAGCTGCTGCTATCGCCTCCACTGCGAAGGACGCAGCGGCGGCTTTGAAGGGGATTACGTAATAATCGGCAAACGGCGCCGTTGCCGAGTTGAACACGAAGGCAACCCGGGCGACGCGCGGCGCGACCTCCTTGAGCAGCCCCAGCCACTTGCCGCCCATCGAGGCATCCATATCGATGCAGCCGGTGACGTTGCCGCCCGGCCGCGGCAGGCCCGCGACGAAGCCGCTGCCGACCGGGTCGGAAACGTTCGCGAAAATGATGGGGATGGTGCGCGTTTGTTGCAGCACTGCCGCAGTGGTGGGTGTGTTTTGAGTAAGTATGAGGTCGGGCTGTAGCGCGACGAGTTCCTTCGCGAATCGTTGTATCAAATCCGCATCGGCCGCCGACCAGCGAGTGTCGAGCCGGATGTTGCGGCCCTCCGTCCACCCGAGCTTCTGGAGTCCTCCCAGGAACGCCGCGATATTGGCCTGTCCTTCCCGGTCGCTCTCAGCATACCCCATCAGCACGCCGATGCGCGGCATCCCAGTGGTCTGCTGCGCGCGCGCGGCAAGCGGCCAAGCTGCCGCGCCTCCAAGAAGCGTGATGAACCCGCGCCGACGCATGCGCTCCCCTCAGAACACGCTTTGTGCAAGGTCTAAAGCCTAGCACTTTGCGACCGGCAACGAGGGGGAAATACCAGTCAATCGGCCTCAGACGCTGAATAACGCCAAATGTCCGCTTTGAGTCAAAAGCAGACATGGCGGCGTCAAAACTTGGTGTCTGCTTTACCCCCGAAAGCGGACATTCGGTATGTGAGGATCACGCCCCATCCTCCCTTGGTTTCATTTCGACTAGGGCCATGAGGCTCCAGTTTTGGTCTGCACGCGGTCTGTGCGCTTATGAACCAAGGCGCTGAAGGTGGGTCTCGCTCGCACCTATCGCCCGAAGATCGATCATGTCGATCAATTCGGCTCTTTGTGTTTCGGCGACTTTCATCGCCGCCGTGGTCTGCTTTGATGTACTCGAATTTGATCCGAAAACGACGACGCCTCCAATAATGGCTGCAATCGAGGCGATCATAGCCGTAGGATCAAACCTGATCGCCCCGAGGAAATAAGCCAATATCCAAATTCCTCCCGGCAGTGATGACAACCTTTGAGAACAGCATGGCCTTTCGGCACCCATCTAAGGTTTTGGCCAGTTGCTCGATGTCGGACTCGATGCGCGCGATTTGATCGCTCAGATCACCATCGGACATACTCATAGCCTTCCGGCACGCCGCACAAAG
>JBGQLL010000341.1:0-3487 GCA_041500065.1 Pseudolabrys sp.
ACCCCCCGGCCGCATCGGGCCAAGTTCGCTTTCGAGTAATTGCCGCGTCTTGTCGTGCGCGACGATCGGTGCGCCGGCGAAAGCAACGTTGCCTGCGACGTGATCGAGGTGGAAATGCGTGTTGACGACCGCGCGAACGGGCGCGCCGAACGAGGCCTTCAATGCATCACGAAATTTCTCGCCCAGCTCGCGGTTCTGCTGGGCGTCGATAACGATTAATCCGTCGCGCGTTTCGATTGCGCCGGCATTGGAGGCACCACCTGCTCCTATCCAGGCGTGAACACCGGGGGCAACTTTATGCAGCTGCGCCTCGCTCATCGCCACCTTTTAGTGCGCGTCGCGTTCGTCGGTGTACCAGGATGGTTTTTCCGGATAATGCGGGCCGTCATAGATTTCCAAAACCACCGTCTCTTCATGGGCAACCGCCGGGCCGTGCACATTGCCCTTCGGGTTGCAGTAAAACGAGCCAGCCGTAAGCGTGACGCCGGTCGATGTATATTCATAGCTCCCCGACAGGCAGAACATGAACTGGTTCGACGAATGATAGTGAGGCTGGGGAATGCCGGCGCCCTTGTCGAACTTGATCAGCGCAATCGAAGCGCCCGTCTCCTCGTTTCGCCACAGCATCTTTTCGTGAATGCCTTTGAGCGATTTCTCGCGCCAAGGCATGGTCTCGGTCTTGATGAGAAGTTCTTCAAGCTTGGGCATGTTTTCCGGGAGCTTTGTCATGAAACACCCTGCTGCGTTTTCAACCGTGCGCCGAAGGCTTCCTCGGCGTTGAGCTTGCGAATCCGAAGGCGAAGCTTTTCATCCAGGTGCCCGAGGTCGTGCTCGGCACTGGGCGTCCCCATCGGGAACGGCCAGTCGCTGCCGAGCAGGATCCTGCTCTCGCCGATCGTCTTGATGACGGTCTCCAGAAACATCGGCGAGTGCACGATGCTGTCGACATAAAACCTACGCACGGCCTCGAGCGGCTTGAGGGACATGTCCGGAATTCCCGACCGCTTGGTTGCCGCACCGCGCTGCCAGCGTCCGCACAAAGCCGCGACGCAACCACCGCCGTGCGCAAGAATGATGTTGAGGCCCGGATAGCGCTGCATGACACCGGCGAAAACCAGATGCGACGCCGCGATGGTTGTTTCAACCGGATTGCCGAGCAGATTGGTGAGATAAAACGGGTCGAGACGCTTGTCGGGCGTCGAACCCGGATGGATAAAAAGAGGCAGCTTGCGTTCGCTGAGGGTGCGCCACAGGGGATCGAGCCTTTCGGACGCATAAGACACGTCATTGGCCTCGGTGCCCATGACTACGCCCGCCCAACGCCCATCGAGGGTCGCGGCAATGCCGACCGCCACCTCGGGCGCCTCCACTGGGAGATAAGCGAGCGGCCGCAGCACGCCGGCGTGGTCGCGGCAGGATTCAAAAAGCCCTTCATTCACAAGCTTTGCGTAGTCACGGCAATCGGCCTCGCTCAAATCGGGCCGAAACAGCGGCGGCGGCACCGAAACGACCGCGCCATCGAGATGGTCGCTTTTGACGCGATCGGCGAGCTTGTTCACCTCGGTGAGCGGATGCAGCGGAACGCCGTGAGCGCAGATCGTCAACGCGTCGGACGACGCGCGCATACCGAAGGCGCCGCGACCACCCGCCGCGACGACCGCCTGCGGCACGATATGCGTATGAACGTCCCAGCCACCGATCGTCTGCGCCATCGGCCCGGTCCTACTCCGCCGTCCAGCGTACGCTTTTGATCTCGATCAGCCGCGACAGATAGCGCACGGTGCCGCGGTTGGTCAGCCGGTGCACCGGGCGCATGTCATTGATGAACACGGTCGAGCCCAGCGGCTCTTCTGTCGTGCGCTTGTCGCCGAAGATCGTCTCGATCTCGTTCTTGCCGCCGCCCAGCGAGATGACGACGTAGGGATGGTAGTGAAGGTGGAAATCGATGGTCTCACCCGGATTGAGATTGACCTCCCAGATCCGCACATGTTCGTTCTCGAAGACGATCCGCTGCCCGATTTCACCGAGCGTGATGCCTTTTTCCTTGGCCGTTTTCAGTCCCGACTTGTCGGTCATCGCTGGTTACCGTGATTATTTGGTCGGGATCACGGCAATGGCGTTGATCTCGATCAGGTAGTCGGGCGACGTCATTTTGCAGATCTCGACCATCGTCGAAGCCGGCAGCGGCGGCTTGAAGTATTCCTGGCGCACCGAATGGATTTCCTTGAAGTGCTCCATATTGCGCACATAGACGTCGACGCGGCAGATATCGTCGAGCGTACCGCCCGCCGCCTCCACCGCCGACTTGACGTTCTCGCAAACCTGTCTGGTCTGTGCAGTGATGTCGCCGACCCCCGCGATCGTGCCGTCAGGTCTGCGCGCGGTCATTCCGGAAATGAACACAAGCCTCCCCTGCGCCTCGATCACGGTTGCCTGCGAGAACACGCCGCTCGGCGTCCGGATTTTGTCTGTTTTGACTTCACGCTTCGCCATTTTCAGGTCCTTTCGTATTTTTCTGCCGGCGCGAGAGCACCTGCGGGTATCCGTAATTCCTTCGCCAGCCGCAGCAGGGTTTTGGCGACGGCCGGCGGGAGCATCACCTGCCCCGCCGCACTTTCGCGCTTGACCCATTCCGGCTCGCCGGGGGTGAACAGCCGCGCGACACCGGGGGCGCGCGCGCCGGCGCGGATCCGTACAGCGGCGGCGGTCGCGGCCGCGTGCATTGCCGCGCGATCGCCGAAGTGCGCGATGTCGATGGCAATGAAAAGGTGCGACGAGTCGTAGGGAGTGGACGCATTGCCGTAGAGCGGTTGCACCGCGCTGCCCATCGCGCCACCCGACAGCACCCCGCACAGAAGATCGATCAGAAAGGCAAGCCCGAAGCCTTTCGGGCCGCTCGCCGGCAGTAGCATGCCGGAAATCGCCTCCGCCGGATCCGTTGTCGCGCTGCCGTCGGCCTTGACCGCCCAGGTGCCGGGGATCTTCTCCCCCGCCTTCTCCGCCATGCGGATCTTGCCCATCGCGGCTTCGCTCGTCGCCATGTCGAGCACGATGGGCGCCGGGCCATCGGACGGCACGGCGATCGCGATCGGATTGTTCCCAACCACGCGCTCGGCGCCACCCGGTGCGGGCATCAACGGTCGCGTGTTGCACATGACGATGCCGATGCAGTCCTCATCGGCGGCCTTCAGAGCGAAACGCCGCGCGGTCCCAAAATGGAAGCCGTGACGCACCGCGACCAGGCCGGCACCGAAGCGCCGAGCACGCTCGACAGCGATTTTGATTGCTTGGTCACCGGTGAGATGGCCAAGCGCGTTATGAGCATCGAGAACGACAGTTGCGCCTTTGTCCGAGACGATTTCCCCGGTCTGTTTCAGCGAGACAGACCCTTTCCGGATCCGGTCCAGATACATTTCGACCAGCATTACGCCGTGCGAGGACTGGCCCTCAAGATCGGCATCCACCAGAGCCCCGGCGACCGTTCTTG
>JBGQLL010000342.1:0-3461 GCA_041500065.1 Pseudolabrys sp.
ACCGACTGCAAAGGCGGACAGATGCCGAATGTCGCCGAAGTCCCTGTTGAAACGCCCAAGCCGCCAAGCCGCCCGCAGCAGCCGCCGCAGCGCCGGACGCCCGTGCAGCCACCACCGCCGCCACCGGTACAGCGCGCGCCACAGCCGCCACCGCCACCGAGCCTCTTCCCGTTCCTGCGGTAGTTAAGGCAGGCGTATCCTACGCTTGCGCGGGAATGAGGGAGTCAGGCTGCGCCGCGCCCGGGATACAACACCGCGCACGCGTCAGCGAATAATGTCGAGAACCTCAACACCGCTGAGAGGCTGTTCCAGCGGCACAGCCGTGAAATCGGCTTCACCGGTCAATGCTTCCTCCAGCAGACGATGGTAACGGCGCTTCGGTACCTCGACAGCACCGAAGGTCCTCAGATGCTCGGTCACGTATTGGGTGTCGAGCAGCCGGTACCCGCCGACCTTGAGTCGCGCAATCAAGTGCACCAGCGCGATTTTGGACGCGTCGCGCGTCCGGTGAAACATGCTCTCGCCGAAGAAGGCGCGGCCGAGCGTGACACCATAAAGCCCGCCGATAAGGTCATTGCCGTCATAGACCTCAACGGTATGGCAATGGCCGCGCTCGAATAGTGCGCGGTAGATGCGGCGGATGCGCATATTGATCCAGGTGCGCGCACGATCCTGCTTCGGTTCCGCGCACCCCTCGATCACCGCGTCAAAGTCACGATCGACATGGACGCTCCACGATGTTGCGCGGACCGTGCGCGCCAGGCGCGCCGGGACATGGAATCCTTCGAGCGGGATAATTCCGCGCATGTCCGGCTCGATCCAATAGAGCGCTGGATCATCGGCGCTTTCAGCCATCGGAAAGATGCCGCAGGCATAGGCCTTGAGCAGCACTTCCGGCGTGATCTCGATGAAAGTGTTTTCGCGGTTTGCCATGGCCCGAGTCGGTTTGGCGCAGTGATTGATCCTAATGCAGCGCGTGCTGCATGAGGAGGGGAACGGAACCCGTAGCTGTCGCCACCGGCCTAAGGCTCCATGCCGCCGCGGGCGAGGAACTGTTCCAGCCAGTGGATGTGATAGTTGCCGTCGATGATGTCCTTTTCGCGCACCAGCGCGCGAAAGAGCGGTAGCGTCGTTTCGATGCCGTCCACCACCACTTCGTCGAGCGCGCGTTTGAGGCGCATCAGGCATTCGGTGCGCGTCTTGCCGTGCACAATCAGCTTGCCGACAAGTGAATCGTAATAAGGCGGAATGCTGTAACCCTGATACACGGCGGAATCGACGCGGACTCCGAGTCCGCCCGGCGCGTGATAATGCAGGATTTTGCCAGGCGACGGGCGGAAAGACACCGGGTTCTCCGCGTTGATGCGGCACTCGATGGCGTGGCCGTGAAATTTTACGTCGCTTTGCTTGATGGCAAGAGCAGTGCCGGCAGCAACACGAATTTGCTCGAAGATCAGGTCGATGTCGGTGATCATCTCAGTCACCGGATGTTCAACTTGAATGCGCGTGTTCATCTCGATGAAGTAGAATTTGCCGTCCTCATAAAGAAACTCGACGGTGCCGACACCGAGATAGCCGATCTCGCGCATTGCTTTGGCAACCGTTTCACCGATCGCGTCGCGCGCGCCGGCGTTAAGCGCAGGCGAGGGGCCTTCCTCCCAGACTTTCTGGTGGCGGCGCTGCAACGAACAGTCGCGCTCGCCCAGATGAATGGCATGACCTTCGCCATCACCAAGCACCTGAATTTCGATATGGCGGGGACGCTCGAGATATTTCTCGAGATAAACAGCATCGTCGCCAAATGCGGCTTTGGCCTCGGCGCGCGCGGTTGAGAGGGCGAGGGAAAGCTCACTGGCGCTGCGCGCAACTTTCATGCCGCGGCCGCCGCCGCCGGCGGCTGCCTTGACCAGTACGGGAAAGCCGATCTCGGTCGCGATCTTGCTTGCTTCCTGGTCCGACCCGATACCGCCTTCCGAGCCGGGCACGACCGGAATGCCGAGCTTCTTGGCGGTGCGTTTGGCCTCGATCTTGTCGCCCATCAGGCGGATGTGCGCGGCCTTGGGGCCGATGAACTGCACACCGTGTTCGGTGAGAATTTCTGCGAAGCGAGCATTCTCCGACAAAAATCCGTAGCCGGGATGCACGGCGTCGGCGCCGGTGATCTCGCAAGCCGACAGAATAGCGGGAATGTTGAGGTAACTATCCTTGGCCGCAGGGGGTCCGATGCATACGCTCTCATCGGCAAACCGCACGTGCATGGCGTCGGCATCGGCGGTGGAGTGCACCGCCACTGTCGGAATGCCGAGCTCCTTGCAGGCGCGCAGCACCCGGAGCGCGATCTCGCCGCGATTGGCGATCAGGATTTTATCGAACATCGCAGACTCGTGTCCCGGATGCGGTGCACCGCTGATCCGGGACCGTCTTAAATTGTAGCGGTCCCGGGTCTGCAGCGCCAAAGGGCGCTGCGCTGCGCCCGGGACACGTCAGATGGTCGGGCAATGCCACGCGTACCTACTCTATGATCACCAGCGGCTCGCCGAATTCCACCGGCTGGCCGTCCTCGAACAAAATTTGAATCACGGTGCCGCCGCGCGGAGCGGGAATCTGGTTCATGGTTTTCATGGCTTCCACTATCAGCAATGTGTCGCCGACTTTCACCTTGCTGCCGATATCGATGAAAGGCTTGGCTCCAGGCTCGCCAGCGGCATAGGCCGTCCCGACCATGGGTGAGATGACAACGCCCGGATGCTTGGAAGGATCGATTGGCTTGACGGCAGCCTCTGCCCCGGGCGCGACTTCTACACGGGCCGAGGCAGGCGGAGGCGCCGCGGTGACCGACGCACGCGCCACGCGCACGCGCTTGCCGTCCTGCTCGATCTCGATTTCGTTTAACCCTGTCTCGTCCAGGAGCTGCGTAAGCTCATGGATCAATTCACGGTCGACGATCGTCTTCGGCGATTTTCCCATGCGCGGCACTCAGCCTTTTTGCTTGGCACCGAGCAGACCGGCAAGGCCGGTGATTGCCAGCGCGTAGCCGTCAATACCAAAGCCGGCGATCACTGCTTTTGCAGCCTTCGAAATGTATGAATTCTGCCGAAAGCTTTCGCGCGCATGAATATTGGTAACGTGCACTTCGATGACCGGCAATTTCACGTTCACGGCCAGAAGCGCATCCATAATGGCGATCGATGTCGTGGTATAGCCGGCCGCGTTGATGATGATCGCGGCCGCGTCCTTGGCGTGCGCCTCCTGAATCCAGTCGACCAACTCGCCCTCCCGGTTTGATTGCCGGAACACAATGCCCAGCCCAAACCGTTTGGCGGTCTCTGCGCAAAGTTTTTCCACGTCGGCGAGAGTCGCGCGCCCGTATTTTTCCGGCTCGCGGGTGCCGAGCAGGTTCATATTGGGTCCATTGAGGACGTAGATTGTTGTCGTTGCCATGGGTCCCCGACGGTCTGCAC
>JBGQLL010000343.1:0-3400 GCA_041500065.1 Pseudolabrys sp.
CCGACGACCACTGGCACATTGAGGCCGGCTTGCTTCATGCGGCCGACGACGTCCTCCACCAGCGGCAGGTGACTGCCGGAGAGCACCGACAGCCCGACGACGTGCGCCTTCTCTTTGCGGGCTGCATCGACAATCTCCTCGGGCGTCAGCCGGATGCCCTCGTAGACGACCTGCATTCCGGCATCGCGCGCGCGCACGGCGATCTGTTCGGCACCATTCGAGTGGCCATCAAGGCCGGGTTTGCCGACAAGAAATGTCAGGCGACGCCCCAGCTTGCGCGAGATGCGATCGACGTCGGCGCGAATGTCGTCGAGGCCGGTGACGTCATTGCGCATTGCGCGGCCGACGCCGGTGGGCGCGCGATATTCGCCGAAAGCCTCGCGCAGCGTCCAACCCCATTCACCGGTGGTCACTCCGGCTTTGGCGCAGGTGATCGAAGCCGGCATGATATTGCCGCCGCTCGAGGCGGCGTGTTTCAATTCCTTTAGCGCTTCGGCAACCGCTGCATTGTCGCGCGACGCGCGCCAGGCCTTGAGCTGCTCGACCTGCCCACGTTCAGCATCCTCCGACACGGTCAGGATGGCGTCCGCGCCACCCGCCAAAGGAGAAGGTTCGCTCTCGAGATATTTGTTGACGCCAACCACGATCTGTTCGCCGCGTTCGATTGCTTCCAGCCGTGCCGTGTTCGACTCGACCAGCTGCTGCTTCATGTAGCCGGTATCGACCGCCGCGACGGCACCACCCATCTCCCCGATGCGTTTGAGCTCTTCCTTGGCTTGCCGCTTCAGTTCGTCAACCTTGCGCGCAATCTCATCCGAGCCGTCGAAAATGTCACCGTAGTCAAGCAGGTCAGTTTCGTAGGCGAGAATCTGCTGCATGCGCAGCGACCATTGCTGGTCCCAAGGCCGCGGCAGGCCAAGCGCTTCATTCCACGTCGGCAATTGTACCGCGCGTGCACGCGCATTTTTTGACAACGTAACGGCCAGCATCTCGATGAGAATGCGCGCCACATTGTTTTCGGGCTGCGGCTCGGTCAGCCCGAGTGAATTCACCTGGACGCCATAACGGAACAGCCGCTGTTTCGCATCGGTGATCCCATAGCGTTCGCGGGTGATCTCGTCCCACAGCTCGGTGAACGCACGCATCTTGCATAGTTCGGTAATGAAGCGCAGGCCGGCGTTCACGAAGAATGAGATGCGTCCGACTACGTCACCGAATTTGTCGGGTGAAACCTGGCCCGAGGCTTTCACGGTGTCGAGCACAGCAATGGCGGTGGCGAGCGCGAAAGCAAGCTCCTGCACCGGCGTCGCGCCTGCCTCCTGCAAGTGATAGGAGCAGACATTGATCGGATTCCATTTCGGAATCTCTTTGGTCGTGAAGAGGATCACGTCCTTGATCAACCGCATCGACGGCGCCGGCGGGAATACGTAGGTACCGCGCGAGAGGTATTCCTTGATGATGTCGTTCTGAATGGTGCCTTGCAGGGACGCGCGCGGCGTGCCCTGCTCATCGGCGACGGCGATGTAAAGTGCCATCAGCCACGCGGCGGTGGCGTTGATGGTCATCGAGGTGTTCATGGTGTCGAGCGGAATGCCCTCGAACAGCGCGCGCATGTCGCCGATATGGGAGATCGGCACGCCGACTTTACCGACCTCACCCTTGGCCAGGACGTGGTCGGAATCGTAGCCCGTCTGCGTCGGCAGATCGAAGGCGACCGAAAGGCCCGTTTGCCCCTTCGCCAGGTTCTTGCGGTACAGCGCATTGGAATCCGCGGCCGTCGAATGGCCGGCATAAGTGCGGAAAATCCACGGCTTGTCGCGTTGGGTTTTGTCGCGCATCGGTCGCCTGACGCGGACAGTGTGGCCCAGCAATTGTTGCAACGCAACATCAGCCGCTGGGCTGAGGGCCCGGCAGCCAATTCGCAGTTAATACTGTGAAAAGCGGGGCTTAAGCCCGTTTCACCAGGCCGATGATGAACAGCAGGATCACGGCGCCAATGGTGGCGTTGATGATGGAAGCGATAATGCCGCCGCCAATCATGATGCCAAGGGCTCCAAGCACCCAGGTCCCTATGAACGCGCCGACAATGCCCACGATGATATTGCCGATGAGGCCAAAACCGACCCCTTTGACGATGAGGCCAGCGAGCCAGCCGGCGACGGCGCCGACGATGATGAGGATGATCAATGCTTCCAACGACATGGCGTCCTCCCCCAATTGCGACACGCCCCCGGTGGCGGCCGCTGATGGTGTAATTGAACACCAAAGCCGTGGCGGCGTCGACGGCTATGCGTCGGGATTAGTCGGCAGAGATATTCAGCGCCGCGAATGTACGACGGCAATGTCGTCGGCATAGACGCGCTTCCACTCCGGCAGCCGATCGAGCAAGCCGACAGCCGGCGTCGACGGCGCAAGCAAAGTCGACTGAATGCGGTATTCATCGAGCAGCCGCAGGAAGTCCGGAAGGTTTTGCAGACTGAGCGCGCGATCGTAACGGAGGATGTACTTCTGGCCGTAAAGTTCGGAACGACCGTCGATGAAAGGCGGGATGCCGACAAAATCGAGATAGCCGCCAAAATCGTAGTCATTAAGAATCGGGCCAGCTCTGGTCGTGTCGATCGAGCGAATTGCTTCTATCGGCGTGATTCTGGTCGGTGGAAATATATCGTTTCGGAGCGACGCCAAACCGGTGACGGCAATCAGCAGCAGCAAGGTTGCGATTGGAGGCCATGCTGCGCGCAACGACGTCGTTTCCATTCGATTGGCGGCCATCGTCGTAAATTGTTCGGCCAACGGCCGCGCCAAAAATATCGGCGCCAGCATTGCAAGCAGGTCGGCGTGACGTACTTGTGAGAGGCTCAGATGGAGAACTCCGAGGAGCATCACAATTCGCAGCCACGGCAATGTCACGCCGCGGTAAAGCGCAAAACCAAAGGCGGCAAGCATTACGATTTCGAATCCGCCGAGGTGGGTGAAATCCTGCGAGCGCCATTCGGTGATTGTCGTCAAGGCCCCGCCCAACGCTATTGTCCGGAACGTCACCAGGATCGCTTCCGGGCCGTAAGGGTTCAGGCAGGCAGCGCCTAAAGCAAGCAGGGCAAAGAACGCCCATTGGCGGACCACGCTCAATCGCTCCGGGTGCGGCGCGCGCCAAAGCGCATCGCACGCTATGGGCGCGATCATTGCGAGACCGAATGTGAAGCTGCCGTGAAGATTCGCCCACAGCGTCATGAGCGGGAGCAGAAGCCACGGCGGAGAACGACGCGTATCGACCGCGCGGATCAGCGTCGCAATCCATCCAACCATCACCGGCAGTGCGAGGATATGCGGCCGCGCCAGTATATGCGGCGCCGTCAGCAAAACGGCGCAGAGCACCGCAATCAATACAGCGTTCGGTTGC
>JBGQLL010000344.1:0-3356 GCA_041500065.1 Pseudolabrys sp.
GACACGGTCGGCGTGATGACTTCCGAACAGGCAGCCTTGCTTCGGAAGCTTGCTTTCGACGCCTATGAGCCCGAGGCCTTCCGCACGAATTTGACGAAGGCAGAGGCAGAGCGGCGCATCGATGTGCTCCAGGCAAAACTGGAAACTGATGAGTGACCCGCCGCACACACAGTGACGGAATTAGTGAAGTGCTCGCGTGATTGCGGAGGAACCCCTTGGCGCGACGCGGCGTTTGCTGTTCTGGACTGGAATCAAGAGGAGGAACTCATGACATATTTTCGCCATGCCGCGATCGTGGCCGTGCTACTCGCCGGTGCGGGCACGGCAAGTGCGCAGACCACTGTCATCACCCGTGAGCCGGTGGAATCGCGGACCGTGGTGACCACCGAGCCTCTGCAACTCACACCGGTTCAGCGGCGCACAGTCTATCGGACGATCGTGCGCGAACGTGTCGCCCCGGCGCGGCCAACGGTGGAGTATCGCATTGGTACCCGTGTGCCGGAGAGCGTGCAGCTCTATTCGGTTCCGCAGGAGGTAGCGGTCGAAGTGCCGACAATACGCTCGTATAAATATATGGTGGTAAATGGCCGCGTTGTGTTGATCGATCCGGCAACCAGTGAAGTCGTCGCCGAATTGGCCGATTAACGTCCCACCGGCTGAGATTTGGGCCCGGCGCGACGCGCGCCGGGTGATTATTCTAGTACTAATGTTTACCCTGCGGTGGCCGGCCTGATATGCGCGGGTCGCGAAGTGCTGGATTTTCGGCGTCCCAAGGGCCATATTAGGCGCTGAGGAGCCTTTGATTATGTCGATGATCAACTACCGTGCCCCGTCCGAACTGTTTCCTAGCCGAAGCCGCAAGTCTCGCCGCCCGATCGGTTACAAGCGTTTTCCGACCGCTGCGGAAGCGATCCGTTTTGCTATCGAGGAATTGCCGCCGGAGTTGCTGCTAGGCGCATACCTTGAGGTGGAAGAGAAGCGTTTCGACGGCAACGGCATCCGGCAGCTTTACGAAAGCGCCGATTATCCGCTGCCGCGCAAGGCCACCAAGGCCAAGGTCGCCGCCGCCAACTGACCTAGACCTAATTACAGCCACCAGCGTCTGGTCGCGTCCGCTGCGAACGCGATGGGGATTTGTGCTGGCCGGTACCAGCCGCTTCATTTGCCGCAGGAATAGTGCAACCTCTGAGGCCCTTCCGTCGTTGTTGTGTACAGCCGATGGAGGCTTTCCATGAAAAACAGGTATTCCCTCTGGCTTGGGACAGCTCTTGTCCTGGCCGTGTCGTCGATGCACACGATTCACGCGGAGGATAGGGCCACGGTTCCGACCAATCCGGGCTTTGTCCCGAACTCCGGACAGATCAACCCCGGGATCACGCTGCAGGCGCCATCGCAGTCTGCGGACTTCGCCAGGATACCGACACCAGATGAAGCGCGCGCGGCACTCATGACGCCAGTGTCGAAGCAGCCATCGACCGGCGACGCTTCGGCAGCAACGACGGGCAGTGGATCTCAGGTGCAACAGGGCGCCCAAAACACAAGCGAAGCCGGAACCGCCAACGAACCGCCGCCTTCGGGGCCGATCGGTTCGGTCGGAGAAACCATTCCCGCGAAATTCTCCAAACGGAACGATGTTCTCGATCACGTGCCAATCATGGCGATTCCGCTGCCGCTCACCGACGAGCAGCGCAAACAGATTTATGATGCGGTGATGGCGGACAAGTCGCAGCCAGTGGCCGGGGCCGAGGCGCTTAAACCCGCAAGCGAATTGTCACCTGACCAGGCACTCTATGGCATGCATCCGCTGCCTGTGAGTGTGCGTGGCATCGATGGTGTTGCGAGGCTTTACTACATCAAGGCTAAGGGAAAAGTTCTATTGGTTGAGCCTGCAATCCGCACGGTGGTCGAGCAAATCCTGTCCTGAACTTCCGCACACTTATAACGACGAAGCCATCGCCGGCACTTAAGGCGGCGATGGCTTATTTGCGCAAGTCGATCAGCCTGCGGGGTGGTTGCCGGAATTATTCGGTGTGCTTTGCCATTGCTTGAGGCTGTCGCCGATAACCTTCATCGCAGTCATCGATGCGTGGCTCAGACTGGCGTAGCCTGCGATTTCCCTGCCGACGCGCTCGCCTTCATTGCGAAGCATGTCTCGGACGCCCTGCAATTCGAGGATGACCCGGTCGATCTCTTCGATCGACGCTCCGGAGACCCGACGGATCAGCGCGCTCAGATTGTCGGCCATAGGCTCGGCCCCGGGCTCCCCGTCGAGCTGCTGCCGTCGGAGGAAGGCGACATCTCGCCGAACGAACTCGCGGATCTCGCCCTCGAAAGCGGTCGCCGCCGCCTGGTCGGCATCATTCAGCTTTTCGGATGGCTTTCGGTTCGGAGCATATAGCTCTGGCCCGACCTTTTCCGGAACTGCCCTGTCCGCACCAAGCCGCTCGGGTCTGATGGCCGTCATGGTCAACTCCTACAGAAGCGCAAAATTTTTGCGCAAACGCTCCCCAGCCGCAGCCAATTGCCGCATGCGACTTAGGCGGCCGTGGGGCAGGGTGGGGGCAGCACGATGGAACTCGGCGGCAAACGAGGGGCCGGAGCTCGGTTTTGCACGTTTTTTTGTGAAATCTGGTCCGCGGCCCGGTACCTGGGTGCTACCAATGGAGTTTGAAGCCGGCCGTGATGCTCTTGCTGCTGGTGGTCTGGCCGAAATCAGTCACCGCGGTGGTCACCTGGAGCGCACCGTAGAGTTTTTGTTCGGCACTGAAGGTGTTGTGAGTAACCGGATCGTTGCTGGCCGTCGTGACCCCGGCACCAACCGTTGTGCCGGTCGGCAGAATGTTGAATTTGACCGCCCTCTCATTGCCGAACACCTGCGGTGCCATCGGCGTCGTAGCGGGAGGCAGTGCCATCAGCGGCATATCGTTGGGACCAGCGGATGGTGAGCTGAGCGTTTCAGTGACCGAATAGGTGTCCTGAACTGTCATCGCGAATCGTCCACCGAACGGAATCGATTGCTTGAGGGTCGTGCCGACTTTGCCCTGTTCATTGTATGGATCGATACGCGCATCCACACTGCCGATGTTCGGTACACCCAGCGATGCCCAGGCGGCTCCTGAGCCTGACTTGTCGCGCGCCGTCGGCATTGGATGATCAAAGGCGCTGCTGGCGCCGGACTTCGAGGGGCCGAGATCGGCGCCGACCGAGTTGCTCCATTCCGTCTGCAACGGCTGCTTCACTACCACGGTCGAGGACCCGTCGAGCTTTTCTGTGCGGATGACTTCGAGACCTCTGTTCGACATTCCGGGCAAGCGCAGGGGCTTTTTCGGCGGCGTTGCGAGCGCTGCGGGATCAAA
>JBGQLL010000345.1:0-3355 GCA_041500065.1 Pseudolabrys sp.
ACCCCACTGTGATCGACGCATATTTGGGACACTGAACGTAGGCGCATGAGCACGGCAGATTCGCTCCTCGTTCTCGATCAAGTCTTTGCCGGCTACGGCAAAATGACGATTCTCAACGGCACCACCGCGCATATTCGTCGCGGCGCGATCACGACCGTGATCGGCCCGAACGGCGCCGGAAAGTCGACGATGTTTAAGACGATTTTCGGGCTGCTGCCGGTGCGCAGCGGCGCGATCACTCTTGATGGTCGCGCCATAACAAATTTCGAGCCCCGTCAGATTCTGGACGCGGGCGTTGTCTATATCCCGCAAGGCCGGAATATCTTTTCGGAACTCACTGTTCGTCACAATCTGGAACTCGGCGGAGTGGCGCTGTCCGATCAAGCGAGCCTGCCGGGCCGGGTGGATAAGATCATGCAGCGGTTTCCGATGCTGCGCGAAAAGGCCGATGCGCAGGCCTCAACCCTGTCTGGCGGACAACAAAAGATGCTTGAAGTGGCGCGTGGCCTTCTGCTCGATCCTAAGTTGATCTTGATCGATGAACCGTCAATCGGGCTTTCGCCACTGCTGGTGCAGGAAGTGTTCGCGATTTTGAAGTTGCTCCGCGATAGTGGCGTTACGATCGTGCTGATCGAGCAGAACGCAAAACAGGCGCTGCAGATTTCCGACTACGGCCTGGTGTTGGAGCAGGGCCAGACGCGTATTGAAGATACTGCGCCGAACATCCTTACCGATTCTCGAATAGCCCAACTGTTTCTTGGCGGCGGCCTCGCACAACCGGAGTTCGCAACATGAGCAAGCGCCGGATATTGCTTGGCCTGATCGGAGCGAACATCATGGGATCGCTGTCGCCTGCGCTGTTTGCCGATGCTTTCGCGGCCGCGGGGATCGATGGCTTCTATCACTTGCTGGACGTTGATCGTTTGCGGGAAAGGAGGCTGCCGCAGATTCTCGATGCCCTCAAAACTGCCGGGTTTGCGGGCTCCAACATTACCTACCCATTCAAGCAGGACGTGATCGCGCTGCTCGATTCCGTCGATCCAGAGGCCGCTCAGATTGGGGCGATAAACACTGTCGCGATTGCCCCGGACGGCCGCACCACGGGTTACAATTTTGACCGACGTGGCTGGCGCCAGAGCTTTGAGAAAACTCTCGGTGCCGGCAGCGCGCGGGGTGCGAACGTCGTGCAGGTCGGCGCCGGAGGCGCTGGGCGCGCGGTTGCGTTCGCCTTGATGGATCTTGGCGTTGCGCTGCTTGTTGTGCATGACCGTGACGGTGCGCGCGCGAATGCGCTATGCGGCGACCTTACAAAACACTATGGCGAGTCTCGGTGCCGCGTCGCGCGCGATTTAGACCGTGAGGTTGCGGCAGCCGATGGTGTTGTCAATGCGACGCAAATGGGGATGCGCGGATTCCCTGGTAATCCCGTGCCAATATCCGCGCTCAAGGCGTCTCATTGGGCGGCCGATGTCATCTACACGCCGATTGAAACCGAGTTCATCAAGGCTGCGGCTGCGAAGGGCGCACGCGTGATGAGCGGCGACGGAATGTGCGTTCATCAGGCGGTTGAGGCGTTCCGGTTGTTTACCGGGATGACGCCGGATGTCGCTCGCCTTCATCGGGCATTTGCCATGGGCTACGAGGCGCGTGAAGCGGCGTTCGCCGAACCGGACAGACGCAGCCAAACCGGAGGACAAAAAGCATGAAGACCTCAATTGCTACGGTTTGCCTTAGCGGCGGTCTGAGCGAAAAGCTGGAAGCGATTGCGGCGGCCGGCTTCCGCGGCGTTGAAATCTTCGAAAGCGATCTGCTTTCTTTTAACGGCACGCCGGCCGACGTCGCCAGGGAAATGTCTGAACTCGGTCTGCGCGCCATCACGTTCCAGCCGTTTCGTGACTTTGAAGGCATGCCCCCGCTGCAACGCCAGCGGACCTTCGACCGGGCCGAGCGCAAATTTGACGTCATGCAGGAGCTAGGCTGCGATCTGCTAATGGTGTGCAGCAATGTATCTCCAGACTCCGTGGGCGGCATAGATCGCAGCGCGGCCGATTTCCACGAGCTCGGCGAGAACGCGGCAAAACGAGGTTTGCGCGTCGGCTTCGAGGCGCTGGCCTGGGGACGGCACATCAACGACTACCGCGACGCGTGGGAGGTGGTACGGCGCGCAGATCACCCGGCCATTGGCCTCGTGCTCGACACCTTCCACACCTTCGCCAGCAAAACCGATCTCAAACCGCTACATGCGATCCCGGGCGATCGGATTTTTCTCATCCAGCTCGCTGATGCGCCGTGGCTCGACATGGACGTGCTGAGCTGGAGCCGCCATTTCCGGTGCTTTCCGGGGCAGGGTGATCTACCGCTTCTCGATTTCATGTCGGCGGTCCAGGCGACCGGCTATCAGGGCGATCTTTCGCTGGAGATTTTCAACGACCAGTTTCGCGCCGGCTCACCGCGCTCGCTCGCCATCGATGGCCAGCGCTCGCTGGTGTATCTCATGGACCAGTTACGCGAAAAGAGTGGGAAAGCGGCGTCCGACATTCCAAAATTGCCGCCGCGATCGAAATGCCTCGGCGTCGAATTTGTCGAATTCGCCGTGGACGATCGTACCGGCGACGAACTTGCGCGATTTATTTCTCGCCTGGGATTTCGCAATGTTGCGCAACACAAATCAAAAGCAGTATCCCGGTGGGCGCAGGGCGCAATCAATCTCGTCATTAACAAGGAAAAAGAAGGCTTTGCGCATTCACACTACATCACGCATGGGCCGTCTGTCTGCGCCATCGGACTCAAAGTTGATAGTGCGGCGGCGACGCTCGATCGTGCAGAAAAGCTGCACGACACGCCATTCCGGCAAAAGGTCGGTCCAGGCGAGCTGGAAATTCCGGCGGTGCGCGGCGTGGGCGGCAGCCTGCTCTATTTTCTCGATCCGACCAGCAAACTGGCCAAGGTCTGGGACGTCGAGTTCGAGCCAGTGACGGCGGACAAAAGCACGGACGCGGGCCTCACGGTTGTCGATCACATCTCGCAGTCGATGCACTACGAGGACATGCTATCATGGCTGCTGTTTTATACTTCGCTGCTCGACGTGCAGAAGACGCCGCAGGTCGACATCACCGATCCCGGCGGCATTGTGCGCAGCCAGGTTGTTGAGACGACTGACGGTACTCTCCGGATTGCTCTTAACGCGTCACAAAGTCCACGTACGCAATCGTCTCGCTTCTTGAATGAGTATTTCGGTTCCGGCGTTCAGCATATGGCGTTTGCCACCCGCGATATCATCGCGACAGCGTCCCGACTAAGGGAAAACGGTGTGGAGACCCTGCGCATTCCGAAAAATTATTACGACGACCTTGAA
>JBGQLL010000346.1:0-3355 GCA_041500065.1 Pseudolabrys sp.
AGAGCATCCGATGGCGAAATCGCAAGCCGACACCGCGCCACGCCCGGAAAAAATCTTTCCCGTCTCCTGGGATCAGTTTCACCGCGACTCGCGCGCGCTCGCGTGGCGCTTGCATGAGGCGGGGCCGTTCGAAGCCATTGTCTGCATCACCCGCGGCGGACTGGTGCCGGCGGCGATCGTCGCGCGCGAACTTAATGTGCGGATGATCGAAACCGTATGCGTGGTGAGCTACCGGGATTACAAGAATCAGGGCGATCTCTCGGTGCTCAAAGGCATCGCACCCGAGGTAACCGCACTGCATGCGAATGGCAAACGGGTGCTGATCGTCGACGATCTCGTCGATACCGGCAATACTGCGCGCGTGGTGCGCGATCTGTTGCCGCACGCGCATTTCGCTACTGTCTACGCCAAGCCAATGGGACGGCCGTTGGTCGACACCTACATCACCGAGGTCTCGCAGGACACCTGGATCTATTTCCCGTGGGACACCGGTCTTGCATTCCAACCGCCGATCCGCGAAGGCGGGGACTAGTGTATGACACCGAGAAGCGGGAACCGATTTTTCGTATAAGGTCATGCTCAAAATGAAAATAACAAAGAATCTGGAGGAAGCGCGATGCTGACACGACGCCATTTGCTCGGCGGCGCTGCCGCGCTTGCCGCGGGCGTGCCGAAAGCGGGAGCGCAGTCGAACTATGCCAACCAGCCGATCCATATTCTCGTCGGTTACGCAGCGGGCGGCGGCGTCGACATCGTTGCGCGGCTGTTGCAGGACCCGTTGAAATCGGCCCTTGGCCAGCCGGTCATCATTGAGAACCGCACGGGCGCCAGCGCGATGCTGGCAACCGGCGCGGTCGCGAAAGCGCAGCCCGACGGCTACACGCTGCTGGCGTGCGCATCTGGCGAAGTCGCGATCAATCATTTCCTGTTCAAGGAACGGATGTCCTACGATCCGGCGAAGGAGCTCGTGCCGATCGCACTGATCGGCATCGTCCCGTGCGTGGTCGTCGTCGCCGCGACCACACCCGTCCACAATCCGAAAGAGCTGATCGATTACGCCAAGGCCAACCCCGGCAAGCTGTCCTTTTCTTCTTCCGGCATCGGCAATCCGCAACAGCTGGCCGGTGAATTGATGAACACCATGGCGGGGATCCAGGTCCTGCATGTGCCTTATCGCGGTTCGGCGCCCGCAGTGACGGATGTCGCGACCGGTGCCGTCACCATGAGTTTCTCGAGTCTCGCGGCGGCACTTCCGCTGATTCAGGCAGGCAATCTGCGCGCGGTGGCGGTCACGTCACGCGAGCGCATGCCGCAACTGCCCGCTGTCGCGCCGCTGAGCGAAGGCGCACCTGGCCTTGCGGGCTACGAGCTACTCAACTGGTTCGCGATGTTCGGTACTGCCGGCACGCCGCCTGAGGTCGTCGAACGGCTCAACGGCATCGTGAATACTGCGCTCAAGGATCCGGCCATATCCGACAAACTACTGCCCCAGGGTATCGTACCGAAGCCGATGAAAGTTGCGGAGTTCAAAGCTTTCGTTGACTCTGAACGCACTAAATTCGGCAAAATCGTCGAGCAGGCAAATATCAAATTGAGCAACTGATTGCTTTTCAGTGTATCATCCGTACAGAAAATACCCCGCCGGGGAGGACACGATGAACGTCAAGCCGAACACCCAGAATGCCAAGCCGGTCGACGACATGCGCTCGCGCCACGTCCGCCCGCAGGATTTGCCGTGGGAAAAGATGCGGTTTCCTGGGTGCCAGACCAAGACTTTGCTGTTTGATCCCAAGAGCGGCCTTGCCACCGTCCTAATCAAGATGGAGCCGGGCGCAGCCTTGCCTGATCACGAGCACGTTCTGATCGAACAGACCTACGTGCTGGAAGGATCATTGGTGGACAAAGAAGGTCCCGATGCCGGCCTGGAAGTGGGCCCCGGCGAATTTGTCTGGCGTCCGGCGGGTAGTCGGCACGAAGCATGGTGCCCGAAGGGCGGCACCATGATCGCGATCTTCCAGGTGCCCAACAAGTTCTTCGAGAAGGACGGCAAAGTGACCGACGCCGGCGGCAAGGATTGGCAGTCGGCTTGGGGGCACGTGTTATCGAATTAGTTTGACGCGCCGCCGCGTGGGCTCACCCGCCGCGCGCCGGCGCGGTGAGTGAAATGCCACGCGGACGTGGCGGAATGGTAGACGCAAGGGACTTAAAATCCCTTGGGAGATTTCCCGTGAGGGTTCGAGTCCCTCCGTCCGCACCAATAAAATCAGGCACTTTTTGAATTTTGATCGTGTTGCATTTTTCATGTCGCATTCATGTTGCATACCGAAAATTTCTAAGGTTTTTCAAGCCATCCCAATGACTGACGGCGGCTCCACGCGACATGGACGCGACATGGATTGCCGAGCGAATTGCGGTTGCTACGTAAAACTTGACAGCTGACAATGTTCGCTATATGTTCTCAACGCTCCAAGTCGGGCGTCGCGGCACCTTCGGTGATGAAGGCGGAAATGGCCTAGCCATCCGAGCAGGGCTCGGGTCCCAACGGGACGAAAGATCGCGACATCGGCCTTACCGCACCGCCACCACGCGCGGGACGGGGACGGACAATCCAAACCGAACCCCTCTCTAGCTGCGCCCATTTGTGGGCCAGCGAGACAACGCGTGGAGCTGCAAATTGGAATCAGAAAACAGAATCTTGTGGGGCGCCCGAGCAATCGGAGAGTGCCTCGGACTAACACAGCGCCAATGCTTTTACCGACTCGAAGCCGGCCAGATCAAAGGCGCCCGCAAGGTCGGCAGCGTCTGGACCGCTAGCCGCGCCGCGCTTCTCCGCCCGTACCTCGAATCGACAACCGAGAACGCGGAGACGGCAGCATGACCATCATCATCAAAAGCGATCAATTGAATTGGCGCCGACATCAGCAAGCCTGCATAGCGGCGCGCGCGACTCCAGCGGAATCATCAGCGCAGGGGCGCCCGTGTCCCGGTTACGGGCGCCCGTGTCCCGGTTACGGTCCCCGGCATCGCTGTGCCATTGCTTGCCATGTGATGCCTGCGGGCATGCCTTGCACCATGCGGCGCCGGGTCCGCGCGTGCGGGGCGCCAGCTGTCGCGATGCTGTGCCGTTGCTTGTGGCGTGATGGTCCGGCCGTCGGCGCCGGTCACTGGCGCCGGGTCATGCGCCGACGGGCGCCAGCTGTGCCAGCTGTCCGGAGTCCGTCCCATGCATCCGCTACCGTGGAACGGAATCCTATAGGACGGGAATCACATAGGACAGGAATCCATGCGGGGGGATTCCCCCGGACCTGTCCCCGGCTGTGCTGTCCCCTGTCCCGGTCACCTGTCGCCAGCTGTC
>JBGQLL010000347.1:0-3330 GCA_041500065.1 Pseudolabrys sp.
GCGACGTGCCGATCTGAGACCGGACTACAGCCGGCAGCAGACCACGCTGTATGGTGGCGGATGGATGATGCCGCCAGGATGATTAGGCCGGGATCACCGCCGCCAGCGCCAGAAGCGTGCCAATCGCGAACGTAAGCGCGAAAATCTCCTGCACGCATTCCCTTGTTTTCCAACTAAACATGGTCCCCTCCATTTCATGGAGTTGTCATTGTCATATTGGTCGCTTTCTGAACTAAGGCTGTGACTCGCATCACAGGATTCGCGATTGGTATGAATACACCACGAGACGAAGCCGTCTGAACCTTAAGCGGTAACCGCTGTGTTCCCGCCGGGGCGTGGCGTGATGCGTGAGCGTACGAAGTGTCCGCTTCACCCCCGAAAGCAGACATGTGCGCTGCAACTACCGATGTCCGCTGAGGGCCAGAAGCGGACACAGCCGCGCACCTAGAATCGTCGAAAGGTGGGAACGCTTACCTGGGGCATTTGCGTTGCAAATGACCCTTCGCTCAGCCTAGGCCGTCAGTCGTCGTGGGTCGCATAATCGAGCGGTTGGCACACCCTCGTTGTTAATCTCGATCTGGAAGGTTTCGGATAGGCCCGCCCTTCCAGACGACGTTAGTTGGAGCGCACGGCTGCCCGACACGCATTTAAGCCAGCCTAGCTCCAATAGACGATCCAGAATCCGAGCTCCGACGAGTCCCTTGAGGTGATAACGACGCTCGCTCCAGTCGAGACAAGGCTGGCAGAAAATCCGCCGCGTCCGCAACCTCAGATCAACGCCGAACGCGGAAAGGAAACGCTCGCCCGAAGCCGTGACCTCACCGCCTTCATCGGTGAGTACAATGTGCCCCATGGCAACAAGTGCATCGGTAACGGCGACTCCTAGCTGGCCAGCCAGGTGATCGTAGCAACTTCGGGCAAAACGGAGTGCATCGTCGCTTGGTGACCGCGGCTGACGGCGGGGTGGCACCTCTATGGCGGCGACAACCTTGATGCTCTCCAGCATTGTCGCGACCAGCGCGGACGCGATCCGATAATAGCTGAAGCGGCCATAGCGCGTGACGGTCAAAAGCCGTGCGGCAACCAGCTTGCTCAGGTGGTCGCTCGCCGTCGAGCGAGAAACATTGGCGCAGTAAGCAAGCTCAGTGGCCGTCAGCGACTGGCCGCCCATAAGAGCGTTAAGCATCGTGGCTCGCGCAGTGTCCCCCACGAGAGCGGCCACTTCCACCAAATTTGCCGCCGCGACCATCCTTAACCCTATCTCTGATACCGGAAGCATATCAATCGAAACCAGTTCGGTATGGACCGAACTGTTCGCGCGAGACAATTGCGAACCTCGCAGCAAGAATGCGCGTTAGCCCTAGCAGAGACGCTCACGGTTGGCATGGAGGATGAGATGGTCGCCTATTGGGTCGCGCGCTCGAAGGTCAACGACCCCGAGCAATACAAGAAGTACGCCGATCTGGCGCCGGCCATCATCGGGAAATTCGGCGGCACGTTCCTGGCGCGTGGCGGCAAGTTCAAGATCCTTGAGGGCCCGGAGAAATTCCACCGCTTCGTCGTCATCGAGTTCCCGAGCTTCGAGAAGGCGGTCTCCTGCCACGAATCGCCCGAGTACCTTGAGGTCGCCGCGCACCGCAAGAAGGACGGCGCGAGCGAATTAGAGGTCGTCATCGTCGAAAGTATCTGAGACCCACTGCCCTGCAGCCCATGAAAGGGCTTGCAACGATGTTTAACAACAAGAGGAACGCACCACATGGGAATGGCGGCGGTAATCTACAAGAAAAGGCGCACCTCCAACTAATGTCATGAACTCGCGCCTTTTCATGCGGCCCCCGGGAGGCAATCGTACCGATATGAAAGGGAGACGTTAAGAGATGGCTGATGTCCGCTTTGGGTCATAAGCGGACATCGCGACAATCCCGTGTGATGTCTGCTTTACCCCCGAAAGCGGACATTGGTCGGCAGCTCTTCGATGTCTGCTAAGTGCCAATAGCGGACATCGGCCAAGTTTATTCGATCACCTCGTCGGCGCGCGCAACCAACGACGGCGAGATCGTCAGGCCGAGCACCTTCGCGGTTTTGAGATTGACGATCATCTCGAACTTGTTGGCTTGCTCGACCGGGAGGTCGGCCGGCTTGGCTCCTTTATGGATTTTGTCGAGGTACGCCGCGGAGCGCCGGTACAGATCCGAGTAGCTCGGTCCGACCGCTAGGAAGCCGCCGATGTCCACGAATTCCCGCAGTCCATAAGCGCCCGGAATGCGGTGCCGTGTCGCCAGGTCGACAAGCATCTGACGATGCGAAGTGAACATGGCATCGTCGATCTGGATGACTGCGCCCACCCCCTGGGCCCCGCTGAATGCGGACTCAAACTCGTCGGGGCTGTTCGCGGACATGACCTGGAGCTCGACCCGCAGAATCTGCGCCGCCATCTGAGCCTGTTGAACGTATTGGACGTGGCCAGGATTGGCCGGTCGCGAGAGAAGCGCGACGCGCGTGAGCGTCGGCAGCATCTCCTTTAGGATCTCAAGCCGCTTGCCCACGAGATCGGCAAAAACGGCGGTCAGTCCGGTGACGTTGCCGCCCGGTCGCGCCAGGCTTGTGACCACTCCCGTCTCGACCGGATCGATGGCGGCGACGAAGACGACGGGCACCGTGCTGGTGGCGTTGCGCGCCGGCAGCACTGCCGGCGTGCCCGAGGCCAGGATCACGTCGACCTTGCGGCGGATCAGTTCGGCCGCGAGGTTGGGGAGCTGCTCGACGTCCGCGGCAATCCCGAGGTCAAACACGAAGCTCTTGCCCTCGACGTGCCCGAGCTCGCTCAGAGCGTGCCGGAGCGGCTCGATGAAGCTCGGCGGCGGCGGTCCGATGCGCAGCAAGCCGATACGGTAGACTCTGTCGGTCTGCTGCGCGCGCGCTGCGAGCGGCCACGCAGCCGCTGAAATAGCAATCAATTTGATGAGATCGCGCCGTCTCATTGCCGCCCCGAGGGTCAGGACAGGACATCGTGCCGACTTAAACTAGCACACTTGGAAGAGGGCGATGTCCGCTTTGGGTCAAAAGCGGACATTTGCAGTGCAAAAAGGCATGTCCGCTTTACCCCCGAAAGCGGACATTCGGCGGAACGAGGTCAGTGCCTAATTCGGCCTGAGCTTGCGCAAATCCGCAACAACTTCCCAGCATACGTCCGGCACAGCTTCGCAAAGTTCAATCCACGTTCTAGCAACTTCCCGCGCCGTTTCGGCGTCCACGCCGTCTCGCATGAGATTGGTAATTAGTCTCGATTTGCATTGCTCGATTAAAAGATAGCGTTCCATGGGTGGACGA
>JBGQLL010000348.1:0-3323 GCA_041500065.1 Pseudolabrys sp.
AAGGGCGGTGTCGCCGCACTGACATTGCCGGCAGCGCGCGAATTCGCCCAGTTCGGCATTCGCGTGCTGGCGATAGCGCCCGGAATATTCGGCACGCCGATGCTGCGGGCGCTGCCGCAGGAGGTTCAGGATTCTCTCGGCGCCTCGGTGCCGTTCCCGAAGCGCCTGGGCGAGCCGCGCGAATTTGCAGCACTTGTGCTGCACTGCGTGCACAACTCCTATCTCAACGGCGAAGTCATTCGCCTCGACGGCGCCCTGCGCATGGCACCGCGCTGACCATGTCCTCGTCGATTCGAAAATTCTCCCGCTCATTCCCGCGCAAGCGGGAATCCAGTACAGCAATCACCGTGCCCGCCACTCTTGCGCTGGGTCCCCGCTTTCGCGGGGACGAGCGGACTAAAGCCTCCCCGCTGTGACGACATTCAGCAATACCCGCAAGGTGCGGATCGAATGGGGCGACTGCGACCCTGCCGGAATTATTTTCTATCCGCGCTACTTCGAGATATTTGATGCTTCAACAGCGATGTTGTTCGAGCGCGCGCTCGGAATGACCAAATTCCAGATGTTCAGGAACCTCGAGTTCGCAGGCTTCCCGCTCGTGCGCACGCGGGCGCGGTTTCTAAAGCCCACGCGCTTCGGGGACGACGTGACGGTCGACAGCAAGATTGCGTTTGGCCGTTCAAGTTTCGACATCGAGCACAAATTGAATCTCAACGGCGACACTTGCGTGGAGTGCTCGGAAAAACGCGTCTGGGTGGTGCGCGACGAGAACGGCCGGCTCAAATCGCATCCGGTGCCCGAGAGCGTCCTGAACAAGTTTCGGGAATAACCCCCGGTTCGTCCCGGCCAAGCCGCGCGAAGCGCCGGCTGGCGTTTTGAAAGTCATTGCCTTTCCACCGTCATGCCCGGCCTTGTGCCGGGCATCCACGTCTTGTCGCGCCATTCAACAAGCAAGACGTGGATGGCCG
Organism: Pseudolabrys sp.; assembly: GCA_041500065.1. Taxonomy (GTDB): domain Bacteria; phylum Pseudomonadota; class Alphaproteobacteria; order Rhizobiales; family Xanthobacteraceae; genus Pseudolabrys. Next base: position 969 of record JBGQLL010000348.1, read on the forward strand.
GGACAAGCCCGGCCATGACGTTTAAGTCACTACTCAATCTCTGCCGCGATCCGCTTCAGGATCTGGAGGAAACGCTTGCGGTCACGGGCACCGATGAGCTGGTCGAGGTTGCGTTCGTGACGGCGCGCACAGCGCGTCATCGTGGTGAGAACTTTCTTGCCGGCGGCGGTCACGTTCAACCGATAGGTCCGCCGATCGCTGTCCATGCGCTTGCGTTCGATCAATCCGCGCCGCACCAGATCCTCGACGACTGGGGTGAGGCTGGACTTGTCGCGGCCATTGGCCTGCGACAGCTCGGTCTGGCTGATGCCGGGATTGCGCGCGATGAGAGTTAAAGTGGCGAATCGTCCCGGGCTCTCGCCGATGTCCTGCGAGCGGCGCGAAAACGCCTGGAATGCGGCTTCCTGCGCCATACGCAGATTGAATCCGACCCAGTAAGCAAGCGGACCAAAATTGATCGGCCCGGCAGCGGCCAGGCCATTCCTGCCGCGCAAACGACCGCCTGTCCCGTTCGTCCCGTGCATGGCACTTCCTTATCACGAAGCGCGCTGCCACCCGCTGCTCCGCCCGGCATTTAGTTTGATGCCAAACTATACGCTTTACAACGTACCTGACATCCGGCTGAATATTGCAAAAAGTTGGCGATTAAACCAACACCCAACCCCCGAGGGAGGAACCTATGAAACTCCGTTTAGCCGGATGTGTCTACGCTGCCGCTCTGGCGATCAGCGGAGCGACCTGTGCGTTCGCGCAAGACAAGACTTTCGAACTCAAGCTGTCGCACTGGGTGCCGCCCGCGCACCCGTTGCAGAAGGCGCTGGAAGAATGGGGAGCGTCAGTCGAAAAGGATTCCGGCGGCACCATCAAATATAAGGTCTACCCCGCCCAGCAGCTCGGCAAGGCCTTCGACCATTACGATATGGCGCGCGACGGCATCGCCGACCTCACCTACATCAATCCTGGCTATCAACCCGGCCGTTTTCCAATCATCGGCGCCGGCGAATTGCCGTTCCTGATGACCAACGCCAAGGGTGGCACGCAGGCGCTCGACGCCTGGTATCGCAAATACGCGGCGCAGGAGATGAAGGACGTCAAGTTCTGCCTCGCCTTCGTGCATGATCCGGGTGCGTTCCACTCGCGCTCGAAAAAGATTGTGGTCCCCGACGACATCAAGGGCATGAAGATCCGGCCGGCGCATGCAACTATGGCGACCTTCGTGACCTTGCTCGGCGGCACCAACGTGCAGGCGGCCGCGCCGGAAGTCCGCGATATTCTCGAAAAGGGCGTCGCGGACGCCGTGACGTTCCCCTGGGGCTCGGTGCCGCTGTTCGGAATAGACAAGGTGACGAAATATCACCTCGACATGCCGCTCTACGTGACGACCTTCGCCTTCGTCTTCAACAAGGCCAAGTACGACGAGATGTCGGCCGCGCAGAAGAAGGTGATCGACAACCATTGCACGCCCGAATGGGCGCTGAAGGTGGCGGCGCCGTGGGCCGACTTCGAACACGCCGGCATCGCCAAGATAAAGGCGGAGGCTGGCCAGGAGGTCTATGAGCCGACGCCCGCGCAGGTGGCGGAATGGAAGAAAGCCGCGCAGCCGCTCGAGGAAAAGTGGGCCGAGGGAGTCAAGAAAGTTGGCCTCGATCCGGCCGCTGTCATGAAGGAGCTCAAGGCGCAGCTTTCCAAGGAAGGCGCCGGCTATTGATCTGCGAGCTGCGCAAGCCCGGCTAAGTCAGCGACATTGAACAGCGGCGGCAGGGGTCCGCCGCTGTTTCCTGCCAAAGAGGTCGTCCAAGAGGTCTTCCGAGAGGCCAGGCGCGAATGAAACGCATCTATATGGATCGTTTCATCGATTCGATCGAATGGGTCGCGGCCGCATTCGTCGGGATCGTCGCCGCCAACATCTTCATCGCGGTGCTGCTGCGCAATCTGTTCAGCTATTCGATCCCCGATTCCTACGACATCGGCCGGCTGATGCTCGGCATCCTCATTTTTTGGGGAATAGCCGCCACCTCCTATCGCGGCACGCACATCACGGTCGATCTTGTCTGGGGTAATGTCGGGCCGCGCTATCAGCGCATGATCGACGTGTTTGCAACGCTTGTGCTGCTGTTCGTGGTCACGGTGCAGACCTACACATTGTTCGACAAGGTGATGACGACGCGCACCGACAATGTTCTCACTTTCGATCTCCGGCTGCCGACCTGGCCGTTTTTCTTCGTTGCCTGGATGGGCGATGTCTCCGCGGTGCTGCTGATCGCCATTCGCACCTATCGGCTGGTTTTCCGGCCTGAACTGATGTCCGACAAGGCCATCGAAAAGCAGATCAAACCGGTCGAATGACAGCATGAC
>JBGQLL010000349.1:0-3272 GCA_041500065.1 Pseudolabrys sp.
ATTCCTTCCTTGACCATTTCGGGCGTTGTGAGCGCTGTGCCGCGCCCCGGCATCAGCACATCGGCTTGCATTTCAGCGAGATGATCGAGCGTCGCGAGCCAATCGGTGAAGTGGGCGTCGCCGCAATAGCAGGCCGACTTATATTCAACGAGATCTCCGGAAAACACGACGCCGGCGTCTGGAACAATCGTAATCACATCGCCTGCGGTATGCCCGCGGCCTATATGCATGATCCGAACTTCCCGGCGGCCCAGCCAAACGGATGTTTGATCGGGGAACGTGATGGTCGGCCAAGTCAGACCAGGAATCGTTTCGGCGCCACGAAAGAGACGCGGAAAACGGGCGATTTCTGACTCCATGTCCTCTTTGCCGCGTTCCGCGATCAGGCCCCGCGTTGTATCTGAGGCGAGGATTTCCACGCCTTTGAAGGCCGAGGCGGCGAGTGTCCGCACCGCGTGAAAGTGGCTCAGCAGGAGGTATTTGACCGGCTTGTCGGTGACTTTCGCAACGCGCGCGATGACATCCTCCGCCATTGCAGGCGTCGCCTGCGCATCGATCACCATCACTCCGTCATCACCAACAATGATCCCGGTATTCGGATCGCCCTCTGCGGTATAGGCGTAAAGCCCAGTCCCGATTTGGTCGAACGAGACTTTCTTCTCGCCGAGATCGTCAGTGGAAGCGAATGCTGTCACCCGGTCACACCTCTCGTCCGATCAGGGCGTCGAGCGACCATGGCCCTCCGCCCCGTATAAGGAAATGGAAAGCCACGATTGCCCAAAACAAAGGGTATTCGATGCCGCGGTTTTCCCATGCGAAGCCGAACTGCCAGTGATAGGTGACGATCGCAATGAGGAGAAAGCCGATGATCGGTGCGGCCACCAACCGCGTCATAAATCCAAGGGCGAGGCAAACACCGCACACAAACTCCACAACACCGACGACATACGCCCAGAACAGCGCGTTTTCGAATCCGACGCTTTCAAGAAATTTCGCGGCGTTGGCAGTTTCGCCGAACAGAATTGGAAATCCATGGATCGCGAGCGCCCCCCCGGCAACCAGTCGGATCAACGGCTCGGTGATCGGTGCGAACGCGCGGTAAATACCACCAAGTGCCGGCATTAGAAGACGCGGTTGTTCCATAACGGCCCTCATTGCTGCGCTTGTACGGTAGCATGCCCGGCGCGGACCATATCGCCAACGGACACCGTCCCGGCTAGATTGCGGCAATGCAAGCCGGGGTCAATCCGTGAAACTCTATTCCTATTTTCGCTCCTCCGCCGCCTATCGGGTCCGCATAGCGCTTAATCTCAAAGGCCTTCCATATGAGATGGTCCCCATCCATCTGACAAAGGATGGTGGCCGACAGCACACGTCGGAATTTCGTGCTGTTAACCCGCAGGCACGCGTGCCCGCACTGGAGTTGTCGAGTGGCGAGGTACTGACCCAATCACTGGCAATCATCGAATATCTGGACGACATTCATCCGGAGCCACCGCTGCTGCCTGCTGACGCGCTCGAGCGCGCCAAGTCGCGGGCGATTGCACAAGTGATCGCATGCGATATTCACCCCCTCAACAATCTCATCGCGTTGCAGTACCTGAGGCGACAACTCAGACATGAGCAACCCGAAATTGACACCTGGTATCACCACTGGATCATTGAGGGCTTTACCGCGCTGGAAACGATGCTCGCGCCCGGGCCCTATGCTCGCGGAGCCCACGTAACACTCGCCGACATTTGCTTGGTGCCGCAGGTCGCGAATGCGCGACGGCTCAAAGTACCCCTCGACAAATTCCCAAAAATCACAGGAGTCGATGCAGCTTGCTTGAAGCTTCCGGCCTTCGACAAGGCAAGGCCCGAGAACCAGCCGGACGCCGAATGACTGCGGTCCGGTCATCTGTTAGACAACCGAGCCACTTCCGATCTCCCTTTCACCATCGACGGACAGCACGTGATCGACAGCAAAATTGCACGCGTCGTCCTCTGGATGGTCGGCGCATTGCTCTCGTTCTCGGTGATGGCGGTCTCAATCCGCGAGCTGTCGCGCGGGGGCTTGAGCATTTTCGAAATCCTTGCAATCCGCAGCGGCGTTGCGCTGCTGGTCCTTTTTGTGTTGTTAGGAGTACGTCCCGATTTGCGCATTCATGCACGGCCACGGCGCATGGGACTCAACTTTTTCCGCAACACCGTACACTATGCGTCGCAATACTCTTGGGCGCTTAGCCTCACTATGCTGCCACTTGCCACAGTGTTCGCGCTGGAATTCACAATGCCGGCGTGGACGGCGCTGCTCGCCGTCTGGTTTTTACACGAGCGCATGACTCCAAGTCGTCTCGGAGTCGTTGTGCTTGGGTTGATCGGCGTGCTCGTGATCCTGCGCCCGGGTATCGCAAGCTTCAATCCGGCGGCGATTTTGGTGTTGCTGGCGGCATTTGGCTACGCCATCACAATGATTACCACCAAACAGCTGACAATGACCGAGACCACATTCGGCATTGTATTCTGGATGGCGGTGATCCAGTTTCCGCTCTCGCTCGTCGGCAGTGACCCAACTGTGTTTTTGCACCTCGACACGCGCCAAATTTTGCCCGCAATTGGCGTCGGCACGGCGGGGCTCACGTCACACTATTGTCTAAGCAATGCATTCCGCTCCGGAGACGCCACGTTGGTGGTGCCATTGGATTTCATGCGTATTCCGCTTATCGCTGTCGTCGGTTGGGCATTTTATGGTGAGCGACTCGACATTTTCGTGCTACTCGGCGCCCTGATCATCGTTTCCGGTGTCCTTTGGAACCTGCGTTCTGAAGTCGCACGCGCGCACTGACAACAAGGCTCGCCCCACCGTGATTTCCGGACTAGAGTGCCCGCGCATGAGGGGATCGTCCCGCAGATTCGCAGCCACGCTTGCCGCGACGCTATCCTGGCTTGCCGCGGCGCACGCACAGTCGGCCAATCCTGCCTGCCAGCGGCTTGAAGCCCAGCTGGCAAGTCTCGATCGGGGCAACGCTGATCCGGCACGCGCCGAGCAAATTCGCCGCACAGAAGAAACGGTCAACCGCCAGCAATTCGAAGTCGATCGGCTTGTTGCGCAATCCCGCCGCATGGGCTGCGAAAACTCCGGCTTCTTCTCGATCTTCAGCAATCCACCGCGGCAATGCGGTGGACTCAACCGGCAGATTGATCAGCAGCGCAACGCGCTCGAGCGCATACGGAGCGATCTTGAGCGACTCAATGGCGGTACTACCGAGCGCGCCGCCCAACGTCGAGGG
>JBGQLL010000350.1:0-3270 GCA_041500065.1 Pseudolabrys sp.
AGCGGGTCGCCATAGATTCAATGGTGACGGATGATTTCTGCGCGAAGCTTTGCGCCACCTGATCGAGGCGCGCACTCATCATCTGTTGCAGGCGGGCCGCGAGTTCGGCGAACTCATCGTGCACATGTTCAGTCTTGAAGTTGAGGCTGGAAGACAGGCGGTCGCTTGCAGACGAAATCGCCGTGGTGGCCTGATCGCTTGTCGTTTCAAGCCGATCGAGCAGCGTCGAGCCGCGCTCGCTTAGTGCGTCAATCATGGAATCGCCGGCGTGGCCCAGCGCCAAGGTAATGTGTTCACCCTTTTCAGTGAGCGAACGCGTGACGCGCTGCGCTACCTCGTTGACCTTGTCGGCAACCAGATCTCCAACCGAGGTAATGTCGTGCGCGAGATCGAGGTGAACGCTGGCGATGGCATTGCGTACATGCTCGGCCTGATTGACCAGAGTTTCACGCTGATTGGACAGCTCGGTGAGCAGATCGCGAATGCGGACTTCGTTATCGTTGTAAGCGCGCTCAAGAGCGGAGACCTCGTTATGCACCAGCGCTTCCAGTTCGGCGGCGCGGGCGAGCGCGCGTTCGACACCGTCGCCCATGGCTGCGACTTCGCGCCGGATAGCCTGACCCACACTAACGATCGACTCGCGCGCAGCCGTCTCCGGCTGCGCAAGGCGCATGGCCACTTCGGCCATGGATTCCGCGACCACGCGCATATCCTGGGCGCGGTTGAACATGTGAGCCAGGACGAAAAAGAAGATGACCGGCACGGCAATAGCGGCGGCGAGCGCGACCACCGCGGCAAGGCCGACACCTGTCGTCGCGAAAGCTGATCGTATTTCGGCGCCGTAGATGGTGATGAGGGCTAGTCCCCCAGCGATCCAAATGAAACTGCCAGCGCCGGCGGCGACGTAGGATGTGCGGCTCGAGCGTTGTCGCAGGGCTTGCAGAACCTGTCCGATACCCACGCGGTCATCATTGGCGGCGCGCCGCGGCGTGGTATCGCCGGTCGGCCAGCCGGCTTGTGTTGCATCCTGGGGGAACAGATCAGTGGTCTGGGGTGTCGGCGGGCTGGCGGCATTAGTCTCGGCGACTGGCTCATCAACAGACGCGTCGGTGCGCGGCTCCGGCGCGCGAACATTGAGGGCCTCCTGGATGGCAGAGAGTGCCTCTTCCGTCGCGTCTTTTGATTTCTGTGGACTTTTCGCCATATCGGTCGTCGCCTCGCCATTACGCCGGACTTTTCGCCGCGGCTCGTACCGTAACGATAAAGCGAGGCCCCTGCCGCTAACGCGGCATTTCTACGGCCATTCCGGCCGCAAAGCTCCCCGATCTATCGCCCGAGATCATCCTATCGCCTTGGCAATGCGAAAGAAACCACGGTGGTAAGGACTTTTTCATCATCGTTAACTGTTTGCTAACCATAGCGAACATGGTTCCTTAACCCGGTCAATGAGCGATCATGGGTGCGGAATTGAGGCCGCGATGCGGCCAAATGCGTGGCGCGCCCGAGTTATGCGCTGTGATTACACCGCCTTAACCACCAACCACGCTTGCGCCCAACGGCAGGTCCCGCATTTACCTGGATTTGGTCCCGTTCAGGTCAAAATCCCCGGCAACAAAAAGGACATTGGGAGGCCGGGATGGCGCAAGCCGCGGTCAAGATTTTCGAACAGGAAAGCGGGATACCTGAAAGTGCCGTACTCGATCGCGCCCATCTCGCGCGTATCACCTTCAACGACCGCAACCTGGAACGCGAAGTGTTGCAGCTGTTCAATCGGCAGGCCGAACTGCTGATGGGTCGTATGCGTGGGAGTGAGCCTGCTGCGGTTGCGACGCTGGCGCATACGCTGAAGGGATCGGCCACCGGTATCGGTGCCGTACGTGTCGCTCGTGCTGCAGCTACCGCCGAAATGGCCGCGAGCAGTACGCTAGGCGATTGTAAGCATGCGATTGAGCAGCTCGCCCAGGCGGTTGGTGAGGCACGCACGCAGATCGCCGCGTTCTTGCACTTGGAATGACGGGGTGGTGTGTTGGCGCGAATGACTATATAGAAGCCCGCGCGACCTCCGACCCGGCCATTTCTGCTGCTCTTCCAAATGCCGAAAATTACTTATACCGACTCTGGCGGTAGGGCCCGCACAGTCGAAGCCGAACTCGGTTCGACCGTGATGGAAACTGCGATCCGCAACAACATTCCCGGAATCGAGGCGGAATGCGGCGGCGCATGCGCCTGCGCCACTTGCCACGTCTATGTCGATGAGGCCTGGCGGGAGAAAGTCGGCGGCCCTTCCCCGATGGAGGAGGACATGCTCGACTTCGGCTACGATGTGCGTCCGAACTCGCGGCTGTCGTGCCAGATCAAGGTGACCGAAGAGCTTGATGGGCTGCAGGTGTCGACGCCCGATAAACAAGCGTAAAATTTCGCGCGCGTAGCCGGCCAGTGGGCGCGGTTCTTTTCCGGTCAACGCGGAGACGCCCCGTGGTCTCGATTAAAACGACATGCTGTATCGCCGGCGGCGGACCTGCCGGGATGATGCTTGGCTTCTTGCTCGCGCGCGCCGGCGTTCCCGTCGTCGTGCTGGAAAAGCACGCCGATTTCCTGCGCGATTTCCGAGGCGATACCGTACATCCCTCGACGCTGGAGATGATGAGCGAACTCGGCCTGCTCAACGAGTTTCTCAAATTGCCACATTCCGAGGTGCGGCAGCTTTCATTGCAGATCGGTGACGATCGAGTGGTTATCGGCCATTTCGAACATTTGCCGGTGCACTGCAAATTCATTGCCCTGATGCCCCAGTGGGACTTCCTCAACTTCATCGCCGATCACGCTAAGCGCTATCAAACGTTCGATTTGCGAATGCAAGCAGAGGCGATCGATTTGATTGAAGAAAACGGGCGTGTCGTCGGCCTGCATGCAAAGACACCGGATGGCGGTATCGAAATCCGCGCCGATCTCACCGTCGGTTGCGATGGCCGCCACTCGACCATACGCGCAAAGGCGGGACTTAAGAGTGACGACTACGGTGCGCCGATGGACGTGATGTGGTTTCGTCTCTCGCGCAAGCCAGGTGATCCTGATGAGACCTTCGGTCACATCGAAGGCGGCCGCATGATGGTGATGCTCAACCGCAAGGACTATTGGCAATGCGCCTATGTGATACCGAAAGACAGTGCCGACGAGGTCAAACGTGCGGGCCTTGATAAATTCCGTGCAACAGTCGGTGAGATGTCGCCTTTCACGCGCGACCGGCTTGAGGAGATTGAAAGCTGGGAG
>JBGQLL010000351.1:0-3254 GCA_041500065.1 Pseudolabrys sp.
ACGGGCAATTACGACGTTGGCGAGCGCGAGCTCGGCTCGCCGTGTGGCGTCGATATCGAAGCCGATCACGCGCCACCCGCGATCGACGAGATTGCGGGCAATCGCGCCTCCCATGATGCCAAGCCCGACGATTCCAACGGTTCTGTCCATGAGGGTTCTTTCCGGCTGTCGAATTCGATTGACGGGCAACGTGCGACGCGCCTTAATTAGTGATCAGGCGATAAACAATTATCGAGTAGCTTCGACCGGTCAAGCAGCTTTCGTCGCGATGCGGCGATAGAAGAGGGGTGGCTGCCTCCCTGGATTTCGATCGGCCATCTCCAGCACATAACGGGCGGGATAGCGAGGAACAGTAGAATGGCAGGTGTTGGCCGGAAGTCGAACGCAAGCCTGCCCCCGGGGCCGGATGCGGATGACCGCGCCTATGCCGCCATGATCGCGCGTGCCAAAGCGCTCATTCCACAACTGCGCGATCGTGCTTCCCGGACCGAGGAGTTGCGGCGTCTTCCGCCGGAGACCGAACGGGATCTGCACGACGCCGGTTTGTTCAGGATTGTGCAGCCCAAGAGAGTAGGCGGCTCCGAGTTCGATTATGTCTCGCTGGTCGATTGCGCCGATGCGATTGGGCAGGCCGACGCCTCGGTAGCCTGGAATTTCGCTAATCTCGCGAGCCATCATTGGATGCTGGGCATGTTCGACAGGCGTGCTCAGGATTTGGTCTGGAACAAGGACGTCAATGCGCTGGTCGCATCTTCCTTCATATTTCCGGCCGGCCGCGCCAGGAAAGTCGATGGCGGATATGTGCTGCGTGGCAGCTGGCCATTCTCGTCGGGAGTAGACTCCAGCGAATGGAACATGCTCGCCAGTGTTGTTTCTTCCGACGACGAAGCCGACGGTATCGAATACCGGATCTTCCTGCTCAACAAAAGCGATTACAAAATCAAGGACACCTGGAACGCGACCGGATTACGGGGGACGGGATCGAACGACGTCGAGGTCGACGATGCCTTTGTCGACGAGTCGATGACGCTCGCGGTAAGCGACCTCGACGGTGGCCCGACGCCTGGGAGCGCCGTAAATCCGAATGCGCTTTACGCGCTGCCGGTATTCTCATTGTTTCCCTATGTGCTTTCCGGCGTGGCGCTCGGAAACGCGCAGGCCTGTCTGGACGATTATGTCGATCTCGCACATCATCGCGCATCGACCTACAATCGCGCCAAAATCGGCGACCTTCAGAGCACGCAGATCAAGATTGCCGAGGCTTCCGCCAAGATCGATGCGGCGCGCCTGATCATGCGTTCGACGTGCATCGAAGCGATGGCTGACGCCAGGCGCAGCCATGTTCCGGATATCGCCGCCAAGACCAAATCGCGCCGCGATGGCGCTTATTCCGTCAATCTCTGCACCGAAGCGGTGTCGCTGTTGTTTTCTGCGAGCGGCGCGCGGGGACTGTTCACGACCGGAGCATTGCAGCGGCAGTTCCGTGATGCCCATGCCATCAATTCGCACATCGCGTTCAATTTCGATGCCGCAGGTACCAATTACGGCCGCGTTGCGCTTGGCCTGCCATCCGAAAACCTGACGCTTTGAGACGGCGGATGACCGACGCGCCAAAGCATCCGACCGATCCGGATCCGGCCAACGAACTGGCCAGCGATCACTCGCCGATCGATCCCAGGGATTTTCGTAACGCGCTCGGCACTTATGCCACCGGCGTCACTATCATCACCGCCGTCGCGGCTGACGGCAGACCCTATGGGCTGACCTGTAATTCGTTCGCCTCGGTGTCGCTCAACCCGCCGCTTGTGCTCTGGAGCCTGGGGATGTTTTCTCAGGGGTTGAGCGTCTTCCAGAACGCCAGCCATTTCGCGGTCAATGTGCTTGGCGCATCGCAGCAGGCGCTTGCGACAAAATTCGCGAAATCTTCGGAAGACAAATTTGCCGGAGTCGAATGGACGCCGGGCCTGGGGAACGCGCCGCTGCTTGCGGACAGCGTCGCGAATTTTCAATGCCGCGCCGCCAATCGATATTATGGCGGCGACCATGTCATTTTTCTTGGCGCGATCGAGGCCTATTCGTACAACCGCAATGAGCCGCTATTGTTTGCGCGCGGCGGTTACGGCCGATTTCTCCCGGCTGACGATATCTCAGCGGCTCCAAAGTCATGAGAAAGAAAGCATCGCCCAAGCGTGCCCGCGCGAAACAGAAGCGGCTTTCTCCGGACGATCGCCGCAAGGAGTTCGTTGCCAAGGCGACCGAATTTTTCTCGGAAGAGGGATTTGGCGGCGGGACGCGAGACCTGGCGCGCCGGCTCGGCGTCACCCAGCCGCTGCTGTACCGCTACTTTCCAAGCAAGGACGACCTTATCAAGGAGGTCTACCGCACGGTTTATCTCGAGCCGCTCGATACCGGCTGGGAAAAGCTTCTCACGGACCGCTCCCGGCCGATCCGCGACCGGCTGCGGGAATTCTACAACGCTTATACGAATGTGATCTTCACCCGCAAATGGCTTCGAATCTATCTCTACTCGGGCCTGAAGGGGCTGGACATCAACCGGTGGTATGTCGGCGTGGTGCGGGACAAGATTCTGACGCGCATTATCAGGGAATGCCGCCATGAGGCCGGGCTACCGGTGCAAAGCAAGCCGACTGCGTCCGAGCTCGAAATGGCGTGGGTATTTCATAGCGGAATCTTTTATTACGGGGTTCGCAAATACATCTACGAGTCTCCCGTGCTCGAGGACAAGGAAAAGATGATCAGCGACGCGCTGGATGTATTTCTGGCCGGCTTCGAGCGGGTTTTTGGTGGCGCGGTGGGTGTCGGACGCGCGCCGGTGAAGGCGGTTGTCTGAGGGGTTCTCAGATGATCGACACTGGGGTTCGCCAGCGCGTCCTCGAACCGTGGCGCCGTCTCGATACCCAGCATTGCTGCCGAAGCCCGCCTGATCCAGCGGATCGACGCCGAGCACCGGAACGATATTCGTGCTAGTCAGCAGGGCCGCGAGGATGGTTTTGCCCCACCACCCCAGACCGATGACGGCAGCCTTGATCACACGCGGTTTCCGGTCCGGATCATGATTTCGACATTTCGGTTCGATACCAGTCGCCGATCTCGCTCGCGGTCATCAGCGCGACGCCGTCATGGCCGATGACATAATCCAGCAGCGCCTCAAGATATTTGATGCGGTGTGGAACGCCCGTAATGTAGGGGTGAATTGAGATCGCCATGATCCGCGCATTGGTTGCGCCCTCGAG
>JBGQLL010000352.1:0-3241 GCA_041500065.1 Pseudolabrys sp.
CATCCGCGCTCGCAGTCACCCCTCGTTTACCATCCCGCACTACTGTGAATCCGGGCTGGGGCTGTATCGCCACAGTGGGCTTTGTTGCGTCGGGTGGAGTAAGCGTTGCGTACAGAGTTGCCATTTCAGCGCATGCGGCGCCGCATGATGCTCGTTGCCGCTATTGTGCTTGCCGGGCTGGTTGCGCTTGCGCCGCGCATGGCGTCGGCCGAAGGCCTGTTCGATTTCCTGTTCGGGGGCATCGCGAAACTGCAGCAAAAGGCCCCGCCGCAAGCGAGTTTCTTCGCCGATCCGCTCGGCCTCAACCCGCAGGCCGCGCCGCCACCGCGCGTGGCGTCAGGCTCCGGACCCGCTTTTTGCGTGCGGAGCTGCGACGGCAAGTACTTCCCGCTGGCGCGCGGCAATACGGCACCGGTTCAGATGTGCCAGGCGTTTTGTCCCGCGAGCGCCACAAAAGTCTTCTTCGGCAGCAACATCGATGGCGCGTCCTCTGGCAATGGCGAGCGCTATGCCGACAGTGAAAATGCTTTCGCCTTTCGCAAGGCGCTCCGCGCGGACTGCACCTGCAATGGCCGCGACCCTGCGGGCCTGGCCCCGGTTGACCTGACGCTCGACACTTCGCTGCGTCCGGGTGACGTGATTGCCACCACCAACGGGCTGGTGGCCTATTCCGGCGTCAAGGTCGGCGTCAACCAGACCGCGGAGTTTACCCCGGTTGCTTCCTATCCGGGCCTCACCGCCGACGTGCGCGCGCGGCTTGGCGAGATGAAGGTGGCGCCGGTAGCTGCGGAAATGGTCGCCACGGAAAATCCGTTGCCCGAGGCGAGCCGCGATGTCGCGCTGCCCGCGGCCTCTGTGCCGAAAACGATTTCGACAAGAGCGAAGCGCGCCGAAGTGCAATAAACTCACCGTCTACCGAATGATCCCGCCGGCATACCGCAGGCCGTAAACGCGCGTTCCCGATCGATATATCTCCTCCTCGCCGTGAAATTCGGAGATGTCTCCTTCGGATGTGTTGACGTATCGAAAGTGACCGTCTTCGAATAGCGAGGGTCCGCGAAACGGCTTGTCAGCGCGAATGCCCAAAAGGCCCTTGCGTAGAAACGCATAGATAGCGAGAGATTCAACACGATCCGTGGTGCCGGGCGACAGCCCGCCAGCATAGCTCATCGACCAGATCACCCGCTCTTCGGCCTGCACGACTTCCTGACCGACGAAGTACATCATCCCGAAATAGATATCGCGGTAGCTCAAATCGCGTTCGCGATACTCGAGCTGCTTGGAGCCGGGAAATATCCGGGCCGAAACCGTCGCATCGTCATCGAGACCGGCATATGTGCGCCGTTTGGCTTCGACCAAAAAAGCCGAAAGTCGGGCCATCGACTTGGGGGGCATACTGCAATCCCTATCGCTACCGTCCCACAATGACACCGATCACGTTCGGCGCCGCGCGATATTTTTCCTCGATGGAAGCGCGCGCCGCCGCGCGGTTTTCCGGAGTCAGCAGGCCGCGTTTTTCGGCTAATATCATCCAGCAATAGCCCCACCAGTCCGTCAGCATGCCCTGATCGTCGACGAGGTCGTAGCCCGCTTGGGCTGCGAAGATGCGCGCATGCGCCTCGTCGAGTGAATCGAGCCAGGCGTGATCGGCGTCGGAGAACAGATCGTCGCTGAAATCGTCCGTGGTGTAGCCCCACACCGACATGCAGACCGCGTTGAATTCACGGTCGATCGCGTCGTCATCGACGACCTGGCGGCGGGAGGCCAGATGCAGCCGCGACAGCGAACGGGCGAAGTCGGCGATGCGGGTAAGCGCGAAGGAATCGAAGGCGATGGTGGACATGTAGTCCTCGGAATCTCGGATAGACCATAGATGTTGTATCGGCATGCGCCGAATCACCATGATATATCAAAGACTTACTAAAGTGTTCTTAATTTGTTCTGGTACCAATGTCGTCCCGGCGAACGCCGGGATCCATAACCACCGGCTTCAGAGTTATTGCGAGGTCGTGAGAAACCATGAGCGCAGGCACCTACTGCGTCTACATTCTCGCTAGCCGCAGACACGGAACGCTCTACGTTGGCGTCACCAATAATCTGCGGACCAGGCTTGATCAGCATCGCAACGGTCATGGCTCGGAATTTGTCAAGAAATACTGTGTGCATCACCTCGTCCATGTGGAGGAGTTTGCATCACCGCAGGAAGCAATCGCGCGCCAGAAGCAGTTGAAAAACTGGCGACGCGATTGGAAAATTCAGTTGATCGAAAAAGACAATCTGGACTGGAGCGACCTGTCCCACCTGCTTTGAAGCGCGGTGGTTATGGGTCCCGGCTTTCGCCGGGACGACGAAAGATTAGAAACTCACATCGCCGACAACAGTCTGTCGCCGCAAGTGTTGGCGTAGAACTTTCCGCCGCACTGCCTTCGGATCGCAGCACATCGCGCCGCGGGCGAGGCGTTCGCCGGCACGCTGAACGCGCAGCTCAGGCCGTCGGCGCTGCGGCCCGTCTTGCTGGTGGCGAATGCCGCGCTGGTGGCGGAGATGCAAAACACCAGAAGTGCGGCGGCGGCAATCTCGATCGCTAGTCTCATGGCCCGGTCCTCCCCGAAATTGACGGCGTCGCAATTTCGGATGCCACCATATCACCAAACGGGGGCCGCAGAGACTAATCGGCCCGGTCCTTGCATAAAAATCATGCATGCGTTGCACAATCGAGGCCCACCGGCGGGTATCGATTGGGGAACAAGACGCGTAGCATTCACAGAGTTCAAGTCGCAGGATCGAAATTGCCAGATCAAACTTTCATAGCGAATTTTCCGGCGCCGGGTCAGCCCGTTGACGAACTGGCGCTGGCCGAGATCAAGGGCGCTATCCTCGCCAAGCTCAGGCTTGCGATCGGCAAGGATGCCGGCATGGCGACCCGGCACGACTGGTATAAGGCGGCTGCGCTAGCGCTGCGCGACCGCATCGTGCATCGCTGGCTGATTGCGGAAAAGAAGAGCTACGACGCCGGCGCCAAGCGGGTCTATTACCTCAGTCTGGAATTCCTGATCGGCCGTCTCTTCACCGATGCCTTGAACAATATGGGGCTGTTGCCGGTGTTCGAAACCGCGCTCGGCGATCTCGGCGTCGGTCTGTCGGATTTGCGCAAATGCGAGCCGGATGCAGCGCTCGGCAATGGCGGTCTCGGGCGGCTGGCGGCGTGCTTCATGGAAAGCATGGCGACGCTCGCGATCCC
>JBGQLL010000353.1:0-3234 GCA_041500065.1 Pseudolabrys sp.
ACCGGCGACGCACCATTTGTTGCCTACGCCTGGATCGGCATCCTCACCGTCACAACCTATTCGCTTGCCGGCCACATGCGCGAACAGGTCTGTCTTTATATGTGCCCATGGCCGCGCATACAGGCCGCGCTCACCGACGAGTACGCGCTCAACGTCACCTATCGCTATGACCGCGGCGAGCCGCGCTGCTCGGCCAAGAAAGCCGAGCAATTGCGCGCGCAAGGCCAGCCGGCCGGCGATTGCGTCGACTGCCTGCAATGCGTCCACGTTTGCCCAACCGGCGTCGATATCCGCGGCGGCGCCAATCTCGGCTGCATCCAGTGCGGACTATGCATCGACGCCTGCGATGTCATCATGACGAAGCTTGGCCGCCCGACCGGGTTGATCGCCTACGACACCGATCTCAACATCAAGCAGCGCATGGAGGGCAAGCAGGCGTTCTACAAACTGGTGCGGATGCGCACCGTGCTTTATGCCGCAATTATTGCGGTCGTCGGCGGCATCATGATCTACACGCTCGCCACCCGCGACAGCGAAGGCATCAGCGTCATCCATGACCGTAACCCGATGTATGTGCGGCTGTCTGATGGCGCGCTACGCAATGGCTACATCATTCGTATCGTGAACAAACAACTCAAGTATCGCGACTTTATTGTCAGCGTCGACGGCCTGCCTTCAACTTTGGTGGACTTCGTCGGCGTGCCGCCGCGCGCCGATGGCAGGCAGCTGGTCTCGGTCGGCCCCGATCAGACCAAGGAAGTACGGGTTGTAGTCACGGACTACAGTACCACGCCGCCGGCTCCATCGACTTCGATCCTGTTCAAGCTGATCGACATCAATTCGGGGGAGGTGGCCGAAATGCGCGATCACTTCTTCGGACCATGAGAGGAGGCCGTCGGTGAGCGTTCCTCGCAAGACGCGTGAATTGACCGGCAAGCACGTGCTGTTCTGCTTGCTGGGCTTTTTTGGCGTGGTATTCGCGGTCAACGCGGTGATGGTCAAAGCGGCGACCTCGACCTTTGGCGGGGTAGAGACGTCCAGTTCCTATAAAGCCGGTCTGATGTTCAAGCAGGATGTCGCTGCCGCGGAACAGCAGGAGGCGCTGCATTGGCAGGTGAGCGGCAAACTCGCGCGCAATAGCGCTGGCCAAACTGTCCTTGATATTTCCGCGCGCGACGCCAAGGACGCACCGATTGCCGGCCTGACCGCGCAAGCGCGCCTTGCACATCCGGCCAATGAGCGGTTCGACCATGTGATAGTGCTGGGACGCACCGCCGCCGGGCAATTTCATGGCACAGCGCAAATGCAGCCCGGACAATGGGAGCTGATTGTCGATCTTTACCGCGACGAGACGCGCGTCTTCCGTTCGCGCAGCCGCGTGACACTGCGCTAGTACAAGACGAGTTGACTATGCCTGAAACACTCGACCTCTCGCTTTACACCAAGCCCGCCGGAGACGGTACGCTCGGCATGGAGCTTGCGGTCGACGGCATCTCCTGTGGCGCCTGCATCGGCCGTATCGAAAATGCGGTTAAAAGTCTTCCGGGTGTGACCGAAGCGCGGCTCAATTTCACCAATCGCCGGCTGCATGTGGCCTGGGCCGACGGCGCGGTGAAACCCGCGCAAATTCTCGATGCGCTGGAAAAAAGCGGCTATCACGGCCATCCTTTTGTGCCGCTGCGTGCCGAACAGGAAGAGGCCGCTGAAGCACGCCGACTTACGCGATGTCTCGCAGTTGCCGGCTTTGCAGCCATGAACATCATGCTGTTGTCGGTGTCGGTATGGTCGGGCAACGTCACCGACATTACCCCCGAAACGCGCGACTTTTTCCATTGGGCGTCGGCGCTGATCGCGCTGCCGGCTGCGGCCTATGCCGGGCAGCCGTTCTTTGCAAACGCCTGGCGTGCACTGCGCGCGCATTCGCTGAACATGGACGTGCCGATTTCGCTCGGCGTCGTCCTCGCGCTTGGCATGTCGCTGGTGGAAACGGCCAACCATGCAACGCACGCTTATTTCGATTCGGCCATCATGCTGCTGTTCTTTTTGCTGATCGGGCGCACGCTCGACCACGCCATGCGCCGCAAGACGCGCGCGGTTGCCGGTAACCTTGCGGCCTTGAAGGCGGAAACCGCACATCGCTTTGCGGGCGACGAACTGGTGAGCGTGCCGGTGGCGGCGCTCAAGGCCGGCGATCGGCTGCTGGTGAAGCCTGGCGAGCGCGTGCCAGCCGACGGGACGATAATTAACGGAACCTCCGAGATCGACGAAAGTCTGATCACCGGTGAAACGGCGCGTCGCAAGATCAACGCTGGCGCGACTGTCTATGCCGGCAGCATGAACTATTCGGGCGCGCTCACGCTGAAAGTCACAGCCGCTGGTGGATCTGCGCTCATCGACGAAATCGAAAAGCTGCTGGAGAAGGCGGCGAGCGCCAGGTCACGCACCATGCGGCTCGCCGATCGCGCGTCCCGCGTCTATGCGCCGGTCGTTCATCTGACCGCTGCACTGACGTTTGCCGGCTGGCTGATTGCAGGCGCGGGTATTCATGACGCGGTGGTGACGGCGATTGCCGTCCTCATTATCACTTGTCCCTGCGCGCTGGCGCTCGCAATTCCCGCCGTGCAGGTTGTCGCTTCTGGCGCGCTGTTCCGCAACAACGTTATCCTCAATGCCGGTGACGCCATCGAACGGCTGGCCGACGTGGACACCGTTATCTTCGACAAGACCGGAACCCTCACGATGCCGGAGCCGCGCGTCGTCAACGCAACGTCTCTCGACCCTGATCTGCTGCAAAAGGCGGCGCGGCTGGCGCTGTCGAGCAGGCATCCACTCGCCGTCGCGTTGTCGCGTGAGGCGACAATGCGCGCGCCGTATGATGGCGCAATGGAAGAGGCGGGGCAGGGCGTGCGCGCGATCATTGACGGCATTGAGGCGCGTCTCGGGCGTGCGGACTTTTGCGATGTTGTGACGGCAAATGTGTCAAACGCCTCGACGATCTGTTTCCGCCACGGCAAACGCTTCGACATTATTGCGATCGCCCAGAAGCTCCGCCCCGACGCCGTCGATGTCGTAAACTCGCTGCGCGGGCGCGGGCTCGACCTGCGAATCCTGTCCGGCGATCGCGTCGAGGCGGTGGCGCCCATCGCAAGCGCTCTTGGTATCGGACAATGGCAGGGCGGTCTGAAACCCGCAGAGAAGATTGCCTACATTGAACAGTGGAAGGCGCAGGGCCGC
>JBGQLL010000354.1:0-3228 GCA_041500065.1 Pseudolabrys sp.
ACGTTCATCTTCATGCCGTTGCCCATCATGACATCGCCGGGCTTCTGGCCTGCAACGCGCGGCCCCAGCCATTTCGCTGAAATGGTCATGTGTGACTCGCCGCCAGGCGCGGTACCGGGAGTTGGCCGCCCGCCCTGCCGCATTGAACTGATCTGCACGGTGTAGGCGCTGTTGAAGTCGCCACTGACAACAGCGTGGGACGTTGTGGTGGCTTCACCGAAACTGCAGACTGAATCGACAGTGATGGTACCGCCATTGTTATGCACGTCTCGCTTCTGGCAGTTTCGATCGGCGGCGCCACCGAAATTGAGCGTCATCAGCCTGTCGGTGCTCGCATCCGTGCATTGCTGCATAAGCTGAGCCGGAAGATTCCGGCCTCGGAACTCCATCTTGAGTTCCCATAGACCCGCCTTACGGGTCGGCATGTCGAGCGCGAGTGCAAATGAAGCGGACAACAGCAAGACAACAGCAACAGCGGCATAGCGGCGCATGATGGATGGTCCGAAACGAATTCGGGGATGGATGATAGTACGATACGGCACAGGTGACATCTATCGACCGCGGTGGCGACAACGCGGTCAAACAGTGACTATATTACCATCCACACGATAGCCATCATATGCGTCAAGACTGTAGCCAAGCATCTGCTCAACAGCATCGAAACTATCGATGATCGACACGTAGTCGATAACCTTTTCGTCGCGGAATTGAATGAAATGGGCGATGCGATAGCTTATCGCGCGACCGCTGGGACGTTTGGTTGCAGTCAACTTGCCGAGCACCGCAGCTCGATCACCATCCACCAACATGGTTTTTGCAACGAAACGCCGACTCGACAGCAAGGTCGGGATATCGCGCTCCAGCAATTTCATCACGACGTCCTTGCCGACACGCTGGCCGCAGAACGGCAGAATGTCGACCGGACCGCTGATGGTCCACACCACCTCGTCGTTGAGATAGTCCGCAAGCCTGTCCATATCGCGGATCGACAGGGCGTGGTAAAATGCCTCAACGACCGCACGCGGGACCGGTTTGCTCATCGGGTTGTCTCCAGACGCCAGTCAACCCCGGTTGTATTGAAATTCCCTTACCCGTTCTGGGACATATGGTAAGCCTGTCGTAACCGGGGCCGTACTGGCCGCTGGCGACGACCGGGCGTTGCAAAATTTATTAACGACGACAAACATTTGGCGGCACTGACCGTTAAGCCCAGCGCTCAAACGTCGTCGAATCCTTAAGCCCGGCATGCTAAAAGCCCAGCCGCACACCTTGGATTTGCAGTTGTTTTGGAACCGCAATGGACGCGAGCGTGACAACGCAAAGGCAACAGCCCGACACGCGGGCGGAGGCGCTGGTCGCCTCCTATGAGCGCGCCGGCTATGTCCGTATTGCGCCCGCGCTGTTGCAGCCAGCGGAGCCTTTCCTCGACCTGTCCGGCGAAGACATCCGTCGGCGCATGTATCTGACGACTGCGCCGGACGGCGACGAGTTCTGCCTTCGTCCGGACCTCACCATACCCGTGTCGCGCGACTATCTCGCATCGTCCGCCGCAGGAAAACCGGCGAGCTACTGCTATCTCGGTCCGGTATTCCGTCATCGCAGGGATGCGGCCGCCGAATTCTTGCAAGCGGGCATTGAATCGTTTGGCCGTGCCGACAAAGCAGCCGCCGATGCCGAGATGCTGTCGCTCGGCCTGGAAGCGACAGCGCACTACGGCGTTGCCACACCCGATATCCAGATTGGCGACGTCGCATTGTTCGCAAGCCTCATCGCAGGACTTGACCTGCCACCGGCATGGAAGCGCCGGTTGATCAAGGATTTCAACCGCAAGACCAATCTTGCGCACGATCTCGATCGGCTCGTGCTCGGCGGCAACAATGCACGGCCCGAATATCAAGGCGTATTGGCAGCACTTGCCGGTTCCGACCCGAAGGGCGCGCATGCACTGGTGACCGACCTGTTGTCCATCGCGGGCATCAACGCGGTCGGGGGACGCTCAGTCGGAGAGATCGCGGACCGCTTCCTCGAACAATCCGCGCTCGGCGCCAGCGCCAAGCTGCCGCGCGAGGTACGCGGATTGATCGAACGTTTTCTCGCCATTCAAGGTAACCCGGACGAGGCCGCTGCTGCTCTGCGCACGCTGGCCCGTGAAGCCAAGATGATGCCTGCACTCGCGCCGGCGCTCGATCAGTTCGAAAGCCGCACCGGATTTCTTGAGGCCCGCGGCGTCGACGTCAAACGAGTGCATTTCTCGACCGCTTTTAGCCGCGGCTTCGATTACTACACCGGTCTCGTCTTTGAACTGACTGATCCGAAGCGCACCGGCGATCCCCTTGTCGCCGGCGGCCGTTACGACGAGTTGCTCACGCGGCTTGGCGCGGTCAACCCGATTCCAGCCGTTGGTTTCGCGGTTTGGATCGAACGGCTGGCGGTCTACGGAGGCGCGTCATGAGCGAGCCTTTGGTGCTTGCCGTTCCGGCGAAGGGCCGCCTGCAGGAAAACGCGGAAGCATTTTTTGCGCGCGCGGGCCTGACACTCATCAAACCGCGCGGCGCGCGCGACTATCGCGGTGCCGTCTCCGGTCTAGACGGCGTGGAGGTCGCTTATCTGTCGGCATCTGAAATCACCAGCCAGCTCGCGGCGGGTGCCGTACATCTCGGCGTCACAGGCGAGGATCTGGTTCGCGAGATGATCCCCGACGCAAATAAACGCGTGGTACTCATTGAGGGCCTTGGGTTTGGTTTTGCCAATGTCGTGGTCGCGGTGCCACAGGCCTGGATCGACGTGCGCACGATGTCCGATATCGACGACGTCACCACGTCTTTCCGTCAGCACAACGACCGCAAGATGCGGGTCGCGACCAAATACGTCAATTTGACACGCGATTTTTTCTCCTCGCACGGCATCGTTGATTATCGCATCGTCGAGAGCTCTGGCGCGACTGAAGGCGCACCTGCGGCAGGTACCGCGGAGATGATCGTCGACATTACCACCACCGGCACGACGCTCGCTGCCAACGGGCTGAAAGTCGTGGAGGACGGCATCATCCTGCGCTCGCAGGCAAACCTCGTGGCGGCTCGCAGCGCGGCGTGGGGCAAGAGTGAACGCGACCTCGCTCGTGTAGTCCTTGACAGGGTGGCCGCACAGGCGCGCGCACGCGCGTTCCGTGAGGTACGCGCACGCTTCGCCGCCGGCACCGATATGTTGGTCGAAAACGCCAAACGGAAA
>JBGQLL010000355.1:0-3208 GCA_041500065.1 Pseudolabrys sp.
AAACCCGACCCTGGAAGTGATCGACATCGCCGCCGTTGCGGACGTTGCACACAATGCTGGCGCCAAGCTGGTGGTCGACAACGTGTTCGCCACCCCGCTGTACCAAAGCCCGCTCGCACTCGGCGCTGACTGCGTGGTTTACTCGGCGACCAAACATATCGACGGCCAAGGCCGTGTCCTTGGCGGCGTCATCCTCGGCTCCGAGAAGCTGATCCTCGATCACTACCATCAGATCCTGCGTCAAACGGGCCCGTCGTTATCTCCATTCAATGCATGGATTCTGCTCAAGAGCCTGGAGACGCTTCCAGTGCGCGTGCAGCGGCAGACCGATAACGCCGGTGCGGTCGCCAATGCGCTTGCCGGACACAAGAAGATCACACGGTTGATTTATCCGGGCCGTCCGGATCACCCGCAAGCCGAGATCATCAAGAAGCAGATGCGCGCGGGCTCGACGCTGTGCTCATTTGAGGTCAAAGGTGGCAAGCAAGGCGCCTTCCGTTTTCTCAATGAGCTCCGGTTGATTGCAATTACGAACAATCTCGGCGACGCCAAAAGTTTGGTCACACATCCGACCACAACAACGCATCAGCGGCTGACACCCGAGCAGCGCGCGGAGCTCGACATCGGCGATGGATTGATCAGATTTTCAGCCGGCCTCGAACACCCCGACGATCTGATCGAGGATTTGCTGACGGCGCTGGATAAGACCTGAGATGAATCAGGGAACGACGTGGTGCAACGCCGTCGCCGACATTATCGGGCGCTGCGTTGCCTCGGCGATGGCGTTGCCGAGACCTTTCGCCATACAAGCGTAGCTCCAGTCGTTCATGTGTAGCCCGTCGGGCGACACGAATGTCTCGAATGCAAGATGATCAACCTCGCGCCAATGCCGCATCACATCGAAGCGGCGGAACAGGTCGACATCCTCCCGCTTGGCGGTTGTCGCGATCAGCGCGACCATGGACTCGGCTTCGGGTTTTGAAATCACCTTCGGCGCAAATTGCGGATCGATCAGAACAACGTCGGCGCCGATGGCGCGAACCTTGTTGAGACCGGCGCGGATCAGGGCGCCATGGTCGGCGAGCTTGTGACCACGGATGACCGAATTGGTACCGAGCTGCCAAAGCACCAGGTCAGGCTTGGCGGCGATCACAGATGAATCAAACCGCGCGAGCATGTCAGGCACTTCTTCGCCGCCGACGCCGCGATTGATGACCGTGATCGACAATCGTGGGAAATGCTCGCGGAGCTCAACCTCAAGCCGGCTCGGATAAGTCGATGCTGGTGAACTGGCGCCGGCGCCCGCCGTCGACGATGAGCCGATGGCAACGATCGTGATCGGTTCACCCGCAGTGACCTTCTGCGCAATGTGCGGCAGTGGATTTGCCAAACGGATGAGTTCGAGTGGCGCATCACAAGCCGGCGGCGTTGTATCGGCCTTCGCCGGCAATACAAAAGCGAGCGCCGCGAACAGCGCGGCGGCGGCCATCGATTTCGAGGCCCGTTGCCCGGGAATTTCGTTCCGCAAGTTAATCCTCAACCTGTCGTTAGCGGCTGCCGTTGACCGGCGGCTCTTCTGGTTTGGCCGCCGCGATCACGAGATCAGCCAGCAGCCGACCTATGCAATCATGGACATGCTCGGCTATGTCAAGTTTTTTCGTGGCCGAATATAAATCGAACGTTCCGAGTTCACCCCACAATTTCATGATGCTGAATCGATCGAATAAAGGCACTTCATGCTGCAATGCAACCCAACGCATGTCTTCCGCATATGTACCAAGGGCAATCATCGATTCGGTTCGTGGACTGTATTGCGCGTTGATTAAAACCACATCAGCGCCTGCCGAATGGGCAATATTAATACCCTTGTCGAGCGCCTGGCTGAATTGATCTGGATCAACCGAAAGCATCGCATCCACCGTTCCGGTTTGCCACACCAGAAGTGCCGGCTTGGCGGCGCTTAGTGCAGCCGGAAGCGCCTTGACCATTTCGGCAGCGGTGCGTCGCGCTTTGATGTCGGTTGTAAGCTTCACGTCAACGCCTGGCAGTTGTTGCGCAAGCGCGTGCTGCAGCCGCGCCGGATACGCGTTGCCCACGCCGCTCGCTCCCGGCAGTTGCGAGGAACCGGCGCCGACAACCAACACGGTCAGCTGCTTCGCTTTCAGCGCACGGGCGACCTGTGGCAACCGGAAATTCGACTCGGTGAGGTTCTCGGCAACACGGCATTCAGCCGGCTGCTCGGCCCATGTCGGACCGCTGCCCAGCATCAGCAACGCCAGCAAAAGCGAGCGTCTTATCATGCGTCGCCCCCCGCATATCCCGGCCTAGCGGCAGGCGGGCGCGGTCCCCCGCCCCGTCGTTCGGCTTGTCTATACCATGAAATCAGCGCCGCAACGGCAACCATGATGGCGATGCCGAGAAAACTGACAATCACCTGGGTGAGAACGCGATTGGACACCTCTGTAAATACGAAGTGACCCGCAAAAGACAGGAAGACGCCGATACAGAATGTTTCCAGCGAATGCTGCCCGCAAACGATCGCTGGCCAGAAGATCCGCGACTTTAGCGCCGGCCAGTCACGCGGCACGAAAAAAACCGTTATCACAGCCAGTGCAAGGAAATGCATGATGCGAAGCACATCGAGATTGGTCTTGTCGATCGGATAGATCGCTTCGCCGACAAACTTTGGGACGAAAACCGCAAGCCTCGGAAAATACCAGGTCATTGCGATTGCAAACGCGAACACGAGATAGGCGATCGCCAACCCCACCACCACCCTGGAATGTAACCAGCGCGAAAGATTTTGCGCGCCGCCGAGCGCACACCAGGCGCCGAAAACGAACAGCAACTGCCATGCAAATGGATTGAACACCCAGGTGCCGCTCGGATAGGCTGGGATGTTCCACTCGAACAGCCACATCAGCGCGTAGAGCGTTGCCGACGAGAGCAGCGCGATCGACGGCGTGCGCAGCAGCAGCCACAGCATCGGTGGGAACCATGCCAGCAGCAAGATATAAAGCGGCAGCACGTCCATATTCACCGGCTTGAACTTCAGCAGCAGCGCCTGAAATATGGTGACGTCTGGATTCTTGAGAAAATCGAGTACGCCCATTTCCTCGGCATAGAGAGGATTGTCGAAGCTGTTGGCGACATAGGCGATCTCGGCGAGGTAGATCGCGAGCAGGAACACATGGGCGACATAAATTTG
>JBGQLL010000356.1:0-3148 GCA_041500065.1 Pseudolabrys sp.
CGGCCCAACTCTGATTGCGCAAGCTGATGAGGTGATCGAATAGACCCAAAGCGACACCGAACGTCCGCTGCGTTATGATGGCCAGATCATGAGATTGCTGAAACGTTTTTTGCAGCGCCTGCTCATCTTCGGCCTCGGTATCTTTAGCGTCTGGCTGATTGTCTTTGTGGTCTTCGAATTTGCAGACCAGAGACTGCCATGGATTCTGGCTTTGGCCGCCACTTATGGGATGGCGGCCTACATTATCCTTCCGCGTATCGTTCGCATGGGTCTTAAGATTCTTCAGCGCAAACGGGTGCCTCGCTACACAATTACCGGCGACGGGTTGCCCGGTGATCCCGTCAATCTCGTGCTCGTTGGTACGCTTCAACAGCTTCACACCGCCTTTGCAACCGCCGCCTGGTCGGAGGCTGATCGATTGGGGCTGGCAAGCTCGTGGCGTATGGTCCGGGCATTCCTGATGAACTCCCCCTACCCGACCGCCCCGTTCAGCACCCTCTATCTTTTCGGACGCGGCCAGGACATCGGTTTCCAGAAAGCGATCGATGACAGCCCGCGGAAGCGCCATCACATTCGATTCTGGGCTTTGGATATCGCGCTCGCCGAGGCCACATGGGGAACGGCCAAATTCTGGCTAAATACCGATCGGCCACCGGGTAATGCAGACGTCTACTGGATCGGAGCCGGCACCAAGGATACTGGTTTCTCCCTAACCCAACTCACATTCCAGATCACCCACGCGACCGATTCGGATACGAACGCCGAGCGGAATTTTATCATTGCTGAGTTGAGGAATAACCGAGTCATCGGGGACGTGAGTCAATTTCAAGCGGGCCAGCACATCGAACACATCAACCACTACATCACTGACGGTGAAATTGCGTTGGCGAGCCTAGAGGCAGACGCCTGACAATTGGGGTTCCTTTTACCCGGGCAATGGTGCTCGGCGATAATTGCCAATTGTTAATTCCACCGTCATCTCGCAGCAACTTGACGCTCTCTATTGAGCCTGCCCAGCACACCGCCGAGGGCGCTGTCCATCAAATGGAGACGCGACAATCATGAATCCAATCCAGAAAGGGCGCATTCTTTCCGCGCGCCGCCTTATCCTGCTTGCAACTGTCACCAGCCTTGCCGCCGCCACTCTCGTGGTCGGGTTTGAGGTACGTCAATTTAGCCTTCTCACCGTTTCCGAAGCCGGCGCCGCCGATAACATGAATCGGCCGGTTGGCTTTGCCGATATCGTGGAAAAGGTGAAGCCCGCCGTGGTCGCGGTCCGCGTAAAAATGGACGGCAATACGAACACCACAGGTTTCGAAGGTAATTCGCCATTCCCGCCGAATTCACAAATGGAGCAATTCTTTCGCCGCTTCGGAATGCCCGGCGGCAAGGGCACTCCTGACGATCAGGATCAGCCGCGCAAGCACGCCATGACCGGCCAAGGTTCGGGCTTCTTTATCAGCGCCGACGGCTACGCAGTGACCAACAACCACGTCATCGACAAGGCGCAGACGGTCGAGATCACGACTGACGACGGGAAAACTTATGGCGCGAAAGTCATTGGCGCCGATGAGCACACTGACATTGCCCTGATCAAGGTCGATGGCCGCAGTGATTTCCCCTTCGTCAAACTGGCCGACAAGGCTCCGCGCATCGGCGATCTGGTCCTTGCGGTCGGCAACCCGTTCGGGCTCGGCGGCACCGTCACCAACGGTATCGTCTCCGCACGTGGTCGCGACATTGGGGCTGGTCCCTATGACGACTTCATCCAGATCGATGCGTCGGTCAACAAGGGGAATTCCGGTGGCCCGACTTTCGACATGGACGGCAATGTCATTGGGGTTAACACCTCAATCTTCTCGCCCTCCGGCGGCTCAGTCGGTATTGCATTCGACGTTCCGTCCGAGACGGTCAAGTCGGTGGTCGCTCAGCTCAAGGACAAGGGTGCGGTCACTCGCGGTTGGATCGGTGTACAGATCCAACCGGTCACGGCCGAAATCGCCGAGAGCCTCGGCTTGAAGCGAAGTGAAGGTGCGCTTGTCGCCGAACCGCAAGCGGACAGTCCTGCAGCCAAGGCGGGAGTTCTCTCCGGCGACGTCATCAATGCCGTCAACGGCCATGCGGTCAAGGATGCCCGTGAGCTCGCCAAACAAATCGGCGCCATGGCGCCGGGCAGCACAGCCAAGCTCACCATTTGGCGCAAGGGCGAGGAGAAAAGCATCTCGCTGACGCTCGCCGAACTGCCAAAAGAGCGTGAGGCTCGGGCAACGCCATCGGACGCCGGCTCGAACGGCGGCGATGGGCCAAAGCTTGGGCTGATGCTTGCTCCTGCCGGAAAGGTCCCAACCAGCGGAAGCACCGAAGGTGTCGTCGTGACCAATGTTGATCCCAACGGACTTGCCTCCGAGCATGGCTTCAAGATTGGCGATGTCATCCTCGACGTTGGCGGCAAGAAAGTTGCTACCCCGGTCGACGTGCGCAATGCCATCAATGACGCCAAAAAAAATGGCAAGCGTGCTGTGCTGATGCGATTGAAGTCGGATAACGCGACGAGGTTTGTTGCGATCCCGATCGCGCAGGCCTGACCGGGGCTAGGGCGTTCCCCCGGTTTGAGTGCGCACGCACCGGGGGAACGACACCAGGGACAGGTAGGCGGGAGGCCTGTCCCTGGTTTCCGCGCAATCTACGTGCTCTTCGCCAAAAGCAGACTTCATTCTGCCGAATGTCGCGCTGGGCCAAAATCAGATATGGCCAAGCCCTTCCAATATCCCCGCTTGAGTCGCTACCATGCCCTTCCGAAAGTGCGGGGATGGGAATGAAGCGCCGCGAGTTTATTGTACTTTTCGCTGGCGCGGCTGCGTTGCCACGAGTGGCACGCGCGCAAAATAAATCTAACGTAAATCAGGACACAAACGATCCGGTGGGCCAGGTCGCGACGCTGCAAGGCCTCTCGACGGTGACGCGTGGCAATGCGGCGCCTTCCACGCTGAAAGTCAGTGACGCTGTCTATAAAAATGACGTGTTGCGGACCGGCGCCAACGCTTCGCTCGGCGTTACCTTCGACGACGAGACAACCTTGAGCCTCACCGCGAACGCGCGCATCGTCGTCAATGAATTCGTCTATGAGGAGAGCGCCAAAGGCAATAAA
>JBGQLL010000357.1:0-3119 GCA_041500065.1 Pseudolabrys sp.
ACCGGTTCACAGCGCAACGCAATTGGCCGAGGCTGTGGAGGCCGTTGGTTTGCCGGCCGTGCTCAAGACGCGTCAACTTGGTTATGATGGCAAGGGTCAGGCGAAAGTCTCGAAAAGCGGTGACGCGATCTCGGCATGGCGGTCGGTACACAATGCGCCGTGCATCCTTGAAGGCTTGATTGATTTCGAGCGCGAGGTTTCAGTCGTCGCGGCTCGCGCGCGCGACGGCAAGGTGGAATGTTTTGAGGTTACCGAGAACGAGCATCGCGACCACATTCTCAAAATCTCGCGCGTGCCAGCGAAAGTGACGCCGGCGCTCGCGCGCGAGGCGCGCCAGATCGCAACCCGTATCGCCAAGGCATTCGACTATGTCGGCGTGCTCGGCGTAGAAATGTTCGTCGTCGGCACGGGACGGCGGCGGACGGTGCTGGTCAACGAAATCGCCCCGCGCGTGCACAATTCCGGCCACTGGACGATCGACGGCGCAACCGTCTCGCAGTTCGAACAACACGTCCGGGCGATTGCGGGATGGCCGCTGGCCAAACCTTTGCGGCTCGGCAGGCGCGTGGAGATGGTGAACCTTATCGGTGCGGAAGTGAACGAGGCGGCGCGCTGGCTGACCGTGCCGGGAACCTCCGTGCACGTGTACGGCAAGGGCGAGGCACGTCCTCGACGCAAAATGGGACACGTCACGCGGGTGTGGCCGCACTGAGTTGACAACCCACTAACCCCTCCTCCCACATAAGAAATGGCCGCGGACCAACTATCATTGGCGCAGCTCCAATGGACTCTTAACGTCTTTTCTGCTAGAGCCACCCGACTCAAAGCCCCGTTTTCGCGGCTTTTACCTTAACCCGTCGGACCAACAACGAAGGAGCAAGCGTGCAAGTTCTCGTTCGCGACAACAATGTCGACCAGGCCCTGAAGGCGCTGAAAAAGAAGATGCAGCGCGAGGGCATTTTCCGCGAGATGAAGCTCCGCGGCCACTACGAAAAACCCTCGGAAAAGAAGGCACGGGAAAAGGCGGAAGCGATCCGCCGGGCCCGCAAACTCGCGCGCAAGAAGATGCAGCGCGAGGGTCTCCTGCCGATGAAGCCTCGTCCAACTCCGGGCACCGGTCCTGGTGGCGGCAACGGCGGACAAGGTCGCGGCGGACAGCGGCGTTTCGGCTGATCGCGACTTCGGCGCAATATATATTCAAGTTGATGCTAGCGCGGGCCTTATGTCGCCCGCGCTATTGTTTTGGCCGGCGCTATTTCCAGCAAAACTTCACGTCTGCTTCGTTTTGTTTGCGGGTGACGTAATACGCATTGCGCGTCTTGGCGTCGTCGAAATAGGCACGCTCCTTGGCGGCCCGTTCCTTTGCATTGGCGACGGCTCGCTTTGCATTGTCGGCGCGATCACCGGGCAAAGCCGGTGCGCGCACCATGAACATCACCTCGTAGGGGTTGTTTTCCACCCATTGAACCGCCTTTGCGTGATGCTCCGTCTGTTTGGCGAGATCGCAGAAGGCGTAGCCATTGATGATCGGTCCGGCCAGAGTTGCAAAGCTGCGCATCGCGTCGTCAGCTTGCGCAAGCGTTTGCGTCTTCACATCCAGTACTTCCGACATCACGATGTAGCGCTCCTTGGCTACGTAGAACCAAAACACCGCATCGTCGCGTAAGCCCACGTCATAGAGTCGGATCGCGAGCACCATCATGGTCATGGGCGTGACCAGGGCCGGCTTGGCCAGAACCAGATCGCGCGCGGCAAAAATATCCTCGCGGCGGTTCGAACTGAGCAAGTCATTGTACTGTTTGCCGACGGCAACATGGGGCTTCCCGCCGGACGTCGGTGCCGCTCCGTAAAAAGGCTGCACGTAGATGCCGATGTGGCGCACCGGCTCGGCCGCGATTGCGGCCCCCGGCCAAACGAGCACAGCTGCGGCCCATGCCAATCGCAACATCACTGCAATTGCCCCTCACCCGCGCTTGCCAGTTCAATCAAAAACGCCTTCACGATTTTCTCCGCGCCATGTTCGTCGAGATCGACGTGTCCGCCTAGCGGGAAACGCACCATTCGTTTCGGTTCTTTCGCCAGAGAGAAAAGCTTTTCGCCGAACCGTATCGGCACGATACGATCGAACTCGCCATGCAGCACCAACAGCGGTGCAGTGACATGCGCAATCCGCTCATCCGATTGGAAAGGATCCTTGATAAACCAGCGAACCGGTACGAACGGGTAGGCAGCAGCGCCGACATCGGCAATAGACGTAAAGGGCGCATCGAGAATAATGCCGCCGACCTCGCGCTCGGCAGCCAGGGCAACGGCAACCCCCGTGCCAAGCGACTCGCCCCACAGCACGATGCGCCTTGCCGGGTAGCGCGCGACCGTAAAATCGTAAGCCGCCGCGGCGTCGTCGATCAGGCCGGCTTCGGTGGGCTTACCGGTCGAGCCCCCGTAGCCACGATAGGATAGGGCCACGAGGCCGGTGCCATCGGCGATCAACCATCTGAAGCGGCCGGCGCGCAGGTCAAGTGCACCGGCATTACCTTGAAAATAGATGACAACCGGCTTTGTCCCCTGTGGAGGCAAGTGCCAGGCGATCAGCTTTTCACCGTCGGCACTGGTCAGTGTCACTTCCTCGGCTTGCGGCAGGCCGGCGGTGGCCGGCGGTGTGCGCGCCTGGTCGGGGAAATACATCAACGATCGTTGGAAAACATACATCAATGCCAGCAATCCACCGTACCCGAGCGCAGCAATGAGAAGCAGCCATTTCAGCGTGGTCATGCTTTCTCATAACACGAGAGTCTGCCGCTCGGGTTGCCGCCGCCAGCCGATCCTCCTAGCGTTGGGAAAACTGTCAGGGAGAACCGCCATGCCCCGCGTGCGCTATATCGAAGAAAGCGAAAAGACGCCCCATACCCGCGAACTCATCGAATCCGCCAAACGCACCGGCGCACCGGATCCGCGCGTCGTCAGTATCATGACTCGCAGCGAGGTCGGCACCGGCTGGGTCGAATACTGGAATAAGGTACTTTACAAGGGCGTGCTGCCGCACAAGCTCAAGGAAATGTGCCGCATCAAGATTTCCGTTGCACACCAGTGTGGATATTGCTCGACGGTGCGCTCCAACG
>JBGQLL010000358.1:0-3109 GCA_041500065.1 Pseudolabrys sp.
GCGGCGACATCGACCAGACCGTCGAGCTCTATGAGCGCGAAGGTCGTCCAATCGTGATCGGCCCGCTCCGCGAGAGCCAGGTCCAGCAACTCCAGTGTTTTGGCGTGGTTCGGCAAACCGGTCAGTTTGTCCTCGTCGCCCGCGCGTGCTGCCTCCACTTCCCTCAATGCAAACTCTCGTCGTGCGCGCTTGAGCTGCCGGAGTGTGAGGGTGGCAAAGCCAACCAGCACGAACGCGATGCCGGCGGCAATAGGCATCAGCCGGTCCATCGTTTGCATCATGGGGCGCGGATTATCCCAACTGAAAAAGCCCGCGATACGGCCATCGGCGGTCAGCACTGGTTGCGTTTCGCGATCACCCGCGCCCGGATCGCTCTCGAACTTGATATTTCTTGCTCCTAGGATCCGCTCAGCCGCGCGCATGAGGCGTGGATCGATTTCACCCGGCCTGGCGAACTGTGCGCGAAATTCTCCGATGGCGTTGCGCAAGGCTACGTGCTGCTCAACCAGCAGTCGCTCGTCACTTTGCCGCGCCTGCTGATAGCCGATGCCCGTTCCGAGCACTGTCGCCGCCATAGCGAGAATGATGAATGCGACGATCAGGCGCGTTACGGCGAGCATGTGTCGTGTCGGGGCAGGTGAACCACCAAGGACAACCTGCGAACTCGGCGCGTACCTTCGCGTCGCCCGGGCCAACAGCCAGCGGCCGGGGGTTGAACCCGTTGCTTCAGTATTGACCTCGTGCACCGGGATACTCCCAGCCTACGCTGCCGCGCCGGATATAGCGTTACGGGTGGGGTTTTAAGCGTTGGTCAGCAAACAGGGTGAACAAGTGGTAACCGGCGGCAATGCCTCTAGCGCAGACCGAACCAAAGGCTCGCAATGCTCAGAAATGAGAAAAAACCCACTACATCGGTGACCGTAGTCACAAATGGGCTCGAAGCAACGGCGGGATCGATCTTGAGGCGGTGCAGGAGCAGCGGAATGAGGATTCCGCCAAGGGCCGCCGCGATCAGGTTGCATATCATGGCAAGACCGATCACGAACCCGAGGCCGGGCACCTTGAACCAGATGTAGGCCGCAATGCCGGTAATGACTGCAAAAGCAATACCGTTAAGCAGGCCGACCATCAGTTCCCGCGTAATAACCCGCCAGGCATTGGCATCGGTCAAGGCGCGCGTCGCCAGGGCTCGCACGGCAACGGTCATCGTCTGTGTGGTGGCATTGCCGCCCTGACTTGCGACGATGGGGGCCAACACCGCCAGCGCTACCATCTTTTGCAGCTGGCCTTCGAATAGACCGAGCACGGACGATGCCAGAAACGCGGTGGCGAGATTGACCAGCAGCCAATTGAATCGCCCGCGCGCGATGGTCCACACGGAGTCGGACAATTCCTCGTCACGCGTGATACCACCAAGGGCGTGGATGTCTTCCTCCGCCTCCTCCTCAATGACGTCGGCGACGTCGTCAAACGTGATGACGCCGACCAGGCGATCGCCCGTGTCAACGACTGGCGCCGTCACCCAATTGTAGCGTTGAAATTGACGCGCGACCTCCTCCTGATCCTGGGTGGCACTTACCCGATGGCGATCTTTTTCCATCAGTTCGGAAATGGGCACTGGCCGCTTGCTGCGGAGCAATCGATCGAGCGGTACGGCTCCGAGAAAATGACCGCCCTCGTCCACGACATAGAGCTCGTAGAATTGCTTCGGCAGTTCCGTCGTTTCGCGCATGTAATCGATCGCCTCGCCGACATTCCAACTTGGCGGTACGGCAATGAATTCCGCTTGCATGCGCCGGCCGGCTGAATCTTCTGGGTAGTCGAGACTGCGCACCAGCGCGCCGCGCTCGGGCTGCGGCAATTGCTCGAGGATTTCGGCCTGCTCGGCCTTCGGCAGATCTTCAAGGATCGCGACCGCGTCGTCGGATTCCAGTTCGCTTACGCCCTTTGCAACGGCCTGGGGCGGCAACTCCTCAAGGATTTCGTCACGCACCACGTCGTCGACTTCGGTTAGCGCGGTGAAGTCGAAATCGATGCCCAGCAACTCGACAAGTCGCGGCCGCTGTTCTGGAGGAAGCGCCTCGATCAAGGCTCCCATGTCGGACTCGTGCAGGTCGCCGACCAGCGCGCGTAGGCCAGCGGCGTCCGCCGTCTCGATCCTGCGCGCAACGCTTTTGACGAAAGTCTTGCGGATGGAGCCGTCTTTATTGCGCGGCAGTTGGGCGGCCTCGGCGCCGTTTGTTTGTTCTTGATCGGGCATGTCGAAGCCTGCCGGCAAATATTGAAAGCGCGACGCTTGTACGCCCGCGCCTGCACCTTGGGCAATAATTAACGCATAGATGCGCCGCTGAACGTGAGCTTTCCCATCGGCGGCTGTTGCGGCATTGGATGACTCATGATCCGTACGTCCTTTCTTGCGTTTGCCGTAGCCCTTGCTCCCGCGGCGGGGACCGCGGCCTCGTGCCCGGGCAACCCCGACGCGCTCGGTACTGAACGGACGATCGAGGTCGACGCCAAGAGCACGCCGCGGATCGGCCGTAAACAGTTTCCTGCAACGCTGCCACTGCATGCCAAGGAGCTGGTGCTCACGTTCGACGACGGTCCCTGGCCCGGGACAACCCAGAAGGTCCTAAATGCTCTGAAGAGTGAATGTGTTCGTGCCACATTTTTCCTGTTGGGACGAAACGTGGCGGCGCATCCGCAAGTCGCGCGACGTGCTCTCGCCGATGGCCATAGCGTCGGCCATCACAGCTATTCGCACCCCCTGCTCGACCGTATGCCGCTGGCGCGGGCAGAGGGCGAGATCGACCGCGGGATAGCTGCGGACGAACTCG
The DNA here is from genome assembly GCA_041500065.1 of Pseudolabrys sp. Classification (GTDB taxonomy): domain Bacteria; phylum Pseudomonadota; class Alphaproteobacteria; order Rhizobiales; family Xanthobacteraceae; genus Pseudolabrys. Next base: position 2,835 of record JBGQLL010000358.1, read on the forward strand.
CGCTCTATGGCGAACGACGCACGACGCCAACGACGCCCTTCTTCCGATTTCCTGGCTTCGCTTCGAACCGTGCCATCCTTGATCGGATGGGCGAGCGCGGAGTGGTGGTATTTGGTGCGGATGTCTGGGCAAGCGACTGGGTGCGGATGACGCCGGAGCAGGAATTGCACCTTATTCTGGCCCGTATCGAGCGGGTCGGACGCGGCATTGTCCTGTTTCACGATACCAAGGCGCAGACAGCACAAATGCTCCCGGCCTTCCTGCATGAGCTTAAA
>JBGQLL010000359.1:0-3087 GCA_041500065.1 Pseudolabrys sp.
ATGAACCCAATGGATTTGAAGCGCGGCATTCAGAAGGCGGTGGAAGCGGTCGTCGCGGACCTCAAGAAGCGCTCCAAGAAGGTTAAGTCGAACGATGAGATTGGCCAGGTCGGCACGATTTCCGCGAACGGCGACACCGCCGTTGGCCAGATGATCGCCAAGGCGATGGCCAAAGTCGGCAATGAAGGCGTGATCACGGTCGAAGAAGCGAAGTCGCTCGAGACCGAGCTCGAAGTCGTCGAAGGCATGCAGTTCGACCGCGGCTATATCTCCCCCTACTTCATCACCAACGCAGACAAGATGCGGACGGAGATGGAGGACCCCTATATCCTCATCTACGAAAAGAAGCTGTCGGGCCTGCAGGAGCTGCTGCCGCTGCTCGAGTCGGTGGTTCAGACCGGCAAGCCGCTGCTCATCGTGGCTGAAGACGTCGAGGGCGAGGCGCTTGCCACGCTTGTCGTCAACAAGCTGCGCGGTGGCCTCAAGGTCGCAGCGGTGAAGGCGCCGGGCTTCGGCGATCGCCGCAAGGCCATGCTGCAGGATATTGCCGTCCTGACCGGCGGACAGGCGATCAGTGAAGATCTCGGCATCAAGCTCGAGAACGTCACGATTGCCATGCTCGGCCGTGCCAAGAAGGTGATGATCGACAAGGAGAACACCACCATCGTGCACGGTGCCGGCAAGAAGGCCGACATCGAGGCGCGCGTGTCGCAGATCAAGGCGCAGATCGAGGAGACCACGTCCGACTACGATCGCGAGAAGCTGCAAGAGCGGCTTGCCAAGCTCGCGGGCGGCGTTGCGGTCATCCGCGTCGGCGGCGCCACCGAGGTCGAGGTGAAGGAGCGCAAGGATCGAGTTGACGACGCGATGCACGCGACTCGCGCCGCGGTCGAGGAAGGCATCCTGCCGGGCGGCGGTGTCGCATTGCTGCGCGCGGTCGAGGCCCTCAAGAGGGTCAAGACTGAAAACGAGGACCAGAAGCACGGCGTCGATATCGTTCGCAAGGCGATCCAGACGCCGGCCCGCCAGATCGCCATCAATGCCGGCGCTGACGGCTCGGTCGTTGTCGGCAAGCTGATGGAGAAGGATCAGTACTCCTACGGCTTCGATGCGCAGAATGGCGAGTACGGCAACCTCATGACCAAGGGCATCATCGACCCGACCAAGGTCGTGCGTGCCGCGATCCAGAACGCGGCGTCGGTCGCCGGCCTCTTGATCACCACCGAGGCCATGGTCGCCGAACTGCCGAAGAAGCAGAACGCGTCCCCGGCGATGCCGGGCGGTGGCGGCATGGGTGGCATGGACTTCTAATCGGTCCGCTCATCACGAATGCAAAGGCCCGGGGAAATCCCGGGCCTTTTGCTTTAAGCGCGAGGCTAAAAAAGTAACGACCACACGAAAAGGCGCGCGTTCATCCGGCGTCGCCTCGTCGCAGTGGCCGTCGTGGCGACGAAATACGCTTCGCCACTTGCAAGCCATATTATACGCCTGACATGACAGGGGTATGACAAAACGGCCGAGCAGCATTTATGTCGGAATCGGAGGCTGGACCTATGAGCCCTGGCGCGGCGTCTTCTATCCCAAGGGCCTGCCGCACGCGCGCGAACTCTCCTACGCCGGCGAGCACCTGACATCGATCGAAGTCAACGGCACGTTCTACCGCACGCAGACCCCGGCAACTTTTCGCAAATGGGCATCGGAAGTGCCTGAGCGATTTGTTTTTTCTCTCAAAGGTCCACGCTATGCGGTCAACCGGCGCGTGCTCAAGGAGGCGGGAGATTCGATCAAGCGCTTCCTCGATTCCGGCGTAACGGAGCTCGGCACGCGCCTCGGCCCCCTGCTCTGGCAGTTCACGCCGTACAAGAAATTCGACGACGCAGACTTCGGCGGCTTTCTCGAATTGCTGCCGAAAACTTTCGATGGGCACACGCTGCGCCATGTCGTGGAGGTCCGCCACGATAGTTTCAAGACGCCTGCTTTCGTCGCGCTGGTGCGACAGTTCAATGTGCCCGTGGTCTTCGCCGAACACGATACTTACCCGGCCATAGCAGACGTCAGCGGCGATTTTGTCTATGCGCGATTGCAGAAAGGCGACGAAAAACTCAAGGCTGGCTATCCGCCGAAGGCACTCGATGGTTGGGCGGCTCGCGGCAGGACCTGGGCACAAGGGGGCGAGCCGAAAGATCTGCCGCGCGTGACCAAAACGCCCGCGAAAAAACAGCCTCGGGATGTTTTCATCTATTTCATCCACGAAGCGAAAGTGCGGGCCCCGGCAGCAGCCATGGCGCTGATCGAAAGACTGAAATGAAAGCGAAATCGAAAGTCGCTAAAACTCGCCGGCTATTCACAATAGGTTACGAGCAAGCACAAACCCACGGTAGTGCGCAATGAATTCAAGCGCGCGAAGAACACGATACGGCCGCGGTGACAGGTCTTCGGATCGCGGCAGACACAAGTCAAAGTCGATGACCTGATCCCGCCGTTGTTTTGATTCACTCCGCCGGCTGCGGCGAGCGTTGCTTGCCTTCGACACTGATAATCATCGCCACCAACGCCAATGTTGTGACGAATAGCAGCAGCGCGATGACGGCATTGACGCCGAGGACAAGCGCAAAACCGCCGCTCTCATGCAGGAGCGAAATCATGCCGATCGCCGCGCCGGCGCTGACGAACAGCAGAAAATACCGCACCGCGTAAACACGGCCGCGCCAGGCGTCGGCGGTGTAACGCGCCATGATCATGTCGTTGACGGTGACCTGCCCGTAGATCGCGGCAACCGCGATCGCGAGCGCGATCAGAAGCGCGGCACCGCTGGCATAGGCCGCCCAAAGATTACCGAGGAAGCCGATGCCGGTGACGATCGCGAATATCACGTGCGGCGGAACCCATTCCACTGCGCGTCCAACCGTCAGTTGCGCGAGCGCTCCACAAACCAGCACAGCGGTTGCGATGCTACCCACGAGAACCAACGGCATGTCGCTGGACAACCGTTCGTCGACTATTTTTGGGAGCGCTATAGTGAGCACGTTGAAGGTCAGGCCTGCGCTCAAGGCAATCACGATAAACAGTCCGAACAGCATCACGGCA
>JBGQLL010000360.1:0-3081 GCA_041500065.1 Pseudolabrys sp.
CCTGATATAAAACAAAGGCTTGTGGCGGAGGCGCTGAAACTATTTTACGAGATTCGCGAGGTGCCGGGCATGAAGAAGAAGCCGTCCACCTCCGAGCTTCTGGATTGGCTCAAACTCTTGATGGTTGAAGACATCGGACCCGAGACCTTGCGCGAGCGCGACCCCAAGAAACTCATTCCGCCGCTCCATGGCGCCCTGATCAAGAACGAGCAGGACGTGCATCTGTTCGAGAGGTTGGCATTCATGGCGCGGCGAGAAGGCAGATAGCCGCTATCGGTCAACCAGTACTCGTGTGGGCCGTGAGCCGCGCTTCTTTGCGCGCGCGGGCGCGTGCACGATAGCGGGCAACTTCCTGTTCGATGCGGTCTACTGGTCGTGTCCCCCAATAAATGCCTTGCGCCAAAACACGACCGAACAAGCCGCCTGCCCAAACCAATTCGTAGGGCGCAAACAGGCGCCATGCTTGATCACCCTCGACAATGCCACGCGCAATGAGTTCGCCCGCAATCGCCGTGTTGTTTAGGCCATGCCCGCCAAAGCCGCTTGCCAGCCACACACCGCGCTCAATTTCGCCAATCTGCGGCATGCGATGGACCGTCCGGCCAAACGTCCCACGCCACATGTGTGCGATACCGACTTTTCCCAGGCGCGGAAATGTCCTCCGGATGTCATTAGCCAGCCCCGGCGCAATCAGCCCCGGGTTGGCATCCCACGACCGCATACGCCCAGACCACTGCAAGCGATCGCCGCCAACAATGCGGTAATGATTATCGGCACGGTTGGTGTCGCTGATCGCGCCACGATAGCGTACCACTTCATGCAGGATATCGCCGATCGGTTCAGTAACCATTACAAACGTTGTGACAGGCAGCAGAGTCGCCGCAAGCTGCGGCACGAGTGCGCCGAGATGGATATTGCCGGCAAGCACCACATGTGCGGCACGTACGCGGCCTGCGGGCGTGACGACGCGCTTGCGAACACCGGCCGGATCGAGCGAAACCGCGGGCGTCTCTTCGAAAATACGCGCACCCGCTTTCTCGGCGAGCGCGGCGAGCCCGAGCGCGTAATTGTATGGATCAATGTGAAAGGCTTGCCGGTAGTGCACGGCGCCGAAGTAGCGCGGGCTGTGAAGCTGGTCGCGCACGCGTTCCTCTGGCCAAAACTCGATATCCGCACCGATCCAGCGCATGCGTTCAACTTCGGCGCGAAGTTCGTCAGAATTGTCAGTTTTCGATACATGCAGCCAGCCATTGATCAGGTCGACGCCTGGCATGCGCGTGTCCAGGATTGTGCGCCGGACATAGTCGAGCCCTTGCTCCGAAAGAGCCCAGAGCTGCTTGGCGTCGTCGAGACCAACGCGTTCAATGATGCCATCGATATGTTCGGAAAAACCCGGAAGGACGAAGCCTAGATTGCGGCCCGAAGCCGCCCACGCAACCTGGCCCGCTTCCAGCACCGCAACCGACCATCCCCGCTGAGCGACCTCGCGAGCGACGGTAAGACCAGCTAGCCCAGCGCCTATGACACAGACGTCAACGTCGAGATCGAGGTTCAGACGCGGACGATCCGGACGCGAAACGCTGTTAGCCTCGTACCAGCCCGCTTCCATGCTTCACTCTCTAGTGTGCCTCAGCGCTGCCTCTGTAGGGGATGCATGCTACACTGGGCCACAACGACGACGACACCCATAGTATGACCATGCGGCGACTATTGCTATTTCGTCACGCCAAGGCCGAACGCTCTGAACCGGGCATGGAAGACCGTGCCCGCAAGTTGGTCGAGCGCGGGCGCAAGGAGGCCAATCGAGTCGGTAACTACATGTCTTCCCACGCCCTGATTCCCGACCGCGTTATGACATCCCCCTCCGCACGCACTCAAGAAACTTGGAAATTTGCTGCGACCGCTTTCCGCACACCGCCGACAGCCATCCCAGTGGAGCAGCTTTACGATGCGACCGCAGATACCATCCTCAACGTCGTCAGGGAGACCACCCCCGCCACACACACACTTCTGGTCATCGGTCATAACCCTGGTCTCCACGAGCTCGCAGCGATGCTGATCGCCTCCGGCGATATCGAGGCGCGTGAGCGACTACGGGAGAAGTTGCCCACATCCGGCCTTGTAATCATTGATTTTGCCCTCGACGACTGGGGCAAGCTGCATCCCCACTGTGGCCGTCTTGAACGCTTTGTCACCCCCAAGTCGCTTGGCGCTGCGGCCAGTTGAGACAATAACTCTCACTCAACGCGCCCTTGAAAACATGTCATGATTATATCTTCGCAGCGAAAAGAGGGGCGCTGTCATGTACAATAAGATTCTGGTGCCAGTCGATCTCGCCGATACCGATCTCGCTAAACCCGCCATTGCCACCGCGATCGAAATGTCACGCGCATCGGGGGGATCGGTGCGCCTGGTAAATGTCCTGGCGATGACGCCAGTGATGCTGGCCGAATACGTGCCGCCTGATTTCGACGTGCAGCAACGCAAATCGGCCGAAGAAGCACTGGGCATTATCGCACGCGAATGTGGACTCGATGCTGCGCATGTGTCCGCGACGGTCCGCCAAGGCGGCATCTACCATGAGGTGCTTGAGGAAGCGAAGACGTTCAACGCGGATCTAATTGTTATGAGTTCGCATCGACCCGCAATGCGAACGTATTTTCTCGGCTCCAATGCCGGACATGTGGTGCGCTATGCCAAATGTTCGGTTCTTGTCGTGCGTCAGTAAACCGAACGAAAGATGCCGCCATCACGGCGGCCATGGCATGACGTCTTTGGGTAGCGTGTCCGCACCATATACGCCCGGTCGGTTGCGCTGGATGAAATTTCCGCCTTGCCAGAGAAACAGCACAAGGAAGGTGCCGACGAGCGCTGCGCCACCGTAGGCACCGAATTGCAGCGTTCGCACGATCAACGCGGCAAGCCCGATTGCAACCACGATAAAAACGAACAAGCTGGGCCAGTAGATGAGCGGACTGCTGCCTCGCTCGAGGCGCGCAGACGTTGGCGCAACCGAAATATGGCGGTGTAGCTCCCGCACAAAGGCCGAATAGGGCTGATCTAGCCTCTGCTGCTCCGCCA
>JBGQLL010000361.1:0-3033 GCA_041500065.1 Pseudolabrys sp.
CGCCTCTGCTCTAGCCGGATTGTTCTTTTGAACGTGCATTGGGACCCCTCCGCAATGTGCGCCGACAACTCCGCTCGGGAAGTTGCTCCTCCGGATTGGTTTCGGCATTTTCTGCCGGGGGGCGCGACCAGCTGTGAATTGAAACGCATTTTAGATTTCTCCGCAACCTTTAAGGTGATAAACGCGGTGGCGTTCGCCGGCTTCCGGCGTTTAACGATGCTCGGTGGTGGTGGTCGTTATCCCCTCGGCGTCCGCTGATTCTGTGGATTCCCTTGTGCGCCCGATGAGAAATCACCTTTCGGAGTACCTCGGCATTTCCGGATTAGCCGCCTAAGCAGGATTCTCAGAGGCATTCTGCGGGTCGTCGCGGAGTCGGCGACGCGGCGCCGCCGTATCGAAAATGCCGGTCGCGAAACGCTGCGCAAGGTGTCGCCTGCCCGGTTGCTTGGCCGGTTGATGTTGAGCCTGCGCGATCACCTGACGAGGGAGGATGCGATCGTGCCCACATTGGTGCCGGCCCACGACCTGGCGTCTCCACACATTAAACATAAATTTTGTTGCAAATTCGCTTCATAAAGGCAATAAGGCACCCAGCGCCATCTATTATCAGACCAAGGACAATGCATTCAGTTAGGGTGTGGATTAACTCTGAAAAATCCTCTTGTAATATTCATGAAATTCGAGACTGGCTCGATCAAATCGGGTTCACGCCAACGCGGTTCGACTACGCAATGGATGATCTTGGTGAGTTGATCAGTGTACGCATCGATTTTTCGTCGCCCGAGGAGGCCGACATCTTCTGCACGCAGTTTGATGGTGAGGCCATCTCTCCACTGCGTCCAAAAGCAAACCCACCCGCTGAGCCGAGGCGTCCCCCGCGTCACGGTTGATAGGAACACCGCAGACAAGCACGTCGGACCTACGCAGTGCTTGCCGACCGTTGCCGTCGCGGAAGGATCGCCAAATTGCCAGGTCGTCCGGCCGCTCGCCAACGTGGCGCAACGCGCATCGTCAATTCGGGGTTCCTACGATGGTGCTTCCCCCATACGACGATCTAGCTAGACTAGTCCGAAGTTTTCATTATGGGGACCAGCAGGCAGCTGATCCGATTCACATAAATCGGCTGATGGTGGTTTCGTACTGACTACGCCCCGAGGCTGACGCCGAGCAATTCGCCGGCGCGGGCCTGAAGGGGTGTCGGCTTGGTCGGCAGTTCGAAGCGGTATTTCTGATTACTGGGCAGGCTGACTTTATTGAGGCAGAGGGTGGCCAGGTCGCTGAGCAGGCTGCGGAAGCTATGCACCGGCAGGCCGTCATCGGTGCGACGGGTCGCCCCCTTGCGTTGCGCCGCCGGGGACCGTTCGGCGGGGGCGACGATCGATCGGCGTTCGGCGGCAGCAGCGGCGCGGTCATGATCGTCGAAGAGGAGCGGCGCCAAGCGGCTTCGCATGTGGAACTCGACGTAGTAGGCCAGCATGCACAGAAAGACATGGGCGCGTACCCGCGGCGCCGTCCAATGGAAGACCGGGCGGATTTCCAGATCGATCGTCTTCAGGCAGCGGAAGGCCCGCTCGACCTGGGCCAAGGATTTATAGGCGCCGACCGTCTGCTCCGCCGTGAGGGCGGCGGCCGGCAGGTTGGTTCGGATCACATAGATCCCGTCGAGGCGGGCTTCGGTGGCGATGGCCTCCTCCTTTTGGCGATAAGTGAATGCGGTGTCGGCAATTCTCAGATCATAGTGCTTGCCCATCTTGTGCTTATCGAGCACGGCGCCGACTTGGAGGCCGATCTCGGCCATGCCGCGCAACGGCGCGCGCTGGCGCTCGACCGCCAGTTTGATGCGGCTGAGGTCTCGCTCGGTCACGGCCAGCAAGTCCGCGCGCTTGCGATGGCGCTGCGCCGCCAGCAAGGGATTGCGGCAGACGATTCAGCCGCTCGCCGGGATAATCGGGGGAGGCGATCTCGGCCAGGTCGCGATCGTCGAACAGCGATAATTGCAGGGGGCCGCCATCGGCCAGCTCTTGGATCTTGGGCGCCCTGAGCGCGGTGATCCAGTCCAGCCCGGCCGGCTCGAGGTCCCCGCGAATCCGGGCGCTGGTGATCATGCCGCGATCACCGACCACTACCACACGATCCAAGCCGAAGCGTACCTTGAGCTTGCTGACCTGATGGCTCAGTGTCATCGGATCGGCGGTGTTGCCCTCGAACACCTCGATTGCCACCGGACACCCCTCGCGGTTGCACAAGAGGCCGTACACGATCTGTGGCCTGTCGGGCCGATGGTCACGGCTATAGCCATGCTTGGCCAACTCGCAGCATCGGCCTTCGAGATAGGAGGAGCTGACGTCGTAGAGGGCCAGGGTGCCGCCGAGCAGATGCCTCTTGGCCAACGCGTTCTCGATCCGCTCCTGCTGATCGACAAGCCAGTCGAGCGCTGCGTAGACCTCCCGTTCAGCCACTTCGCCCAATCCCAGCCGTTCCCCCAGGCTGGACGCAGCGGTCTGCGGATTGAGCGCCCGAACCGTCGCCAGCTTGGAGGCCGGCGCGATCACCCGGTTGACGATCAGCGCCATCACCAGATCGCGATAACGTCGGCTCGCCGATCCGCCGCGGCGTTCGTTCAATAGCTTCGGCAAGCCGACCTGCTCTGCCGTCCCCAGAACAGCGGCGACGTGACCATGCGGCAGTGAACGGCTGATGGTCAGCGCCTCATCCGCCCTGCCCAGCGCCACGCCGCCACGCAGCAGCGTGCGCAGACCCTCCACCAGTGGCTCCGGCCAGTTCGTCAGGTTGGCGAGGGTGCGCTTCCTGACCTTGCCGTCCGCGCGGTAGCTCTCCCGCAGCAGGATGGTCGGATGTGACTTGCGGTTGGGCACCGACTCGATGTGCATGACACACAGAATCGCGATCGATTCCCGCTGTCAACCCACAAAATGCGCCGTTGCATGGCTACGCGCGAACACGCAAATCCGCCGATATCGGCTCCGCTTCAACACCTTACCCGTTCGCATAATGAAAACTTCGGATTAGAGA
>JBGQLL010000362.1:0-3028 GCA_041500065.1 Pseudolabrys sp.
GGCGGCAATTGTCGGAACGCTCATGGTCGGCTCACGCCATCGATACGGCCGGAGCGAAGGCGCACAACCCGTGCGCAGCGTGCCGCCAAAGCGGAATCGTGGGTCACCAGCACGAGTGTCGTGCCGCGCTTTTCATGACCGGCGAACAGCAGATCGATGACCTGTTTCCCCGTGTCCTCGTCCAAGTTGCCGGTCGGTTCGTCTGCGACCAAGATTTTCGGATTGGGTGCTAGCGCGCGCGCAAGTGCCACGCGTTGCTGCTCGCCACCGGACAATTCGGCCGGGTAGTGGTTTAGCCGCTCGCTGAGCCCGACAGCCGCAAGCTCGTCACGGGCGCGTGCGTGTGCATCCGCGATGCCGCTCAGTTCGAGCGGGACCGCCACGTTTTCCATCGCGGTCATGGTCGGGATCAGGTGAAACGACTGGAATACGATTCCAATGTGGCGGCCCCGAAAGCGCGCCAAGGCATCCTCGTCAAGGGCGCTCAGGTCCTCTCCCGCTATAGTCACCGAGCCCTTATCTGCACGTTCAAGCCCCGCCATCACCATCAGCAAAGTCGATTTGCCGGAGCCAGACGGCCCCACCAGCCCGATTGTCTCGCCACTGCCTATATGCAGGTCGATATCTTTGAGGATATGAACACGGGCCGCTCCGTGCCCGAGCGAGAGATTCACACCGGCAAGCGCAATGACCGGCCCCGGCTGGGAATTATCCTTCATGAGACCTCATTGTTCACAACCTCGCTCATATGGGAGGAACCCGGCCCGGGTCCAGCGTCTTGCAGCTTGGGCGACAGTCGCTATTTGCCTACTGACGGCGGGCAGCGGTGTGAGCGCAGCCGAACGACCGGTCAAACTTGTGGTCCTCGGCGACTCGCTCAGCGCCGGCTTCGGATTGCCTGCAAGTGCAGCTTTTCCCGCGAGGCTAGCGGATGCACTGAAAGCCAAAGCCATCGCGGCCACGATTACCAATGCAGGAGTGTCCGGCGATACCGCCTCCGGAGGTTTGGGCCGTCTCGAATGGTCGGTTCCGGATGGCACAGACGCAGTCATTCTCGAACTCGGTGCAAACGACGCGTTGCGCGGCCTCGATCCGAACCTCACCAAGGCTGCGCTCGACACGATACTGCGCAAACTGGCGGATCGTCGTATTGCTGTCTTGCTCGCCGGCATGGAGGCGCCGCGCAATATGGGCCCTGACTATGTGCGCAATTTCGATGCAATCTATCCCGCGCTTGCCTCGACTCACCCGGTCGTCTTTTATCCATTCTTTCTTGACGGTGTAGCCGCCGATCCCAAATTAAATCAGGGTGACGGCCTGCATCCGAACGCCGCCGGCGTCGACGCGATTGTGTCGCGTATTCTGCCGCGGGTCGAGGATTTGATTACCCGGGCGCGCGCCGCGCGTGGCTCGTAGTTGAAAGTCTCGCCATGCCACGTCTCTTCACTGGTGTCGAAATTCCGTCCGATGTCGGGCAGGCGCTTGCGACATTACGTGGAGGCTTGCCCGGAGCACGCTGGATCGATCCGGAAAACTACCATCTGACTTTGCGTTTCATTGGCGACGTTGACGATGACATCGCTCAAGAGGTTGCGTCCATGCTTGGCCGGGTCAAACGCGGACCTTTCGAATTGCATATGCACGGGCTCACGTCATTTGGCGGCCGAAAGCCGCGTGCGGTCGTCGCTAGCGTTGCACCGGCCCAAGCCTTGCTCGACGTCCAGGCCGAACACGAACGGCTGATGCAACGTATTGGTCTGGAACCGGAGGGTCGCAAATTTACGCCGCATGTAACGCTGGCCCGTCTACGCGAATCTTCCAGCCAGCAGGTCGCCGAATATCTTTCCGCGCGTGGCTATTTTCGTACCTCGCCTTTCCGCGTCGCGCGTTTCGTGTTGTTTTCCTCCCGCGCTTCCGTCGGTGGCGGGCCGTACGTGGTCGAGGCGAGTTATCCGCTCAGCTCGTAAGTTTCTATACAGGGTTGAAGAGCCGCGACTGCACGTCGAGGATCGCGGTCGCCATGCTATGCGCATCGGCGGTTGCCTCGCGCATGAGCGATAGCGGCGTCGAGCGCGGCGGGTCGACTTCCCCAACCACACTGCCGAAATCGAATTTGAGGTCGGCCTCGAATTTGCGCGCAAGCTGCTGCATGCGGTGGTTTTCGGTCAGGCAATGCATTTGCAGCGACTTGATGCCGCGATTGCGCGCGCTCAAGAGCGTGCGTTCGAGCAACAGGGTGCCGACGCCATGGCTTTGCCACGGCTGTTCGATACTGAAGGCCGCTTCCCCTTCACGCGCGAACACCGAGCCGAGCGGGCGTAGTTCGGCTGCACCGCGCAATGTTCCGTCTACGAAAAAGCCGTGCACCAGAACGCCCAGCTCGCCTGCCGTGCCGGCATGCTGCGCAATAAATTCGTCCGACACAGTACCGGAAAACCGCCGGTGCCGGCTTTCCCGGTCGAGGCGGAGCAGGTGATCGCGGTAGGCGTCAGTTTCGCTGATCCACAGTTTGCGGATCATGCCGCCATCGGGCAAAGGCTCATGCATTTCGGATCTCCTTAACGTCACGTCGTGTTGCCCCCGGTCGGCTGCGTTTCCTGCCCTGACGGCACGGCAGACCGAATCGCAACCCAACAGTTATATGGTGCAATGCAACAAAAATGAGACCTAAAGGTTCCTCCGGAAGCCCTCCTGCGCGAAAAATGCATGGCTTCCAAGGTGTTACCGCATCATTTGTGCGCAATATGATCGTCTTATGTGCATGGCCGATTTACAGCTGGCACGGTTCAACCTAGGTGTCGCAATTCGACCCGCGCCTTCCACACGTTTGTCTCAGCCCTGATGTCCGAAACTTTCAGCACCCGCTACGCGGCTTTGGTCACCGCCGGAAAGATCGAAGCCGACCCCGGCCAGGCGATCCTGGCCCGGCAATTGACTGCTCTTGAACGACGGCTCGACCAGCACCGGTTGGCGCGCAAATCGTCATCCCTTGGATGGCTTTTCGGCCAACGCGAGCAAGCCGGTGCCC
>JBGQLL010000363.1:0-3023 GCA_041500065.1 Pseudolabrys sp.
ACCCGCGGCATCGATAATGAAGCCGGAGCCGAGCGAGTTGACGCGACGTGGGGTTGGCGTCTGGCCCTCGCTGTTTGGAGCATTTTGGCCGGGCTGGCCGTTCTGTCCGCGGCGGTTCTTGAAGAATTCCTCAAAAAACTCCTCGAACGGAGAACCGGGTGGCAATTGCGGCATGGTGCCGTTTCGCAAATCGACCGACTGCTTGGTCGATACGTTGACAACCGCGTCTATGACCTGCTCCGCCACATCCGCTATTCCCTCGGGACCGCGCGCGGCGGCACCGATGGTCATTGCCGGCCAGACGACCGCGGCAGCGGTGAAAACAGCCAAGCCGGTGCGGCACACGGGGTTCGTCAAACGAAAGAAGGATGCGCCCATGGGCATCGAATCTCCTGGGAGTAAGATTTCAGTGAGAGTGGCCCCGACTTCGAGGCGATTCAAGGGCACCCCAATTCAATACCATGCGAGACCCGGTTTCCAACGTGTCAGACCCGAACCAGCCAGACCAAAATCAAGCCGACGACCGCCGATCCGATCCCGATCAGGCGCAGTGAGAGGTCCGGGGTTTCCAGTACGGTGGTCATCGCCCTCTTGGCCGCTTCAGGAAACGCCGCGAAAATCAGGCCTTCGATGACAAAAACCAGTCCAAGCGCGGCCAGGAAGTCCGACATACTGGTCGCGTTCGCTAACGGGACGGCGCTTGGGAAGTCGGCGGCGTCGCCGGGTTTTCGCGCGGTTTGCCCGACGGATCTGTGAAATAGCGGAAGAAGCTTGAGTCGGGTTTGAGCAACATCCGGGTGTCATTTTGCTTCAGGCTGTGCTCGTAGGCTTGCATCGAGCGGTAGAATGTAAAGAAGTCAGGATCCTGGTTGAAAGCCTCGGCGAAGATCTGATTGCGGGTCGCGTCGCCCTCGCCGCGAATTTGCTCCGACTTCGAGGTCGCCTCGGCGACCAGTACGGTGACCTCACGATCGGCGCGCGAGCGGATTTCCTGGGCACGTTGTGCGCCTTGGGCGCGGAATTCTGCCGCCTCACGCTGACGCTCTGTCTGCATGCGTTGATAAACGGCCTGGCTGTTCTGTTCGGGAAGGTCGGCGCGCCGGATGCGGACGTCGACCACCTGGACGCCGTAGCTGGTCGCTTCGTGGTCGACCAACTCACGAATTCGCGCCATCAGATCAGCCCGCTGGTCACGTACGACATGACTGAATGTCACCTCACCCAGAACGCGACGCAGCGCCGAATTGAGCAGGATGGAAAGCTGAGAATTGGCGCCTGCGATAGAACCCAACGTCTGATAGAAGCGCAGTGGGTCCTGAATTCGATAACGCGCAAAGGCGTCCACCACGAGTCGCTTCTGATCGGAGGCGATCACTTCCTGCGGCGGCGCTTCCAGATCAAGAATGCGCTTGTCGATATACACAACCGAGTCGATAAACGGCGCTTTCACGTGCAAACCCGGTTCGGTAATCGGCGGCAGCGGGCTGCCGAGCCGTAGCACGAGCGCCTGCTGTGTTTGATAAACAGTGAACAGCGACGAATAGCCGACGATCAGCGCTGCAACTAAAAAGACTGCAACGATACCACCCAGGAAATTCAGTCTCATGGCCGGCCTCCCGGCTGTGACTGATTGCGGGGCTGCGGCGGGCGCGCCAGTTCATTGAGCGGCAGATAAGGCACCACACCGCTGCCGGTTCCGCCTGAATCCAGAATGATCTTGTCGGTGCCCCCCAACACGCGTTCCATAGTTTCGAGATACATGCGCTCGCGGGTGACGTTCGGCGCCTTTTTGTATTGCTCGTAGATTTTCAGGAAACGTGACGTCTGACCCGTCGCTTCGGCCACTGTCTGCTGACGATAGGCTTCCGCGGCCTGCGTAATCTGCGCCACACGTCCGCGCGCCTCGGGGAGCACCCGGTTGGCATAGGTTTGTGATTCATTGACGGCGCGCTCGAGATCGGCGCGTGCGGCCTGCACATCACGGAAAGCGTCAATTACTTGCGCCGGCGGATCGACTTTTTGCAGCTGCACTTGCTGCACAATAATGCCAGCGCCGTAATGGTCGAGCGTCCTTTGCATCAAATCCTGTACCGCCGTCTCGGTGGTCTGCCTCGCACCGGTAAGAATCGGCTGTATTTCCGAGCGCCCAATCACCTCGCGCATGGCGCTTTCCGCCACCGCTTTCACAGTGCCCTCGGGATTCTGGATGTTGAACAAAAAATCGCCGACGCCAGTCGGCTTCACTTTCCACAGCACCGAGAAGTCAACGTCGACGATATTCTCATCGCCGGTAAGCATCAGGCTCTCCTCGGGCACGTCGCGGACGGTGGTACCGCCGCGTCGGATATCGTCAACGACACGCATGCCGATGTCGATTTTGTTCACACGCAGCGCCTTGGGCGTGAGCACGGTCTCAATCGGATACGGTAGATGGTAATTCAAACCCGGCTGGACCTCGCGAACATCCTTGCCGAACCGCAAGACTACCCCCAGCTCGTCTGGCTCAACCCGAAAGAATCCGGAAAATCCCCAAAGCGCAAGTGCGCCAAGGATAAGGAGAGCGAAACCGCGTCCCCCAAGATTGCCGCCCGGCAGCACGCGCCGCAGTTTGTCCTGGCCGCGGCGCAGGATTTCTTCCAGATCCGGAGGAGTTGGTCCCGGCGATTGCGGCCCGGAGCCCCAGGGGCCTTTGCCACCCGAGCCCCACGGCCCACCGCCGCCCTGATTGGTCCACGGCATTTGTATCAATGTCTCCCGCGCCGGCTGTTTGCCCGGCCAAGCTTAGTTGGGAGGGGTTATAGGGGACGCCAAGCCCCGTTACAACGCGCTGTCATGCCGCGTTTATTGGCGTTTCAGCGCTTTATATACGTTATCAGCGTGAAGTCGGCGTCGTCGCCCGGTCCGGCATAGTGTTCCTCGCGTGATTTTTCTTGCCAGACCTCCGGATCAATCGGCGGAAACAGCGCATCGCCTTCGGGCGAAGCATGCACATGGGTGATTTCCAGCCGGTCGGCCATCGGCAT
>JBGQLL010000364.1:0-2985 GCA_041500065.1 Pseudolabrys sp.
ATGTGCAGGTTGCAGGTCGCCTGATCGGCCGAGACCGAGATCGGGTTCTTTGCGGCAAACGCTTCCAGAGCCGGATTCGCGTAGTGCGTCAGACCCTGGAACAGCGGGAAGTAGGTGATCGCCGCGATGGCGCAGCCGGCCAGGATGATCTTGAGCCGGCCGATGCGGTCGGAGAGCCAGCCAAACACGATGAAGAACGGCGTTCCGATGATCAGCGACAGGCCGATCAATTCATAAGCCGTGATGTAGTCGACCCTCAGCGTGATGACGAGGAAGAACAACGCGTAGAACTGGCCCGTGTACCAGACCACGCCCTGACCAGCGGTGGCGCCCAGCAGCGCGAGCAGCACGTATTTGTTGTTGGGATAGTGGAAGAAGCTCTCGGTCAGCGGAGCCTTTGAGCCTTTTCCTTCCTGCACCATCTTCTGGAAGATCGGGGTCTCATTCAGCTTGAGCCGAATGTAGACCGAGAACACGAGCAGGACGACGGAGATCAGGAACGGAATACGCCAACCCCACTCGGCGAAGTCTTTGGCGACCATATTGCCGCGGCACAACGCGATCAAGATTAGCGCCAGCAACAGGCCGAGAGTGGCTGTCGTCTGGATGTAGCTGGTTGCGTAGCCGCGCTCATGCGGACGCGCGTGCTCGGCGACATAAGTCGCCGCTCCGCCGTATTCGCCACCGAGCGCAAGGCCTTGCAGCAGGCGAAGGCTGACGAGCAGGATCGGCGCCAGCCAGCCGATGCTGGCGAAGGTCGGCAGCACGCCGACCAGGAAGGTCGCGCTGCCCATCACCATGATGGTGACGAGGAAGGTGTATTTGCGGCCGACCAGGTCGCCGATACGGCCAAAGATCACCGCGCCGAACGGGCGGATGAGGAAGCCGGCGGCGTAAGTAGCGAAGGCCGACAGCAGCGCCGCCGTGTCGTTACCGGTGGGGAAGAACAAGGCTGCGAAGAACGGTGCCAGCACCGCGTAAAGATAGAAGTCGTACCATTCGAAGATCGTGCCGAGCGACGATGCGAAGATGACGAATTTTTCGTCCTTCGACATGCCGCCGACGCGGGCGGCGGTACCAGCCACTGTGCTCATCTTGAGTCCCCCGTTATTCGTGTTTTTCAAAACAGCGCTCCCGCCGCTGCCGACGAAGATGCCGCGCCGATATGCCCGACCGGTCCTTCGCCGCGCTGGCGGTGGTTGCGAAACTCTAGTCCTCAGGTGTCCACACCAATATTCGACTTTTGGCCAAACTGCCTTCCTAAGGTATAGATTTGTAAGCGTTTTTCTGCACTGCAGCGTAGCGCAGCTAAACCCATTTTCATCGTGTGGTGAAAGGCTTGCGCTCAAAGCGGTGGGGGAGGAACATGCTTCAAAGCGCGGATTTACCCGCAAAGAATGGTGCGGCGCATCGCCGCTGCTCGGCCGAACCGCAGGACAGTCCCATTTGAATGAAGTGCTTCAGTACCGGTTGGTGATTGCCGATGATCACCCCTTGTTTCGCGGCGCGTTGCGCGAGGCGGTAACGGGCCTGTTGGAAAAGGTGGATATCGCGGAAGCCGGGACGTTCGATGAGCTCGTGGAATTGCTCGAGCGTGGCGGTGATGCCGATCTGGTTTTGCTCGACCTCGCGATGCCGGGCGCGCGAGGTTTCTCTGGCCTGATGTACATGCGCGCCCAGTATCCTGGTGTGCCGGTGATTGTTGTTTCGGCCAACGACGATCCCGCCGCCATCCGTCGCTGCATGGAGTTTGGTGCTTCGGGCTTCATTCCAAAGACGCTCGGCGTCGAGGCGATGCGCGCCGCGATCTCGCATATCCTCAACGGCGGCGTGTGGACGCCACCGGATATCGATCTTGCGACTGGCTCAGACGCGGAGGCCGCGGAGCTGATGGCTCGTATGGCGACATTGACGCCGCAGCAAGTACGCGTGCTGATGATGTTGTCGGAAGGTCTTCTGAACAAACAGATCGCCTACCAGCTCGGCGTGTCAGAGGCGACGGTGAAGGCGCACGTTTCCGCCATACTGCAGAAGCTTGGGGTTGAGAGTCGTACGCAGGCGGTGATCGCCGCTGCCAAGATTGAAGCCGGGCAGTGGCCGCAAAGTGTCGGAGTAGAGAGCTAGTCGGTTTCGTTATTCCGCGGCTACCCGCAACACGCGCCATTGCGCCAGCAGTGCACGCAGCGCTGCAGGTTTAATCGGCTTATGCAACACCTGAATGCCCTCTTCACGAGCTTGCTCCCGAACGGCGGGTGAGCGGTCAGCGGTAATCAGGATCGCCGGGAGCTCACCATAGCGTCGGCGCAACGTGGCGATAGCCTCGATGCCGTTGCCATGGTCGAGATGATAGTCGACCAAAAGTCCATTTGGCATCAAAGAGCTTTCGGAGATTGCCGTCAGTGCAAACGCAAGATCAGGAGCTTTGAGCACTTCACAGCCCCAGCCGCGCAGCAGGGTTTCCATGCCGTCGAGGACCGAGGGTTCGTTGTCAACGCATAGTGTGATGATCCCGGCGAGTTGACCGGGTTCAACGCGCGTACTTTCGCGCGCGGGCAGTTCGATCGGCGCCTCATTTGAACGAGGCACAGTGACGGCGAAATGCGACCCGCGGCCGGATTCTGATTCAAGTTCGATTTTGCAATCGATGACACGCGCCACGCGTTCGACGATCGAGAGGCCCAAGCCCAGCCCACGAGCGATTTTGGCGCCCTGATCGAGTCGATGGAATTCGACAAAAATATCTCGCCACTTCGCCTGTGGAATGCCGACGCCAGTATCGTAGACATCAATGCGCAGATCGTTGCCCCGCCGTCGGCAGCCGACCAGTACGCTTCCTTCCGGCGTATATTTTATCGCATTGGAGACCAGATTTTGGATCAAACGGCGCAACAACCGGCGGTCAGAGCGGACGACCAATGCGCACGGGACAAAAGTGAGCTTGAGCCCCTTTGCAGTGGCGAGCGGGGCGAATTCCAGCGCAATCTG
>JBGQLL010000365.1:0-2960 GCA_041500065.1 Pseudolabrys sp.
CAATCTTCTCGAGGGCGATCAACTCAAGCCCGACTACCTCAAGCTCAATCCCAATGGCGTGGTACCGACGCTCGATCACAACGGTGCAATCGTCATCGACTCCAACGTCATAACCGAATACCTCGACGAGGTCGCGCCCGACAATAGCTTCACGCCGGAAGACCCGGTCGAGCGGGCGCACATGCGTACGCTCATGCACTTCATCGACGAGATGCCGGCTGCTGCCGTGCGTGTACCGACGTTCAATCTGGCTTTCCTGCCGAGTTTCCAGAAAATGAGTCGTGACGCTTTTGTGGCCATGGCGGAGAGCAAACCCTTGCGCCGGGAATTCATGCTCACCATGGGCCAGAGCGGCTTTCCGAAGGAGGAGATGGATGCGGCGCTCGCCCGCCTGCGCCGTACCTATGAGCGCATGGACGCGGAGATCGAACGCAGCGGTGGCCCCTGGTTGCTCGGCAAAAAGATCACGCTGGCCGATGTTGCAGTCATGCCGTCACTCATACGCATACACGACCTCGGCAAGCCGGACTGGCAGGACTTGCCCCGGGTCGTCACCTGGTTCGACAACATCCGCTCGCAACCGGCTTTCAAGCCGACCTTCTATCACGGCTCACTTTTGAGCGAACGCTTCCCTCATTTGCGGGAGAAGGCGCCGGCCTGAGTCCAATCGTCGGGAAAGGAGCGTTCATGGCAGTTGAGGCACGGCACATTCGTTCCGTCGACGGCAGGACCTTCCAACTCGGGCGCATCACCCTGACGTTCAAGGCGAGCGTGGCGGAGACCGGGGGTGCCTACACGCTTTGCGAGGCAATCGAGCCGCCGGGCGCGGCGGCGGGTCTGCACCGGCACCCGACCTATGACGAGACTCATATCATCTGCGAAGGGCACTACGAGTGTCAGCTGGGGGACGCCACGCTCACGCTCGGTCCCGGCGAGATGATGTTCGCGCCGCGCGGCACACCGCACAGCGTCAAGAGCATTGGCCCGGAAATCGGCCGTGAGCTGATTATCTCATCGCCGGGCGGCATTTTCGATGCTTTCATCGAAGAGGCGGCGGACGCAATGGCGGCAGCCGAACGAGGCGCGCCGGCGGCGGATTTTAGAGCGATTGCGGGCAAGTATGGAATTGAATTCCTGGCATAACCGCCGCGACTCTCGAGGGTAACGTGCGCTTTCTATTGATAGTTCCGTTCTATTGGCCGCTAATCGGGATCCACGAATGAATCGCTGCGTCCCCGCTTTACGCGGGGACGGGCGGCCTGCGAAAACGCTTTCTCAATACCGATGGCTGATCGGCAGTTCCTCGGCGGGGAATAGTGAGATCACGCGACAGCCTTTGTCGGTGACCACCATTTCTTCCTCGATGCGCGCGCCGGAGAAGCCATCTGTCGCCGGACAATAGGTTTCCAGCGCGAACACCATTCCTTCGCGTATTTCCGTCGGATGATCGAGCGAGACGACGCGCGAAATGATCGGCCGTTCGTGCAACGCCAACCCAAGTCCGTGGCCGAATTGCAGGCCGAAGGCTGACAATTCGTCAGGGAAGCCGAACTCCTGCGCCTTCGGCCAGGCACGCGCGACCTCGTCGGTCATCACGCCGGGCTTGATCAGTTCGATGGCTCGATCGAGCCACTCACGCGCCTTCTTGTAAGCGTCGTGCTGGGCAGGCGTTGCGCGCCCGACGTTGAAAGTGCGGTAGTAGCAGGTGCGATAGCCCATGAACGACTGGAGGATGTCGAAGAACGCCTGATCGCCGGGCCGGATCATGCGGTCGCTGAAGTTATGCGGGTGTGGATTGCAGCGCTCGCCGGAAATGGCGTTGACGGCTTCCACGTCGTCGGAGCCGTGGCGATAGAGGAACTCGTTCACCTTGGCGACGATGTCGTTTTCTCGCACGCCCGGTTTGAGCTCTTCGCTGATCATGTGGTAGGCGCCGTCGACCATGGCCGCGGCCCGGTTCAAGAGTGCGATTTCATCGGCCGACTTGATCTCACGCGCTTCCAGCATGATCTGCTGGCCGTCGACGATCTTCATGCCGGCCTTTTGCAATTCGAACATCATGGCCGGCTCGATGATGTCGACGCCGACCGGCATCTTCTCGACACCGGCATCCTTGAGCAGACCGAAGATTTCCTTGGCGTGCTTGGCCATAAGCCCGAACGAGGGCTGCACGGTCCCGCGCAGACCCAACAGCCCGGCCTTGCAGTTTTCGGGCTTGAGCCATGGCGCGTAAAGCCGGTGGTGCACTGCCGCCGAACCGAAGTCCCACAGGATTGGTTCATTGTCGCGGGTGAGCAGCGCCCAGCGGCAGATCTTGTCGCGCTCCCATTCACCGATCTTCGTCGAGGTGAGGTAGCGGATATTGTTGACGTCGAACACCAGCAGCGCGCCGCATTCCGACTTCTCCAGCACTTGCTTGGCGCGGCCGAGCCGGTAACGGTGCATCCGGCGATAGTCGACGCGTTCTTCGAAATCGACGCCCATGATGCCGAGCGCCGGCAGGGCGCGTCCCCAATTGTAGCGCGGGTTGATGTCTTCAGCGCGGATCGATAGGGGGTCACGCGTTCTCTCGTCCATGGTCGTCTCCTTACGCAATATTGATTGCCGGCCGTATCACCGGCGAGGTCGGTGCATTATATGCCTTGTCGGTGGCGCTGTCGGCAATAACAGAGCGGCATTTTACCGACGTTGGCGCAGCGCATTGCCGCATTTGGTCCTAGTGCCGGCGGTGGAAAGCCATCACGATATCAATGGGCCTCCACCTGGGCGTCCCTGATCACGCCGCCCCACACCTCGGTTTCCTTCTTGATAAAGGCGGCGGCCTCCGCCGGTGAGCCACCAGCAGCGTGCAGGTTGATCTTGGCGAAATGCTCCTGGGCCTCGGGACTCTGAAGCACCTCGTTCACGGCCTTGTTGAGCTTTGCGATCACCGGCGCAGGGGTCTTCGGCGGCGCGGCGAG
>JBGQLL010000366.1:0-2956 GCA_041500065.1 Pseudolabrys sp.
ATGATGCAGGGCACGTCGTCATTTCTGGTGCCGCGTGAAACCACAGGCTTCACGGTCGCGCGCTGCAACGAGACGCTTGGCTGCCGCTTCATGAACAACGGAGAAATGGTGTTCGAAGACATGTTCGTGCCCGACGACCACCTGCTGGTGGAGAACAGTGCCCTCGGCTCAGCCGGCGTTTATTTCCGGCCCGGCAAGATCATCCAGGCCGCCAAGAATCTCGGCGTCGGTGTACGCGCTTTCGAGGCGACAGCGGACTATGTGCAGAATTACGTGCAAGGCGGCCGCATTCTGATCAAGCATCAGGCGGTAGCACTCCGGCTCGCTGACATGGCTACACGCATCGAGGCTGTGCGCGCGCTACTGGATCGCGCTTCGCAAGCGGTTGACGACAATGCGCCGGATGCCGAAGTCCTCGTCAACATGGCTAAGTTGTTTGCCTCCGAGGAAATCATGAAGGTGGCACAACACGCCGTCGAATTGCACGGCGGCAACGGCATCATGCTCGACTTTGGGATAGAGAAAGTGCTGCGGGATGCGGTGATCTTCATGCATATGGACGCCACGGTCGACATATCCAAGTTCAAGATCATCAAAAACATGTTCCCCGAGACAGCCGGAAAATACGCCGGTCCCGAGGCGTAGAACTGACGACGGCCTCTATCGTGTCGCCACGACTACATTCCATGGAGTTATCGGCTCCGGGCGCTCGACTCGTGCGTCGCAAAATCCCGCTTTCGCAAGCGCCTCGATGACATCGCGCGGTGCGCGCGGCGTGAAAATATCCTCAGGCATTCCCATACGGTCCATGCGTTCCTTTGGGAGAAAGCCGACAACGACGCGGCCGCGCGGTTTAAGAACGCGATGGATCTCGGTAAATCCTGCGTCGAGTGACGTCCAGAAATAAACCGTGTTGACGGTGCAGACCTTGTCAAACGTTGCCTTTTCGAACGGGAGCGTTTCGACATTGCCTTGCCGAAATTCTGCGCGGCCTGCCTTTATTACCTTGGCGAAGTGCCGCTGCGCCCAGTCAATGATGTCGCTCGAACGGTCGACGCCGGCAACGAACGCGGCCGCATTCAAAAGCGTCGGCAGGGTCACGCCGCCGCCGAAGCCGATTTCAAGCGCGCGATCGGAAGGCTCAAGTTGGAGTTGCCGGACGGCAAACGCATTCATTCGTGCGTTGTGCCGGTTCATCAAATGTCTGATGGCAACGCCAATAAAGCCGCTCGGGCGCGAAAGCTGCCTCGCGATAAAACGGGGAGCCATTCGTCAAATCCCGAAGCCGTACCGCGCAACGCTCGCTTTATAGTGCCGGTATTGGTCGCCGAATTTCCCTTCGAGATAGTCTTCTTCCCGCCTTACGACGCCGAAGTGCAGGATCAACACGCTCGGGAGTATGAGCAGCAGCAGCCAATCAAGCGCGAAAACAAACGCGACGCCCAACATCATGAGCGTCCCGCCGCTGTACAGCGGATTACGCGTCCATCTAAAAATGCCATCCGTCGCAAGCGCCGTTGTCGGCAGTAGCGGGCTGACATTGGTACGCAGACGCACCATCGCGCGCCGGCCTGTTGCCGCAAGCAAGACCCCGACGAGGAATACGCCGGCCCCCACGGGGATGCGCCACGCTTGGCTTACGCTTGTGAGAAGGCCGATCGGCAACAACCATTGCAGAATGCAGCCGAGCGCGACCGCCGTGGCGAGAATAATTGGCGGGAAAATGATGACGTTTGGATGATCCTGTGAAGATTTTGACATGACCGGCATCCGCAATAATTGTCTCCAGTGGAGACTTATGGCAGTCTGTGCTTTTCAGTCAAGGAATGGCAGCCATGCATGAGATCGACGGATGAGCGGGAAAATGGCTGCTGGGTGGCAAAAAACCCGCAAGACCTTCCGCCACGGGTACTTGGCGGAAGCCTTGGTCGAGGCCGCAGTCGCGCGGCTCGAGGCGGACGGGGTCGAGGCGCTCAGTCTGCGCGAGCTTGCGCGCGACGCCGGCGTGAACCACCGCGCCGTTTATCGGCATTTCCCCGACAAATTGTCGTTGCTGGCACGCATCGCCGAGGACGGTTGGCGCCTTATGGAACGGCGCGTCAGACAGCAATCGGCGGGGAAGCCGGCAGGCGAACAAACGCTCGTGGCCGCGGGCGTCGGCTTCTTTTTGTTCGCGCGCGACCATCCGAACCTGTTCGCCCTGATGGCCGGTCCTCGTATCAATGCGAAAGGTGTCTTCCTAGGCCTCGAGGCCGCGATGGCTGAAACCATGGCAACGTTCCGACGCCCCTTCGTTGACAGCAACATCGAGCCGGAGCTCGCTCGCGTGCGCACGGCGCTGTTCGTATCGGCGTTACAGGGCGTCACAACGCAGATTCTGCACCACAGACTTCATGTCTCGCGCACGAAGGCTAAGGACTTCGTCGCGCAGACCTGCCGGATGCTGTTCAAGGGATTCCGCTAAGGCGACGTCGCGAGCCCAGTTCAGCGCTGCAACGTGAGTTGAAAGCCGAACAGCACGATCAGCATGCCGGCGACTTGCGCGAGACTTGGCACCACGCCGAGTGCAAGGAATCCGATCACCACCCCGAACACCGGCACCAAAGCCGGAAACGTTGCCGCGCGTCCACCGCCGAGTGCGATAACCGCATGGGCGAACAGGTAAATCGGCAATGATCCGGCAATCCCGCCCTGCACGACGGCCTGTAGAAGATTTTCGAGGACGCTGTGGCGTTCCAGTGCGCTCAAGCCATACATGAAAAGATAAACCGGCGCGAAGACGATCACCGAAACCGTGCCAACAGCCATCACCGCGCGCGTGCCCGGCACGTTCCAAAGCCGCAGCAGCGTCCCGAACGATGCCCAGAACACACCGGCCGTGACGAACAGCAAGTCGCCACCGACGCCGCTGCCGCCAATGGTCGCAAGCGATTCCGCGCCGAAGACCAGCAGGCCG
>JBGQLL010000367.1:0-2949 GCA_041500065.1 Pseudolabrys sp.
CGCCGGCTATTACTATGCCGCCAAGAATAAAGGCATGGCGATGACGTCCAACGCGCAGGCGCTCGACTCATTCGCTTCCGCGACACCGAGCGGCGATATCAAATTCAGCTCAGTGAAAAAGCTTGGCCGCTCGTACGCGCTCGACGAGAGCGTTGCATCGTCATCCAGTCTGTATAGCGGTCGCCTCGACTACCACTGATCGCTTCGGTCATCGCAAGGGTCTGCCCGCGGCGTCGCGAGCAGATCCTTTGCTATTGCGCTCGAGGAAGCCAGGTCCGCGCTAATAGGGCGTGGTGCGGGGCACCTGGGAAAAAGCCGACTGCTGGCTTGCCTCTGGGGATGCGTATGGCTGGTATTGTTGGTATTGCTGATATTGTTGGTATTGCTGAGGGCCATACGCATACGCAGGCTGATGGTACTGTCGCCCGGCCTGCTGAGCATTATACCCAGGCTGTTGGTACCGCTGAGGGCCGTACCCCGGTCTCTGATACTGCTGCCCGCCGAACAACATTTCAAAAAAATTGAACTGCTGAGGCTGCCCGGGCCTGGTCGTCGGCCTGGCGGCGCGCACGCGATGGACGCGGCGGTGGGACTCTCGCTGCGGTTTGGGGTTGGTCGCCACCGCGGACCCATCAGGCGCGGCCACTGGCAGTTCGGTCGAGGAGGGTTCGCCAATTTCCACCGGAATGCTGACGCCCGGCGACCCGTTGATCGTGCCGGTCTCGTCGGGATCGGTATCGCTCCGGTCGCCGGGAAGGCCCGCGATTTTGGGCTGGGCCTTGTCGGATCGCAACGGGGTGTCGGGTAGCTCACGCAGACGATTGAGCTCATCAGCGCGCTTGATCGCGGCGAGGATAAGGAACTGGCGCGTCTCGGGGTGGCGGTCGCGATCGAGCAGGGCGCCACGCGCCGGCACGATCGCCGAGCTCAGCGGCGTGCGCGATCCGTCCGGCGGGCTTAATGCCAGAACCAGAATCAAAATGGCGAGAAGTACGCCGCCCACAGGGAGAATCCGAAGAATCGGCAGCATGACACCTGTGCATAACTGAGTCGGCGGTAATGCCAAAGCCCCGCTTGTACACCGGTTGTTCGGCAACCAAAGGTGTGCGTCTTTTTTATCACTGGCGCGGTCACAGGGCGGTCAGGTAGGGGCCGTGACAGCCCGCCTGACGGTTGCTACGAAGCGGCTCCATTTTTTAGTTGCGGGGTAGCGTCATGATGAAAAAGCCGAATTGTCCGGTCATTGCCATCGAGGAGCACTACTGGGACCCGGAATTGGCCAAGCATTTCACCGGGCCCGAAGCCGGCCGTGGCAATGAGACGGATGAGCGGCTGTATGACCTGGGCAGTCTGCGCCTCAAGGAGATGGACGAAGCGGGGATCGACATCCAGGTGCTCTCGCATGGCGCACCGTCCACCCAGAAGCTTGGAGCGGACATCGCCGCCGATCTAACCCGGCAGGTGAATGACCGCCTCGCCAAAGTGTGCGCGGCCAGTCCCAAGCGTTTCGCAGCTTTCGCCGCCCTCCCGACCGTGGACCCCAAGGCGGCTGCCGACGAGCTCGAGCGCACGGTGACCAAACTCGGATTCAAGGGAGCGATGCTGCACGGGATGTCGAATGGTGAGTTCCTCGACCTCAAGAAATTCTGGCCGATCTATGAGCGCGCCGAAAAGCTCGACGTGCCGATTTATTTCCATCCCTCGCTGCCGCATCCAAAGGTGACGGAAATCTATTATCAGGACTATGCCAAGGACTTCCCCCTGGTGGTGCGTCCGGCCTGGGGCTACACGGTCGAGACGGCAACGCAGGCGGTCCGGCTGGTGCTCTCGGGCGTGTTCGACGCGCACCCAAATCTGAAGATCATTCTCGGCCATTTCGGCGAGACGCTGCCATTCCTGGTCTGGCGCATCGATTCGTCACTCAAGCGGCCGGGGCAGAAGGCGATGAGCTTCCGCGATATCTTCTGCAAGAATTTCTACGTCACGACGAGCGGGTTTTTCTCTGACCCCGCCTTGATCTGCTGCATGCTTGAGATGGGCGTAGATCACATTCTGTTTGCCGTTGATTGGCCGTTCGTGATGAACCCGCCGGCAGTCAAATGGATGGAAAGCGTATCCATTTCCGACTCGGACAAGGTCAAGATATTGAGTGGCAACGCCAAGCGTCTCTTGAAGATGTAGTCAGGCGCCAACCGGGTGGCGCCGGTAGTAGTCGGCGTCGGCGGGCGACTGCTTCCAATCCTTGTTGCCGCGCCAGTCGCAATGGTGTGCACGCATATCGCTGCCGTAGCGTACGCGGAATAGCAGCGTGCGCACCGGCCCATTCTCGTATTCGTGCACCTCGCTGGGCGGGTGCACAACGAAGGCGCCCGGCGTCACTGCGATTGTTTCAGTTGGCGTCCGCATGGCGCCTCCGCCGGAGAAGCAGAAATAGATTTCGGTAGCAAGCGGATGGCAGTGATAGGGGCTGACCTGGCCGGGTTCCCAGCAAGCCACCGTGAAGTCACCCTCAGCAACTTTGCCGAGGATCTTCTCGACATGGTGTTTGGGGTCCCACTGCTGCTCGCGATCGAGGGTGAAGACGTGCATGGCGATGGCGCTCCGGCGAAATGAGATGTGCAGCCTAGCCCAATCATTGCTCGGACAGGAGTAGGCGACGTTGCGCATTGCCCGTGCGCGTTGATAGAAGGATCGTACAGGGCCCGTAGCTCAACTGGTTAGAGCCGACCGCTCATAACGGTCTGGTTGGAGGTTCGAGTCCTCCCGGGCCCACCAACATTTTCAATATGTTGTCGTGATGGTGGTCGGCGCTGACGTTGCTTGACCAACGATTTGACCAACGATACGGGCTTCTTCGTCCCAATCGCTTTCGCTGCCCCTTGCAGATAGTCGGGATGATGATGCCCGTAGACATCCCGCAGCGTCTTCTCCGACATGCCAAGAAAGCCC
>JBGQLL010000368.1:0-2920 GCA_041500065.1 Pseudolabrys sp.
CAACCACCCGTCGAGTGAACGGTCATCCCAGATAATTCCCGAGGATTTGAGCGCATCGGAATAACGGTCGAAGCTCGATAGACCGCCGGCCTTGCGTCCCCAAAGGTTGGCCAGATTTGGCCCCGTCATGTTTCGGTCGGGTTCAAGCGAGTGGCACGGTGCACAGGCCCGGAAATCCTGCTGACCGCGGGATGCGTCGCCTTTCTGGGCAAGCGCGGGAGAGAGGAGTGCAACGGTCGCGAGCGCGATCATTCCGTACCTGCTCATTCCAATCCTCCCTTGCTTCTGGAGCGGAAAGGGTTGCGGTTGCGACGATCAACGTGCCTCCGCAACCCATTCCGCTTCTGATCGGCACAATGCGCGTTTGCACTTCAAGCACGCGCATTGTGTCCCCACATCATTTCCTCCTGACGTACATTATCGGGATTTTGGGCCGCCCTGATAACGCGGGGAGGACCCACCGTCGTTCACATTCGTCGCAGGCTGCAAGCGTGACACCGCCCGGTCATACGCGAGCGCAGAATTCAAATCGTTTTGCGAACCAACAGTTCTGGTTTGTGCGCTTTGCCTGGCCTCATTCGGCCAGTAGCTCTTGTCCGTAATGGTCGAGCCCGCGTGGGCGGTTGCTGATATCGCCATCAGCGGCAGCAAAAGCGAGATCGTGAGAAGGCGTTTCGTTAACATGGTCCGGCTCCATATTGTTGGAAGCGCGTCATGTGCGCTTCTAATATTGAGTTCGGAGCAAATCGCCTGCCGGTTACACGCTCACGCCGACGTGAAGCCAGCTGACGCGTCTCTTTTACCAACGCAGTAGCCGCGGCCCCAATGCTGCGCCCGCTAAGGTGCAAAGCACAATCGTGCCGCCATACCAGACCGCAACGAACGGCAAGGAGTCATCCGTGCAATGAAGCGCATAAGCAATCGCGCTCACGCCGCCCGCAATGAGACCGGCGAAAGCACCTGTACGCGCAAGGTTCGTAGGCGCAGCTCTTCGCACTGCCCAGATGGTGGCAGCGAAGGGCACAATCGCGATAATCGGAATGGAGACGAGGCATTCCAACCATTGATCCCCCACGATCATCTTGTCCCAGTGGGAGCTGGGCGCGAGACCGAGGCTGATCGCAGCAAGCACCACGATGACAAGGAACGGCATGGCGACCAGGAAAGACGAGACTTTTCGCTCCCCACCGGGGCGCGCCAGCCGTGTCAGATAGGCCAATGCCACGCCAACGATCCCAACCGTAAATGCGAGCTTCAGAAGCAGAAACATCAAGGCGCGAACGGTCATCAAGTCCGAGCGGACGCCCAACCCAACGAGCACGATGCCGAGCGCCACGACTGTCCCCGCCGCGAGGGCAACGTAAACCGTCCAATTGACAAGTTTGCGGTTGACCGGCTCGATATGCGCACTGAGCGCGGCGACCAGGTCGTCCGTCTTCATGTTCTGGTCTCCCGGGCAATCAAAGCGGCCAGCGTTTTGAGCCCACGGTGAATGTTCACTTTTACTCCGGATTCAGAGATGCCACACCGGTCTGCTGCTTCGGCGATGCTCAATCCGTCTAATTTTACAGCCTCGATGGAACATCGCATGTTTTTCGGCAGCCGCTCCATAAGCCGTTTCAGGTCGTATGTACTTTCGGCGTCGACATTGTCGTCATGCGCCATGATCGTATCGGCCTCCTCGATAGGTACATCGGAAATCGACGCGCGGCTTCGGCGTAGGAAATCGATCAGCTTGTAGCGCGCGATCGCGTGCACCCACGGCGTCAGCGGCTCCGCTGGATCGTAGGTATGTCGCTTAAGATGGATCGCCAGTACCGCTTCCTGAACCAGATCTTCCGCCTCGGTTACGCTCATCCCAACTCTCGCGAGCTTGCCCTTGTAATACGCGCGCAGTCGACGGCTCAATCGGCCGAGGAGCGCGTGGTGCGAAGCCGCGTCGCCATCCAGGCTGGCAAGCATCAGTGCCTTGAGTTCGATTTCGTCGGTCGTCATGCTTGCTTATCTCTGTTAGTTCGCTGGCCCGGCCGGTTTGGTTACAACCGACGGTGCCAAGGGTCGAAAAAATGTGAAATTGACGAAAGTCGGTCTTCCGGTATCTCGGCTGGCCCTCTCAGCGAATCGGCCTTGCCGGCAGCGTGCTCGACAGCGCTGCGATCGGAACCCAAGTGTCTTTCCTTCACCAATCCATAGATCGCCGGTATCACGATCAGCGTCAGCAGGGTCGATGAGATCATGCCGCCGATCATCGGCACGGCGATCCGCTGCATGATTTCGGAACCGGTGCCGGTGCTCCACATGATCGGCAGCAGGCCCGCCATGATGGCGACCACCGTCATCATTTTCGGGCGCACCCGCTCGACCGCGCCTTCCATGATGGCATCATAGAGATCGCGCCGGGTCAGCTCGCGGCCTTCGGCCCCGCGTCTGGCCTTGATGTTGGCAAGAGCATGGTTGAGGTAGATCAGCATCACCACGCCGGTTTCGGCGGCGACGCCTGCGAGCGCGATGAAGCCGACAATGACGGCCACCGAAAGATTGAAGCCGAGCCCCCACATTAGCCAGATCCCGCCGACCAGGGCGAAGGGCAGCGAGAGCATGACGATCATCGTGTCAGTGATGGTGCGAAAGTTGAGATACAGCAGCAGAAAGATGATCGTGAGCGTGACCGGCACCACGATCTTCAGGCGCGCCGCGGCGCGTTCGAGATATTCGTACTGGCCGCTCCACATGACGTAGTAGCCGGGCGGAAACTGAATGCTGGCCTGCACCGCCCGCTGCGCGTCGGCGACGTAGCTGCCGAGATCGCGGTCGCGGATGTCGACGTAGATGTAGGTGGCGAGCTGCCCGTTTTCGGTGCGGATCGATGTCGGGCCGCGCGCCGGGGCCACCTTCGCCACCTCTCCCAATGGCACTGCAC
>JBGQLL010000369.1:0-2897 GCA_041500065.1 Pseudolabrys sp.
CAGCCAATGACTTCAAGGAATTCGTGGCCTATCTGAAAAAGAACGGCGACAGCGTGAAACAGGCACATGGGGGCGTCGGTTCGTCCTCGCACATGGCTTGCCTGCTGTTTACGTCTGAGCTCGGCCTGAAACCAAACTTGGTCGCCTATCGCGGCACCGGCCCAGCACTCAATGACGTTATCGGCGGCCACGTGGATTTCTTTTGCGAGCAGGTTGTCAGTGTCCAGGGCGCTGTTCGCGGTGGCACGGTGAAAGCTTACGTCGTCTCCGGCAATGATCGCTCGCCCGCGCTCCCCGACGTACCATCCGCTAAGGAAGTCGGCGCCAAGGAATTTCAAATCAACATCTGGAGCGCGATCTTCGC
This sequence comes from Pseudolabrys sp., assembly GCA_041500065.1. Lineage (GTDB taxonomy): Bacteria > Pseudomonadota > Alphaproteobacteria > Rhizobiales > Xanthobacteraceae > Pseudolabrys. Next base: position 365 of record JBGQLL010000369.1, read on the forward strand.
ACCGAAGGACACGCCAAGAGCCGTTGTCGATAAGCTCAGCGACGCGCTTAACAAGGCGCTCGACGATCCGGCTGTCGCCAAGCGCCTGCTGGAGCTGGGCGGAACGGTGCCGCCAAAGGCCGAACGTGGTCCCGCTTATCTCGCGAACCTGCTCAAAACCGATATCGCGCGATGGAATCCCGTCTTGAAGGCAGCTGCGGAGAAAACCAACTGATGCTTACGCGTGCCGACAGCGATGCCGATCGGCAGACGCACGAGCGTGCGCGCGCGATCAGCAAGGCCGGTGGTCTGGAACCGGCGCTGGGTAAAGGTCTGCCGAAGCTCGTTGAGTGTACGCTGTCGGAGGCGCTTGTGCTGGGCCTGCTCAGGCAAGGCGTGCGCAAATACTTCGCGATCTTCGGCCACGGATCGACTGATCTCGGCAATGTGCTGCGCATCTACGAGGAGGAAGGAGCGACCCGCACAATCAATTGCCGCAATGAGGTGGAGATGGCGCATGCCGCTACGACGTTACGTTGGCAATACGGCGAGCTTTCCGCGGTCGTGACCTCGATTGGACCGGGGGCCATGCAGGCCTTCGCCGGGTCGCTGGCGGCTGCCTCGAATGGCGTTGGCGTCTATCACATCTATGGCGATGAGACGACCTTCGGCGAAGGCTACAACATGCAGCAAGTCCCGAAGGAGGAGCAGGGGCTGTTCGGCCGGATGACGGCGATCATGGGCCAGTCCTATGTGTTGCATACGCCCGAAGGGTTACGGGATGCACTTCGTCGCGGCGCCCTGTGCGTGAACCATCCTTACCGCGCCGGGCCGTTCTATCTGCTCCTTCCGCTCAATACTCAGCCCGCGAAGCTAACTGTCAACCTTGCAGCATTGCCGGAGAGGCCGGAGCTGTCGAAGCTGGCGCCCGCCGACGATACGGCCATCGAGCAGGCTGCGACGGCGGTCGCCAAGGCCACGAAAGTGGCGATCAAGGCTGGTGGCGGTACGCGCGGCCATGATGCGGCGGTGCGGAGATTGGCAGAAGCGGCGGGTGCCGCGGTAGTGCTGTCGCCTGGCTCAACAGGCGTCTTGCCGGATGCCCACCCGCAGAACATGCATGTCGGCGGCTCGAAGGGTTCGATCAGCGGCAACTACGCCATGGCAGAAGCCGAGTTGCTGATCGTCATCGGCTCGCGGGCGGTGTGTCAGGCGGATTGTTCGGGGATCGGCTACAAGAATGCGAAGGCTGTAATCAATATCAACGGCGATTTGGCCGACGCGCTGCATTACAACAGGACGCTGGCATTGATCGGCGATATTTCAGCTGTAGCCGACCGCCTCATCGCGAAATTGGAAAAATCCCGCGCAGTTGCAAATAAGAACGCATGGCTGAAGACATGCGCAGAGAAAAAATCGGAATGGATCGCTTACAAGCGTCAGCGCTTCGAATGTCCGCCGTTGCGTGACGACGCTTGGCAAAAGCCAGTCCTGCCGCAGCCGGCAGCGATCAAGATCGTTGCCGATTTCGCGAAGCAGATTGGCGCCGCAAAGTTCTTCGACGCAGGGGATGTGCAGGCAAACGGCTTTCAAATCGTGGAAGATGATCGCACCGGCGACACCTTCACCGAATCCGGCGCTTCCTACATGGGCTTTGCGCCGAGTGCCTTGCTCGCATCGGCTTTGGCCGAAAAGCCTCGTTACGGCATCGCCTTCTGTGGCGATGGTTCGTTCATGATGAACCCACAAATCCTCATTGATGCCGTCGAACATGGCGTGCGGGGCATGATCGTCATTTTTGACAATCGGCGGATGGCGGCGATCACCGGCCTGCAGCTTGCGCAGTACAAGGCCGAATTCCGCACCAACGACCGAGTTGCAGTCGACTACCAGAAGCTCGCGGCAGCAATATCGGGCGTTATGGCTGTATCTGGTGGTGACACCGCCGATTCCCTCCGTGCCGCACTGAAAACCGCACATGGTCATGACGGCCTTTCGGTCGTTCACGTGCCTGTCTATTGCGGCTCTGGCGAGCTCGGTGGTCTCGGCGCCTGGGGCGAGTGGAACGTCGGCAATTGGTGCGAGGACGTGCAGTCGACCTGGATCAAGCAGGATCTCTAGCGGAACACTCCACGCCTTTGGGAGTTCCTACCGCGGCATCAATTCACTTGAGTGGAACTTTGTCCGCCGCCGAAGGAGACTGCAATGACCGATTCAAAGCACTCGCAGTTCGATCATCGCGAAAAGCCGGTGCGCGAAAACATCGAGGCCGAGCGCGAACGGGACAAGCGGAAGGAGGACGAGGTCGCGACAAGTTCCGACGACAGCTTCCCGGCCAGTGACCCGCCAAGCTTCACGGGCGTGACGACTGCCGCCGACGTGGAAAGAAAAAGGAAGAAGTAAGCTGATCCCAAATCAGCTGAACTTCATGTTCAGCAGCTTCTCGGCATTGCCGGCAAAAATCTTGCGCTGGTCCGCGGCCGTTAGGCCGAGGCTTTCGATGGTCTTGATTGTGGGCGCAATCGGGCCAAGCGGCGTGTCAGTCGCGAAAACC
>JBGQLL010000370.1:0-2889 GCA_041500065.1 Pseudolabrys sp.
GAGCGGGCCGAGCACCGCACCGACGGTGTCGAGCGACTGCCGCAGGCCGAAGGCGGTGCCGCGCAAATCGGCCGGCGTGAGATCGGCGATGAGCGCATCGCGCGGCGCGCCGCGGATGCCCTTGCCGATCCGGTCGACGAAGCGCGCCGCGGTCAGCCACGCGATGCTCGACGCCATCGGGAACACCGGCTTGGTGAAGGCGGCGAGGCCATAGCCGAACGCGGCGAGCCACTTGCGCTTGCCCAGATAGTCGCTGAGCGCGCCGGAAAAAATCTTGGTGATGGAGGCGGTGGCTTCGGCGATACCCTCGATGATGCCAACCGTCAGCGTCGAAGTGCCGAGCACAGTGACCAGATAGAGCGGCAGCAATGCATGGATCATCTCGGAGGAGAGGTCCATGAACAGCGAGACCAGCCCGAGCGCCCAGACGCTTCCGGGAATCTCGCGCCAGCGGAAAAGTGAGCGGGGTTTATCGGCCACGATGCGGCACCCTACTTCCCGCTCATTCCCGCGCAAGCGGGAATCCAGCGCTGGACCCCCGCCTTTGCGGGGGTGAGCGGGAATTGCCGGTGTTGGCTACGCCGCTTCTTTTTTCTTGGCCGGTGCGAAGCGCTGATAAAAGCCCTCGTTATGCGCCGCCAAGTCGATCAGCAGCTTGTTGGGCGCAAACCGGCCGCCGTATTTCTTCTCCAGCTTGCGGCAGAGATCGACGAAGCGCTTGGTGCCCATCATGTCGATCCAGGACAGCGTTCCGCCGGAGAACGGCGCGAAGCCGAAACCGAGGATCGAACCGACATCGGCCTCGCGCACATCGGTGAGCACTTTCTCCTCGAAGCAGCGCGAGGTTTCCAGCGCCTGGATGCCGAGAAGCCGGAGCTTCAATTCCTCGATGTCGATCTTTTCCGGATCGAGCAGCTTCTTCGGCTGGAGCTCCACGAGGCCGGGCCACAGCTTCTTCGGCCCATTGGCCGGATAATCGTAGAACCCCTTGCCATTCTTGCGGCCGAAGCGGCCGCGCTTCTCCACCATCTCCTCGAGCAGTTTCTTTTGCCGCGGGTCGATCGCCTTGGCGCCGAGATCGGCCTCGGTGGCCTTGAGAATTTTCCAGGCCAGATCGACCGCCACCTCGTCGTTGAGGGAAAGCGGACCGACCGGCATGCCGGCCATGCGGCCGACATTCTCGATCATCGCTGCGGGCACCCCCTCGGTCAGCATCAGATGGCCTTCGCGGATATAAGTGCCGACCACGCGCGAGGTGTAGAAGCCGCGTGAGTCGTTGACCACGATCGGCGTCTTGCGAATAGCACGAACGTAGTCGAGCGCCGCCGCGAGCGCCTTGTTACCGGTCTGTTTGCCGAGAATGTTTTCGACCAGCATCATGCGATCGACCGGCGAGAAGAAATGGATGCCGATGAACCGCGACGGGTCCTTGAATTCGGAAGCGAGCGAGCTGATCGGCAGGGTCGATGTGTTGGAGGCAAGGATCGTATCGTCGCCGATAACCGCCTGGATCTTCGCCATGACGTCGAATTTCACCTTGCGGTCCTCGAACACCGCCTCGATGACAAGATCGCAATCCTTCAACGCGCCGTAGTCGGCGCTGGGCGAAATGCGCGCCAACAGTTCGTCGCGCTCGGCGCCTTTCATGCGGCCTTTCATGACGCGATCGCTGAGCGCCTTGTGCAGTCCGGCCTTGCCCTTGTCCGCGGTTTCCTGATCGCGGTCGATCAGCACGACCTGCAGGCCTGCTGCCGCGCTCACCTGCGCAATGCCGGCGCCCATGAAACCGGCGCCGACCACTCCAATTTTTTTCAAGCTGGTCGGCGGCTCGTTGGCCGGGCGGCGCGCGCCTTTGTTGAGGTCCTGCATCGACACGAACAGCGAGCGGATCATCGCGGCCGCTACCGGCGAGCGCAGGATTTTGGCGAACCAGCGCGACTCGATGCGCAGCGCCGTATCAAACTGCACCTGCAGGCCTTCGTAGACGACCTGGAGGATCGCGCGCGCGGCGGGATAGTTGTCGTAGGTCTCGCGCCGGTAAATCGCGTTGGCCGCCGGGAAAGTCATCATTCCCGCCTTGGAATAGACCGGCCCGCCCGGCAGGCGGAAACCTTCCGTGTCCCACGGTGCCTTGGCTTTGCCGCCGGCCTTGATCCAGTCCTTTGCCGCCTTGATCAGATCCGCTTGCGGCACCACGGCATCAATCAGCTTCATCGCCTTGGCGCGATCGGTTTTGAGTTGGTCGCCCTTGAGCAGGAATTGCAACGCATCGGCGGGTTGCAACATGCGCGCAACGCGTTGAGTGCCGCCAGCACCCGGAAAAAGGCCGATCTTGATCTCGGGCAGACCAAGCCGCGTTTTCGGGTTGTCGGAGGCGACGCGATAATGGCAGGCGAGCGCGAGTTCGAAACCACCGCCCATGGCCGTACCGTTGAGCGCGCAAACCCAGGGCTTTCCGGAGGTTTCAAGACGCCGATAGAGCAGCGACAGCTTGCGGCTTTCCTCGAATATAAAAGCGGCCGCCGCTTCCTCGCCTTTTGTGCGGACAAGATTGGCGAAGACGGCACCCATGCCCTCGAGCATCGTAAGGTCGGCGCCGCCGCAGAAGGCTTCCTTGCCGGAGGTGATAACCACACCTTTGATAGCTGCGTCGGCGGTGACCTTATCAACCAGGGCGCCGAATTCCTCGATCACGCCCGTGTTGATGACGTTCATCGAACGATCGGACATGTCCCAGGTGATGAGCGCGATTCCGTCGGCATCCACATCAATATTGAAATTCGCCATCACTGGCTCCTATTCATTTGCACATGATCTTGCCGATCACACGCTAGTAAGGCTCGCCGTTCTTTTTCGTGTAGCGCGCGCCTTTTTCGTCGCGCACCACCA
>JBGQLL010000371.1:0-2885 GCA_041500065.1 Pseudolabrys sp.
CCCGGAATCGCAACCGATTGATCGGGGGACGGGTTAGGAGCGGGGCCCGACGTGGTTGATTCATTGATCGACGACATGGATCGTCTCCTCAACTGGACTTGGCGAGGCGCAAGCCTACGCAACCGTTCGCGGCGAAGCGGGTTATGGTGTAGCGGCCTGATGGCAGGGGAATGCGACGCTCGAACCGCCCCTGTGGCAGTTCGAGACGGAGAATTCGGGCGTTGCGGAGTTCTGCAGGCAGCACGCGGTGCCCGCTGACCACAAGGGTTCCCTTGTCGATCATGGCTTCGACCTCATTGGGATCGACGCCTGGCAAAGCGATCAGTATCAACACCTCACGGTCGGTCTCCAGCACGTCGATAGGCGGCTCCCAGCTTGGCTCGCGCGTGCCGGCCCACGGCTGCAGATTCAAGAACTGCTGGCGCAAACGCTCGGCGCGGGCAAGCGTTTCGATGGCATCGGACAGCATCCAGTTGATGGGGTCTTTGGTCGACATCTCATCTCTCCCGTCCACATCAGAATCCTAGATAGGATCAAAGCTCAAGCGGTCGTCCGACATTGGTGCGGAGACGTAGATGCATTGATCATCTGTGTAACGTTGGCTCATACTTGCCTTATTCGGTCAATCAGGAGTGTTCTAAGCGCACGCGCCAGACGAGCGGTGAGGCTGTGTCTGTCTCGGATTGGGAAGGCGATTAATTCCGCAATTTCCGAAGAAGCGTATAGTTGAATCCCGGATAAAACCGAGATGATATTGACCCAAATCAAACGCTCATTCCATCCAATCTTTACTAAGGGCTCTGAGCGAGGGAGAGCTATGTATCATCATATTCTCATTCCCACGGATGGATCGCCTTTGTCGACGGTAGCAGTCGAACACAGCATGGACTTTGCAAGGGATGCCGACGCCAAGGTGACTGTGCTAACAGTTGTGAGTCCATTCCACACGTTTTCCGCTGATGCCAGCCAGTTAGCGCATACGCGCGCCGAGTATGAACGGCGGGCACGAACGCAGGCTGCGGAAATCCTGACGGACGCACAACTCAAGGCCAAGGCGCGCGGCGTGCGATGCGATGCGATGCGGTGCAGCTCGAGAGCGATTCCCCGCACGATGCGATCATCAATACAGCCGAGAAGAGTGGGTGTGACTTGATTGCGATGGCGTCACACGGCCGACGCGGTGTTGCGGCCATCGTCTTGGGAAGCGAGACATTGAAGGTGCTAACCCATTCTAAAATACCAGTTCTTGTCTATAGGTGAATGCGAAGGGATGTCGTTATGGGGCAGTCAAGCGGCACCAATTCAGATCGTGAACCGCCCCGGGAACGGAATAAGCGGCGCTGTTATGTGGAACTGGCGCCGAAGCTGTTGGAAAGCGAACCGGTCGAGGTGGAGCGTGAGTTCCCCGCCGAGGATAATTCACCGATAGAGCGTATCAAGCCCCACATCCTGCCCCTTTCGCCTTTGATTGAGGATTGGGGCGCGCCGTGAAGGAAAATCAGATTTGGTCGCCTTCCGCTGTCGGATCGATTGCAAGCCGCCATCTCCGGTTATTCGCCCTGAACGGAACCGACAATCTTGGGCGCGACATCAGCAATCTGCTTGGCCATCCCCTCAGCGCGCATGAAGAGCGGGATTTTGAAGACGGCGAGCACAAGGCGAGACCACTCGATCCCGTTGCCGGCGCCGACGTCTATGTGATCCATAGCCTTCATGGGGGCCCCGACCAAAGCGCCAATGACAAGCTCTGCCGACTGCTGTTTTTCATCGGAGCACTGAAAGACGCCGGCGCCAAGCGCGTGACCGCCGTCGCGCCGTACCTTTGTTATGCGCGAAAGGATCGCCGTACCAAGGCTAACGATCCGGTGACGACGCGCTATGTCGCGGCACTTTTCGAGGCGATCGGCTGCGATGCCGTGGTCACGCTCGAGGTACACAACGAGGCCGCCTTCGAGAATGCGTTTCGCTGCCGCGCCGTGGCGCTGACAGTGGCTCCGTTGCTGATCGCGCAGATCAAGGCAAGCGTAGGAGACGAGCCTCTTTGCGTGATTTCTCCGGATCTTGGAGGTGGAAAGCGTGCGGACCTGCTGCGGGAAGCATTGGAAACGGTGATGGGCCGTCCGATCGGCAAGGCTTTTGCCGAAAAGCACCGCAGTGCCGGGGTTGTTTCGGGCGACTTGTTCGTAGGCGACGTCGCCGGCGCCACCTGCATCATCGTCGACGATCTCATCAGCACGGGTGGCACGCTGGTGCGGGCGGCGCGGGCTGCCCGCACCCGTGGCGCCCGTCGTGTCTTGGCATGCGTTGCCCATGGATTGTTCATGCCGGGGGCAGAAACGGCACTTGCTGATCCGGCCATCGATCGCATTATCGCCACCGACGCCGTGCCGGCATTCCGCCTGCCGAATGGTCCAGTGCGCGACAAGCTCGACATTGTACCGGCCGCACCGCTGCTGGCGGCGGCCATAAGTCGACTCCATGAAGACAAGGCGCTCGCCGATCTCCTGGTATTCTGAAAGCGGTTTGAGAATCGCAGCGGCTTTGCCGAGCCTTCCGCCGGCTACCGAGAATACGTTCGAGGCGCGCGGCGTCGGCTGTGGCTAGGTTGAGATAGAGGCGGGCAAGCCGGGGCCATTTCTCCGGCGTGCGAGGATTCGCATCGAACAGGTGCGCGATCGACAAACGCGCGCGCAGCATCGCCCGATGACTGCGATAAAACAGAAAGAGCCCATTGCATGGATCGTCATCCAAGGCGCGCGCCAGATCCCGCCTGATCCGCTCGGCAGCCCACAGACCGCCGAGACGCTCGCATTCCAGGTGCAGGAAAGCAATTTCATCGAGAGGATCGAGCGCCCGTAGTTTTGGATCGAATTCAAGGCAGTCGA
>JBGQLL010000372.1:0-2878 GCA_041500065.1 Pseudolabrys sp.
GTATATTTCCCGGTGCCAGCGTAGCGCCGCACTACCCACGTTCCGGGGCCGCTGGATAGCTTTCGATAGCCAAGGTGGAGTCCGGGTTCGATGAGCCGGAAATAAGGCTTATGGGCCACGGCAAGCCGATGGCGGGCCGTTCTCGTTTCGAGGTTGGAATCACGGACCTTGCGCGGAATATCGGCTTCTCCCAATGTCGGACTCGAAGCATGTTACCGCCTTACGGGAGTCGGGTCCAATATGGGTCCAATATGCGTGGGAAAACCGCCATTAACAGGCATACACAGATATGACTGATACACTTGGTTTTATTGGTGTCTCGAAAACAGTGGTGAACCTCTATATACGCGTTACCATCTCTTTCACGGCGGTAACAGGGGTTCGAATCCCCTAGGGCGCGCCATTGTTTTCAATCACTTAGTCTGGCCGCTGGCACACCAAGTGCCACCGATCATCAAATCGCTGATGCGACCAGAGAGGCGGATGATGCAACGTAAAGTGATGATCTCTTGTGCTGTGACCGGATCGGCAGACACGCCCGCTCGCAATCCCGCCGTTCCAGTGACGCCGGTTGCTATCGCCGCGTCGGCGATCGACGCCGCCAAGGCAGGCGCCGCCATCGTACACATCCACGTTCGCGATCCAGCGACAACGCGGCCGAGCATGGACCCCGCGCTCTATCGCGAGGTGGTGGAACGCATCCGCGCGAACGGCACCGATGTGCTTATCAATCTCACCACCGGGCCCGGCGCGCGATTTCTTCCTGGCGTCGACGATCCGCTCAAGCCCGGCCCCGGGAGCACACTGGCGCTACCGGCCGAGCGCGTGCGCCATGTGGTTGAGCTCCGGCCTGAAATCTGCAGCCTCGACATGGGCAGCATGAACATGGGCAACCAAGTCTTCGTCAACACGCCTACCCACCTCGAGGCAATGGCGGTGGCAGTCCGTGATGCCGGCGTTACGCCTGAGCTCGAAGTGTTTGAGGCCGGCCACCTCCTGCTCGCCAAGCGGTTAATCGAGACGGGACACATCAAGCCGCCCGGCTTGTTCCAGATCTGCCTCGGGGTTTCTTGGGGGCAACCTGCCACCTCGGAGGCGGTCACTTACATGCGTAATCTGCTGCCGTCAGACTGCGTCTGGTTCGCATTCGGCATTTCGCTGCACCAATTCCCTATTGCGGCGCAGACCGTGCTGCTTGGCGGCCACGTGCGGGTCGGACTAGAAGACAATCTCTATTTGGAGAAGGGCAAGCTCACGCCGAGCAACGCGGCGCTGGTGGAGAAGGCAGCGAAGATCATCGAGATCCTGGGTGATCACGTTGCCACGCCGGCCGAGGCGCGGCAGATGTTGGCAATCGGAAACAGGTAAATTAGAGCGGACACCCAAAACGAGAGACTTGGCGTACAAAGGCGGCGTCGGATTGTAGCGATAATGAAAGAAACGTAGATGAGTAAAAGCTGCAATCAACGACTTCGCGAACTATTGAGCAAGCGAGAAGCCGTGCTGCTACCCGGGGCGTCGAACGCCCTCACCGCACGCATTATCGAAGATCTCGGTTTCATGGCGATTTATGTTACCGGCGCCGGCGTCACCAATTCATTTCTGGGGGTGCCGGATATCGGGCTGATCTCAATGACGGAACTGACCAACCACGTCAGCGCGATCCGCGATATTGTCACTCTGCCCTTGATCGTTGATGCAGACACCGGTTTCGGCAACCCGCTCAATGTCGCACGCACCATCCGCATGCTCGAACGCAGTGGGGCTAATGCCATCCAGCTCGAGGATCAGGAGTTTCCAAAGCGGTGCGGACATTTCTCCGGAAAGGGCGTTATAGCCTCTACCGACATGATTCAGAAAATTCGTGCCGCCGTCGACACTCGAATCGATCCGAATCTCGTCATTGTTGCGCGCACTGATGCCATCGCTACCCATGGCTTCGAAGACGCGATGGAACGCGCGGCCGCGTATATCGAAGCTGGCGCCGATATGACATTTGTTGAGGCGCCACGGACCAAGGAGCAGATTGTTGAGATTCCCAGGCGCCTGAAGACGCCGCAATTCATCAACATTGTTGCCGGCGGCCTAACGCCCATGATCGCTCTCGATGAGCTCAAGAGCATGGGATACTCCATGATCCTCTACGCCAATGCAGCACTGCAGGCGTCGGTTGCCGGCATGCAGAAGGTGCTGAAGCACCTCAAAGCGCACGGGTCGCTGGACGAAGTTGCAGCTGAACTCGCCAGCTTCGGGGAACGTCAGCGGCTCGTCGGAAAACCGCACTACGACGCGCTCGAAAAGAAATATTCGTGACCCGATCGGGTCGGGTGGACATTTTTCATGTCAGGCTCAGGCAACAATCCGCATACCCGCGCGATCGCCCAATTTATTTCACAGATTAGCTACGAAGCCATTCCCGACGACGTCATCGGGCGCATCAAATTATTGATCCTGGATTCGCTGGGGTGTGCGCTTTACGGAAGCGCGCTCGAATGGAGCCGGATCCTGCGGGCAACCCTTGCCGGGCTCGACGCCACAAAAGCCTGCAACGTGTGGGGAACGCCGGAACGCCTGTCCGCGCCGCATGCCGCGTTGGTCAATGGCACCCTCATTCAAAGCTTCGAGCTCGACGACGTTCATCGTCAGGGTGTGCTGCACGTTGGCGCGGTCACTCTTCCGCCGCTGATTGCGGTCACGGAGATTCGCCCCGGCCTGAGCGGCCGCGATTTCTTGCGATCGGCCGTTGCCGGTTACGAGATCGGGCCGCGCGTCGGCAAATGCATGGGGCCGCAACATATCGGACAAGGTTGGCATTCGGGGGCGACTGTCGGAGTATTTTCCGCCGTGTCCGGTGCGGCTACCGCGCTGCGCCTCTCCA
>JBGQLL010000373.1:0-2855 GCA_041500065.1 Pseudolabrys sp.
CTGCGGACGGCAGGACGACATGCTCAAGGTATCAGGCATGTATGTTTCGCCGTTCGAGGTCGAGGCCGCGCTGTCATCGCATCCCGACGTGCTGGAGGCGGCGGTGGTCGGATGGAACGACGAGCAAAAGCTCATCAAGCCGAAGGCATTCGTCGTCCTCAAAGCGCCGGAAAAAGCCAACGGCACGCTGGTTCTTGCGTTGCAGGAACACGTCAAGCAGAAGCTCGCGCCCTACAAATATCCGCGCTGGATCGAATTCCGCAAAGACCTGCCGAAAACGGCCACCGGAAAGATCCAGCGGTTCAAGCTTCGGGCGGAGGGCAAATAAAGACTGTCATGTGCCGCGAAGGCGGGGCATCCAGCAATTACAAAGTCAAACGTTGAGCCCAAAGGCCGGGATCACTGGATCGTCCGCCCTCGCGGACGATGACGGCGAGGACTATGTGATGGTGACTTTAAAAGACACCGGCTTTCTTGATATCGGTGCGCAGCGGTTGGAATACCGCTTTGTTGGCCCTCTGCCCGACAAGGCGCCGACACTCGTGCTGCTGCACGAAGGCCTCGGCTGCGTCGACCTGTGGGGCGATTTTCCTGACAGACTTTCGGCCGCTACCGGCGCCGGCGTGTTTGTCTACTCGCGCGCCGGCTACGGCAAATCATCGCCGGTGAAATTGCCACGACCGCTGTCATATATGCATGACGAGGCGCAAGAGACGCTGCCGCGATTGCTCGATACGATCGGTTTCGAACGCGGATTGCTGGTTGGACACAGCGATGGCGCGTCGATTGCCGCGATCTATGCCGGCAGCCACCAGGATCACCGCATCGGCGGCCTCGTGTTGATCGCGCCGCATTTCTTCACCGAGGATTCCGGCATCGCCTCGATCGTGGAGGCGAAAAACGCCTACGAAACGGGCGATCTGCGCGCGCGGTTGTCGCGCTGGCATGCTGACGTCGACAACACGTTCAAGGGTTGGAACGATGCCTGGCTCGATCCGGAATTCCGCAAATGGGATATCACCGAATTTCTCGCCTATGTCCGCGTGCCGGTGCTGATCGTGCAGGGCGAGGACGACCAGTATGGAACAGCACAGCAAATCGAAATCGCGCAGCAGGAATGCTACTGCCCGGTCGAGGTGACGTTACTGCCGGGCGCACGTCATTCGCCACAGCGCGACGCGCCGGACGCGACGCTCAAGGCGATTTCGGAATTCGTGGCGCGTGTTTTTAACGAGAACCGTGAAGTATCTCTCGGTCGTCATGCGCGGGCTTGACCCGCGCATCCATGATGAGCCGCAGCGAGCGAGAGCCTTACGTAAGTCTGAATTTGATGCGCGGCCTCATGGATTGCCGGGTCAAGCCCGGCAATGACATTTTAACAGGCGGGAATCTTACTCCGCCGCCTGTTTGGCTGCACTGCCGTGCTGCGAGATGAGATAGTCCATCGCCGCCTGCACGCCGCCCTTTTTGTGCGGAACATTGGCGAGCGCGAGTGCCATTTCCGTTGCGGCCAGCCCACCGAGCAGCATCGCGTCGTTGATGTCGCCGAGATGACCGATACGGAACATCTTGCCGGCAAAACGGCCGAAGCTCGCGCCGTAGGAAATGTTGAACTGCTCGAGCGCCAGCGCACGGAACGCGTCGGCGTCGTGGCCCTCCGGCAACAACACTGCGGTGATGGTCGGCGAATAATATTTCGGGTCGCGACAGATGATGTCGAGGTTCCATGCCTTGATTGCACGACGCGTGGCTTCGGCAAGGCGATCGTGTCGCGCGAAGACATTGTCGAGGCCTTCTTCGTGCAACATCTCGATGCCGGTCGCGAGCCCGTGCAGCATCTGCGTCGCCGGCGTGTAGGGAAAGAAACCGATCTTGTTCATCGCCAGCATTTCGTCCCAGGCCCAGAACGATTTCGTGAGCTTGGAGGTCTTGTTGGCAGCCAGCGCCTTGTCGCTCACCGCGTTGAACGACATGCCCGGTGGCAGCATCAGACCTTTCTGTGCGCCGCCGACTGATACATCAACGCCCCATTCGTCGTGCCGATAGTCGGCCGACGCCAGCGAGGAAATGGTGTCCACCATCAACAGTGCCGGATGTCCGGCCTTGTCGATCGCTTTGCGAATTTCCGCCACCGGCGACAGGCAGCCGGTCGACGTTTCGTTGTGCAGGAAACAGACCGCCTTGATTTCTTTCTTCTTGTCTTCGCGCAGGCGCGCTTCGATCGCGGCCGGATCTGCGCCGATGCGCCAATCGGTGGCAATGAATTCGGGAACGAGACCGATCTTCTCGGCCATCTTCTTCCACAGCAAGGCGAACTGGCCGGTTTCCACCATCAGGACTTTGTCGCCGGGCGACAACGTATTGACGAGCGCGGCTTCCCAGGCGCCGGTTCCGGTCGCGGTGTAGATGATGACCGGGTTGGTGGTCTTGAAAATGGTCTTGATGCCGTCCAGGCACTTCTTGGCAAGCCGCGCGAATTCCGGTCCACGATGGTCGATGATGGGCGTGTCCATCGCGCGCAAAATGCGGTCCGGAAGCGGCGAGGGGCCCGGGATATGAAGAAAATGACGCCCGACCGTACGCGAAGAATTCTTAGCCATAGGAAGTCCGCTCCTGAACGGCAGCTTTTAGGGGATTTCGTGGCCTCACCACGAGCGCGTTCCCGGCCAGGGAGCTACGCTTGTGGCGTTGAACTATGAATGTAACATTGCGGTCAAGCGGTTTTCCGCAAATGCAAACTAGACCTTATGCATAGGCTTAGCGCAGCCCAAAAAGGATAAGAAACGTGGCGGTAGTCATGCCCGGTCTGGAGCGGCGGCTGAAGGCCGAGTTGACCGGCGAGGTTCAATTCGACC
>JBGQLL010000374.1:0-2843 GCA_041500065.1 Pseudolabrys sp.
CCCGCAGGCGGTGAAGGCTCTGAGCTATGACTGGGCGGGCATGAACTCGCTAGTGAACGCGATGTCACCGGCCGGCAATACCAACCAGGCAATCGGGTTGCAGCTCGGCTGGATGTCACTGGTTGGCGGGGGGCCCTTCCCAACGCCGCCGGCGAAGGATCCGTTGTACCAATACACCGAGGTCATCATTCTGCTGACCGACGGCTTGAACACGCAGGATCGCTGGTACACTGATCAGAACTCGATCGACGCTCGCGAGGCGATCACGTGCGACAACATCAAGGCTGGAAACATTGTGTTGTACACGATTCAGGTCAACACGGGCGGCGACCCAACGTCGACCTTGCTGCAAAATTGCGCGAGCAGCCCGGACAAGTTCTATCTGTTGACGTCTGCGGGCCAGATGACTGCGACGTTCAACGAGATAGGCACCAACCTGACCAAGCTGCGCGTCGCTCAGTAGCGATCGGGTGGCATCCCTAAATAAAAAGCCCGGCTCAATCGAGCCGGGCTTTGCATTTCAAGACGCCTACGCAACGTACGCGACGCAACAACCAGCGCGATGCGACTTACTTCGTCTTCGCCATCAGGGTTTCGAACGGCTTGTAGGTCTCCTTGGCCAGATCGGCATAGAGCTCGCCAATCTTGGAGGCCTTCGCCACAAAACCCTCATAAGCGGTCTTGGCGTATTCGGTCTGCACCTCGATCGCCTTGTCGAGCGACTTGACGCCGAACATCTTCTCGAGCGCCGCGGTGCCTTCCTCGAAAGCCTTCTTCGAATAGTCTGCAACCTCAACCGCGATCGCCTGGGTGCCTTTCGATAGCGCGCCCATGGCTTTCAACGTGAGATCGACGTTGTCTTTGCTGACCTGCTGGAGGTCCTCGAAATTCTTGACCATGACATCCCTTCCCGGCCCGCAATGCGGCGCCAATATGCTGAATTTTCAACCCGGCCCTCGCCGGGAATAAAACCGCTTATACTGCACTGCACAATAAAGTCAAGCAAAATATTGCAGTGCAAAAAACTGTTAAAAACCAGGGGATTGCCTTAATAATTTGTAAACCGCAGTCTCCTACGGTCGTAAATTCTCGCACTGCCGAGACGCTACAAAATGGCCACGATGACGGCCTAGTGGACAGTCGGTGTAAATAAACACGGGGTTGGCGAGCGAATGCTGCGTGGGGGAGCTTTTGGCCGTTGCGGCTTGCGCTGGAGCGCCCTGGGCCTAACAGCCTTCGTCGCTATCGCGGCATTCCCCGGCAATGCGGACGCCCGCCGAGGGCACCGGCCGCGGTCCGACTCGGCCGAAAGTTATCAGCCCTCCTATGCTTCTATTGTTGTGGACGCGAATTCAGGCGCCGTGATGCAGGCGACCAACGCCGACAGCCCGCGCCACCCAGCGTCGCTTACCAAAATAATGACCCTGTACTTGCTGTTCGAGCGATTGGAGCAGAGCAAGATCAAGCTCACCACCGACCTACCAGTGTCGGCTCACGCGGCTGTACAGGCACCCTCAAAGCTTGGACTCAAGCCGGGAGAGACGATTCGTGTCGAAACGGCGATCCGCGCCATCGTTACAAAGTCGGCTAACGACGTCGCGGTCATTGTGGCGGAAGCACTCGGTGGCGATGAAGAGAGCTTTGCCAGGCTGATGACAGCAAAAGCGAAGGCGCTCGGTATGACGCAGACTGTCTACCGCAACGCTTCGGGTCTACCGGACGACCAACAAATCACGACTGCGCGCGATCAGGCCATTCTCGGCCGCGCCATTCAGGATCGATTTCCAAATTATTATCAGTATTTCGCGACTCGGACTTTCGATTTCCGAGGCAAGTCAATCCGTAATCATAATCATCTGCTTGGAGTCATTGACGGCGTCGATGGCATCAAGACCGGCTACATCCACGATTCCGGATTTAACATCGTAACCTCAATCCGACGTGCCAACCATCATATCGTGGCTGTCGTGTTTGGCGGCCGCACTGCCGAGGCGCGCGACGCTCGCGTACGGAGCCTGATCGACAACAACATCAATATCGCCGCCGTCAAGCGGACCGCTCCGCCCGTCATTGAGGGATGGGACACCGCGGTCGCGCGGAAGGACGGTAAGGACAGAAAAGACGACGACCGAACCGGTTCGGCGCCCGTCCGTGTTGCATCAGCTGCACCACCCGCGACGGATGCGCCAGCGCCTGGTTCTACGGAGCCGATCAAGCCGAACGCGGTGAAAACTGTCGCTGTGCATCCCGGCACCATGTACACGGCCTCACTGTCGCCGCTGCCGTCAGATAGTCGACAACTCACGCCGGCGCCGGCGATCGCCACCGCGACAAACATCACGACCATCAACACGGTCAGAAGCGATCCGCCGGCGACCGCTGCCGTGCCCTCTGCCCCTTCGCCATCGCCTGCTCCACCTCTGCCTGCTTCACCGCCGACCGCAAAGCCTTTTGCGGCACCGGAAAAAGTTGCGTCTGCTGGAGCCAACGTTCCGCTGCCGGCGGCGACTACCGAATCCGCTGCTAAGCCGCGTAGCGGCTGGATTATTCAGGTCGGCGCACTGCCCGACGAGAAGGAAGCCAAGCAGCGTTTGGAAACGGCGCAAAGCAAGGCCAAGAATCTCCTCAGCAAGGTCGATTCCTTCACGGAAAGGGTCGAGAAGGGCGACAAAGTTCTCTTTCGCGCGCGCTTCGCCGGGCTGGAAAAAGATCAGGCAGAAGCTGTCTGCAAGCACCTAAAGCGCACGGAAATACCATGCATACTGCTGAAAAACTGACAAACAAAACAATAACAGGGATGCGCAACGTTCAGGAGCCACTGATGGTGGAGTTTGTGGAGTACC
>JBGQLL010000375.1:0-2843 GCA_041500065.1 Pseudolabrys sp.
AGGCGCTTTGCGACCTTGCCAGCCACACGGAAACCGAGGTCACTCTCGATCCTCGGCCGGACGGTGCCTACGAAGCTGCGGTCGGCGACCTGGGCTTCATAATGGACCGTGGTCGCAAGGACCGGCCGGGCGGGTGCCGGTTGCTGGGCGGTCGTCGGCTCGCAGGCTGCCAAGGCCACAGCCGGCAATAGAGCCAACAGATTGTAATATCTGGAGAAAATCGTCAGGCGAGACATGCGGGGCCTCCAATCCAAGTCTGACGGCTAACTTGTGATAAATATTAATATTTGTCAATCATCATTTAGTTCATACCTTCGTGAAGGCCGGCGCGATCAATCCGCGCCGCCAGCGGGGTTGGGCTTGGGCCCACGTGAAAGCCGGGATTGTTCGGGGAGCAACTGAGAAGTGCCGCGTTTGAGACGCAAATCATCCAATCGGGCACTCTCATCTTAAGGTTTAACCTTACTCAGTCAGCTTACCCGACGGTTTAACTCGCAACGCCAATGGGTTGCGGGTACATGCGCCCTCATTCCTCGAATGGACAAAAAGCGGAACAACCGGTCGCTCGGCGGTGCCGCTTGAGATGGATGGAGGATGAGTGTGAAACACGTAACGATACTTATCGCGGCGCTTCTTTCTGTTGTTGCGGCAGCAACTGCCGATGCGAAGCCCAGGCACGCCTACCATCGCCAGCAGAACACGATTGTCTGCGATGAGCGTGGCTGTTCGGATCGCGGCGGCGTGCAGGCTCGCGGGGTGCAGGCTCGTGTGGCCGCTGTTACGACCGACGCCAATGGCACCGTTGTGAGCCGCAGGCCGGCAGGCTGCCCGCATGCCTATTGCGGCTGCGAGGCATCGCTTTATTTGTTCGGCCATATCCGCGCCGACCTCAATCTCGCGTCGAACTGGATGCGGAAATTCCCGCGCACCTCGCCCGCGCCGGGAATGGCGGCAGTGCGCAATCATCACGTGATGGTGCTGGTGAGCCATGTCGAAGGCAGCAACTGGCTCGTGCACGACGGCAATTCCGGTGGCGGCCTGACCCGCGAACACGTCATTTCGATCAGCGGGTATGTTGTCGTAAATCCGCGCGGCGCGTGAGCGGCACGCTCAGCGCTCGATAGAATTCGGCCGCGGCCCCGTGCGGGCGGGGCACGCAGTCGATCAAGGCGAGGGCAGTCCCGCTACGGCACGCTCGTAATAGGAAAGGTCGAGGTACTTCTCCGGCCGCATATCCGAGAGCCCGCCGATCATTTCCGCGCGCAGTTGAAGCAGGTTGCGGAAACCCTCGGCATTGAGACGCGCGTCCTTGTCGAGCCCACCGTGCGGACCGAGCGCGCCCTCGACGCTTTTTTCGGCGACGTCCGGCGCCACCTTGAGATACTTCGCGACGATCGCCGCAGTTTCCGCTCTGTTTTCCGGACGAGAGGCCCAGCGCAGGGCCTCGACGATTGCCTGCAAATAATTGACCAGCGTTTCGCGGTTCTTCTGCGCCCATTCACGCATCACGAATGCGCCATCGGCCTGGTAGGCGCCGAGGGCCTCGGCTGCGGAGCCCCAATTGGGATAGCCCTCGCGTTCCGCCAGAACTGTGCACGGAAAATTCAGCAGCACGGCGGCATTCTTTGGATCATTCCGGATGCCGTTGAGGCGGCGCATGCAGTCGCCGCCCTGAAAAATATCGTAGTCGCTCCGCTTGATGCCTTTCAGAGCCAGCATCTTGTAGAGCACAAGCGCGTAGGCGGTGTCGGGCGCATCGACGACGACAGCCTTTCCGCGGATGTCGTCGTAGGTCTTTATTTCCGGCCGGACGAACAGGCTGAGCATGCCGTTGCTGCCGCCAGACACGATGACTACGTCCTTTTTTGCGCCCTCGACCATGGCGACGGCATTGTCCACCGCGGCTTGCGCGATCTGCACGCCGCCGTCCGCCAGCGCATCACGCTGCGCCTTTGAGGTCGGCGTGAACTGAACGTCTACGGATAGCCCGCGCTTTTCGAACAGCCCTTTGTCTTTTGCGACGTAAAGCGCCAGATGCTGCGGGCCAGGAAAAACATTAACCAGCAAATGCTCTTCGCATCGCGCCTGATTGGTGAAGGCGAGGGCGGCAGCGACCGCCGCTGCCGAAAGAATGCCGATCCGTTGCATCAAGTCCTCCCAGGTTCCGATCAGGCCAGGTGCTGATTGAAAAATTCGAGCGTCAACTTCAGCGCGCGATCTGCCTCCGGCTTGCTGTAGGTTTTTCCGCCAAAGCGGGCAAAGGCATGGTCGGCGCCGGGATATTTGTGAATCGTCACGAGTGGATTGGGTGACAGGCGCCGCTCGAGAAGGTCGTTGACCTCCGCCTGCACCCAGCGGTCCTTCATGGCCATGTGCAGAACGAACGGGCGGTGCAGGTTCGGCGCCTCGCGGATGCGGTGCTCGATATAGGTGCCGTAATAGGCCACCGCGCAGTCGATGTCGGTGCGACAGCACATCAGGTAGCAAAGCTTGCCGCCCAGACAGTAGCCAACGGCGCCGACCTTGCCGTTGCACTCCGGCAGTTGTTTCAGATAGGCGCGCGTGTCCTCCATATCCCGGACCGCGAGGTCGTAGTCAAAGTCGTAGTAGAGGTCGAAGGCCTTTTTCACGTGTTCCGGGTTTTTGTCGGAAAGTTCGACACCCGGTTCCTGCCGCCAGAAGAGATCCGGCACCAGACAAACGAAACCGGCCTCGGCGAATTCATGCGCATGGTGGCGCATGGTGTCGTTGACGCCCCATATTTCCATGATCGCGATGATCGCGCCGGCCGGCGTTTTATCCGGAATGGCGACATAGGCGCCCATTTCGCCGTCGCGCAGCCG
>JBGQLL010000376.1:0-2823 GCA_041500065.1 Pseudolabrys sp.
CAACCCTCGCCTATAAGGCGAGGGGTTCAAGTGGGGTCGATTTGAAATCGACTGTCATCCTCAACCGGCTCACCTTCCTGCTCATTGATGTACTCGTTGATCATTTCGTCGGTGATTGTACCGGATGTGACGGCGAAATACCCCCTCGCCCATAAATGCCGGCCCCAGTATTGCTTCTTGAGATGGGGGAATTCCTGGAACAGGAGCCGAGAACTCGTTCCCTTGAGCCATTGCACGATCTGGCTGATGTTCTGATGGGCTCGATAGCTGATGAACATGTGCACATGATCGGTTGCCACCTTACCAGAGATGATGTGCAACTCATTCTCCACAGCGATCTGCCGCAAAAGGTCGCGGACCCGCGTCGCCACCGCCCCCGTCAACACCCGTTTGCGGTACTTTGGGCACCACACCAAGTGAACCTTAAGATCGTACTTCGCGTGGCTGCCGAGCCGATATCGTCGCATAATGCGACTTCATCTACCCTTCCCTTCGCCTGAAGGCGAGGGTTTGAGTCCCCGGAGGGGGACAATCAAAAAAGTGGCAACGCCGGCCCCGGCCCATCGATCACAAGCCTGGCCCAACTTCAACACTTTCGCCTCTGTTTCGGCAGGCGCACGCACGCAAGCAATTGATTTTGGCTGATTTATTTTGAGGCGGCGGATTTTTATTTTTTGGCGTGATGCTAAATTATTTTGGTTGAAGTGGTTTTCAGTTGACTGTCTTGCTTATGTGCGGATGCTAATTCCATGTTCGTCCGCGAGAAACGAATCGGCGACTACAGCTACCTGTATTTGGTCGAGACCGTTCGCGAGAACGGCAAGACCAAGCAGCGCATCATCCGCAATCTCGGGCGCAAGGAGATGGTCGATGCACGCGGCGATCTCGATCGGCTCGCTCGCTCGGCCGCCCGGCTGTCGCAGCGCTCGATGATCGTTTCGCTGATCGAGGACGGCAGCGTACCGGACGTGACGTGTCGGCGCATCGGCGCGCCGCTTTTGTTTGAACGGCTATGGCGTGACAGCGGTTGCCAGACGGTGGTGGAGGAGCTGCTGGTTGGGCGCCGGTTCGAGTTTTCGGTCGAGCGCGCGGTGTTTGTGACCGTGCTGCATCGTCTCATGGTGTCGGGGTCCGATCGCGCCTGCGAGTATTGGCGCGACGATTACCGTCTCGACGGCATCGCCGATTTGCAGCTGCATCATCTCTATCGCGCCATGACCTGGCTGGGCGAGGAGTTGCCGAGCGCCGAACAAGCCGCACGCACATTGGTTCCACGCTGCACCAAGGACCTCGTCGAGGAACGATTGTTTGCTCGCCGGCGCGACTTGTTCAGCGACCTGTCGGTCGTGTTCATGGACACCACGTCGCTGTACTTCGAGGGCCGGGGCGGCGAGACGCTCGGCCAACTCGGCCATAGCAAGGACTATCGGCCGCACCTCAAGCAGATGATCGTCGGCATCATCATCGATCAGGCCGGCCGACCGGTGTGCTCGGAGATGTGGCCGGGCAACACCGCCGACGTCACCACGCTCATTCCCGTGATCGACCGCCTACGTCGGCGGTTTGGCATCAGCCGGGTCTGCGTGGTGGCCGACCGCGGCATGATCAGTGCCGAGACCATCGTCGCTCTCGAGCAGCGCGGGCTCGAATACATCCTGGGTGTGCGCGAGCGCTCGTCCAAGGAAGTGCGCGAGATCGTTCTCAAAGATCAAAAGCCGAGCGTGCCGCTCGTCATCCCTCGCCCCAGGCGCCCTGACACCGAGCTGGAGGCGAAGGAGGTATGCGTCGGCGAGCGACGCTACGTCGTCTGCCGCAACCTCGTCGAAGCCAGGCGCGATGCCGAGGTGCGCGAAACCGTGCTGCGCAACCTACGCGCCAGCCTGCGCGGCGGCGACAAGGCGCTCATCGGCAACAGCGCCTATCGGCGTTACCTCAAGACGCCCGACCAAAAGCACTTCGAGATCGACCAACAGCGGGTGGCCGAAGACGCGCGATATGACGGCCTCTATGTGCTGCGGACCAACACGCATCTGCCTCCGCTCGCCGTCATGCTTCGCTATCGCCAACTTCTCACGGTGGAGGACATCTTCAGGACGACCAAGGCGATTCTCGACACCCGACCGATCTATCACCAAACAGACGCCGCCATCCGCGGCCACGTGTTTTGCTCGTTCCTGGCGCTGGTCCTGCGCAAGGCTCTAGAAGACCGCCTCGCCGCGGCCCGATTGAAGCCGGAGTGGGGCGCACTGCTGATGGATCTCGACCGCCTCCAGGAAATCGAAACCGAACAGGACGGCAAGCGCTTCATCCTGCGCACTCCGGTGACCGGCGACGTCGGTCGCGTCTTCCAGGCAGTCGGCGTGGCGCTGCCGCCCAACATCCATGAGGCCGAGGCCGCCGCGTCAATCAACTGACCGTGGCGCGCCGTGACCACAAGGCGTGGTGCTAACAACCGCGCACGCGCTCGCAACAGATTGAAAATAAATGGGTTTAACATCAGTGGTGTTGAAGTCGGGTCTGAAAAAGCACTACACGCATATTTCTTTCGCCGAACGAGACATCATTCGCCGTATCCACCTACGCAAGTCCTGTGCTGAGATTGCACGCATTCTCGGCAAACATCGCTCGACGATAAAGCGGGAGATCAAACGCAACACCAATGCAGGCGAGATCTATTACGAGGTTCATGCCCATAGCCGGATGTTGCGCAGACGCAAAGCTGCGAAAGCTGCATACCTCATCATTGACAACGATCTGCAACTGCAAATGGAGCTGGAGCGGCTCTTCAGGAGTTCCCTCTCGCCGGAACAAATCGTTGGATAC
>JBGQLL010000377.1:0-2809 GCA_041500065.1 Pseudolabrys sp.
CAAGCAGGGCCGCTTCCGACAGAATCTGTTGGGCAAGCGCGTCGACTATTCCGGTCGTTCGGTGATCGTGGTCGGCCCCGAACTCAAGCTGCATCAATGCGGTCTGCCGAAGAAAATGGCGCTCGAGCTGTTCAAGCCGTTTATTTACTCGCGGCTTGACGCAAAAGGCCTGTCAACCACGGTGAAACAGGCCAAGAAGCTCGTGGAGAAAGAGAAGCCGGAGGTTTGGGACATCCTCGATGAGGTGATCCGTGAGCATCCGGTGCTGCTCAACCGCGCGCCGACCTTGCACCGACTTGGCATCCAGGCCTTTGAGCCGGTGTTGATTGAGGGCAAGGCGATCCAGTTGCATCCGCTGGTCTGCGCGGCTTTTAACGCCGACTTCGACGGCGACCAGATGGCCGTGCACGTTCCGCTGTCGCTCGAAGCGCAGCTGGAAGCGCGCGTGCTGATGATGTCGACAAACAACATCCTGCATCCGGCGAACGGACAGCCGATTATCGTGCCGTCGCAGGATATCGTGCTTGGGCTCTACTATCTCTCGCTGTTGAGCGAAGGGATGCCCGGCGAAGGCAAGACCTTCGGTGACATGGCCGCAATCGACCATGCGCTGCATGAGAAGGTCATCAACCTGCACACCAAGATCAAGTACCGGTGGGAAGGCGTGGACGAAAAGGGCAAGTCCTTCAAGAAGTGGTATGACACCACACCTGGCCGTGTCGTGCTCGGTAACGTTCTGCCCCGGAGCTCGAAGGTTCCGTTCGACATCGTCAACCGCTTGATGACCAAGCGGGAGATATCGTCGATGATCGACTTGGTCTATCGCCATTGCGGTCAGAAGGAGACGGTTATCTTCTGCGACCGCATCATGGCGCTCGGCTTTTATCACGCGTTCAAGGCCGGCATCTCGTTCGGCAAGGACGACATGGTTGTGCCGGAGTCGAAGTGGAAGATTGTCGAGACGACGCGCGAGCTCGCGAAAGAGTTTGAGCAGCAATACAACGATGGTCTGATCACTCAAGGCGAGAAGTACAACAAGGTGGTCGACGCTTGGTCAAAGTCTACTGACCGTATCGCCGAAGAAATGATGCGCGAAATTTCTTCCACCAAGAAGGATTCCGCGGGTCGAGATCTGCAGGTCAACTCGATCTACATGATGGCGCATTCCGGCGCGCGCGGTTCGCCGGCGCAGATGCGGCAGCTTGCTGGGATGCGCGGCCTGATGGCCAAGCCGTCGGGCGAGATTA
This sequence comes from Pseudolabrys sp., assembly GCA_041500065.1. Lineage (GTDB taxonomy): Bacteria > Pseudomonadota > Alphaproteobacteria > Rhizobiales > Xanthobacteraceae > Pseudolabrys. Next base: position 1,248 of record JBGQLL010000377.1, read on the forward strand.
TCGAAAGTCCGATCATCTCCAACTTCAAGGAAGGCCTGTCGGTGCTCGAGTACTTCAACTCGACGCACGGCGCCCGCAAGGGTCTGGCCGACACCGCCTTGAAGACGGCGAACTCAGGTTACCTCACGCGGCGTCTGGTTGACGTGGCGCAGGATTGCATCATCACAGAAGAAGACTGCGGCACGAAGAACGGCATCAAGGTGCGCGCCATTATCGATGCCGGCACCGTGGTTGCCTCGCTCGCCAGCCGCATCCTTGGCCGTACCACGGCGGAGGATGTGAAAGACCCGTCCAGCAGCAAAACGTTGATCAAGCGCAGCACCTTGCTGACCGAGCCGGAGGTCGAAGTCATCACCAGTGGCGGCGTCCAGGAGTTGAAAATCCGCTCGGTGTTGACGTGCGAAGCGGCGAACGGCGTGTGCGGCGCATGCTATGGGCGCGATCTTGCTCGCGGCACGCCGGTCAACATGGGCGAGGCTGTTGGCGTCATCGCTGCGCAATCGATCGGCGAGCCGGGTACCCAGCTCACCATGCGCACGTTCCACATCGGTGGCGCGGCGCAGATCTCCGAGCAGTCGTTCATCGAGTCAAACTTCGACGGGAAGATCAAGTTCAAGGGCAAGAATATCGCCAAGAACTCGGATAACGAGGTTGTGGCGATGGTGCGCAATATGGTTGTCGCGGTCGTCGACCCTGACGGTACTGAGCGCGCGCATCACCGCATCCCGTATGGCGCGCGGCTGCGCGTCGAGGACGGCGACAAGATCAAGCGCGGCCAGCGCATCGCCGAGTGGGACCCCTACACGCGGCCAATCCTGACCGAGGTCGAAGGCGATATCGCCTTTGAGGATATGGTCGACGGGCTATCGATGTCAGAGCAGCTCGACGAGTCGACAGGCATCGCCAAGCGCGTAGTCATCGACTGGCGTACCGGCTCCTCGCGCAACCAGCAGGATCTGCGTCCGGCCATCGTCATCAAGTCGGGCAACAAGATCCTCAAGCTCGCGCGCGGCGGAGAGGCGCGTTACCAGCTCGCCGTCGACGCCATCATCTCGGTTGATCCTGGCGGCCACGTGAAAGCGGGCGACGTTATCGCGCGTATCCCGACGGAAAGCGCCAAGACGCGCGACATCACCGGCGGTCTGCCGCGGGTGGCGGAGCTGTTCGAGGCGCGGCGGCCGAAGGAAGCGGCAATCATTGCTGAGATCGGCGGCACAGTGCGGTTCGGCAAGGACTACAAGAACAAACGCCGCATCACCTTCGAGCCGTCGGGCAAAGGTGATGAGCCGAAGGAATATTTGATCCCGAAGGGCAAGCACATCCACCTTCAGGACGGCGACGTCATCGAGAAAGGCGACTATATCGTCGAAGGCAATCCCGCCCCGCACGATATTCTCGCCATCAAGGGCGTCGAGGAATTGGCCGCCTACCTGGTGAACGAAATCCAGGAGGTCTACCGGCTGCAGGGCGTCAATATCAACGACAAGCACATCGAAGTGATCGTTCGCCAGATGCTGCAGAAGGTCGAGATCGACGACACCGGCGAAACCGAGTTGTTGCAA
>JBGQLL010000378.1:0-2792 GCA_041500065.1 Pseudolabrys sp.
AGAATGGTTTCAGAGGATTTCCGTAGACAAGTCAGTGGTTATGGCCTGACGACCGCGCACATCCTGTATCGGCGCCCCGACCATCGCTGGTTGCTACAGTCCTACGTCTGGCAGAACTATGACCTCTTTCCCGAATTTCCCGAGCTGCAACGCTTCCTGGCCTTCTGGCAGGAGAAGCTCGAAGGTCCGCTGCATTCAGTGCGCGTCGCGCACTGCAAGCTGATCAAGCCGGCGGAGCTCAAGACGATCGACGGCGAATTCCGGTTGCATTGAGATATTAGCTGTCGAGCACAATGCTCTGCGTTGATGCCGCAAGGCCGGCATTCACCTCTCTACGAGCGAGCTTGCCGCGACGTGGGAGAAGGGCGCTTCAAAATTGGCGAGCTAGGCTTAGCGCCCGGCAGCATAACCCTGCATGCCGCGCGGATTGGCGGCAGCGCGGCGCCGCGGCCCCACGCGCGACGCTGCGGTCAAACGGCCTTCCGACCATGGCGGCCCTACCTCGATGTCATGGCCGCGCGCGCGTAACTCCGTGATCGTGGCGTCGGGCAGCCGCTCTTCGACAACGAGCACGCCGGGTCGTGCGGTGCGTGGCCAGAACGAGATCGGGAAATGCTCGGAGTGCCACGAAGGCGCGTCGATCGATTCCTGCAAATTCATACCGGCATGGACGTGGCGCAAGAAGAACTGGGTGGTCCACTGATCCTGCTGGTCGCCGCCGGGCGAGCCCCACGCGAGATAGGGTTCGCCGTCGCGAAGCGCCAAGGTCGGAGACAGGGTGGTACGCGGTCGCTTGCCCGGCGCGAGCGCGGCGGGATGACTTTCGTCGAGCCAGAACATCTGTGCGCGGGTGCCGAGGCCGAAGCCGAGCTCGGGGATCACCGGCGAGGATTGCAGCCAGCCGCCCGACGGCGTCGACGACACCATGTTGCCGGCAGTGTCGACAATATCGAAATGCACGGTGTCGCCAATGACCTCGCCGACACGGCCCACGGTTGGCTCACCCGCACCGAATGCTCCGACCGCGGCGCGCGCGCCTTCCGCACGACGCATCTCGACCGCCGCGCCAAAACCCTTCACCGAGCCTGGCCGCAATTCGAGCGAGGCTTGCTTGCCGATCAGCTTGCGGCGATCCGCATTGTAGCGATCGGATAGCAATGTTTCGATCGGCACACGCGCAAAATTCGGATCACCGTAAAAACTCTCCCTGTCCGCATAGGCAAGCTTGGCGCATTCGACTTGCAAATGCACGAAGTCTGGCCCCGCCGGATCAAGGCCGTCGAGGTCGAAGCCTTTCAACAACGCGAGCTGTTGCAGCAGCACAGGCCCCTGGCTCCAGACGCCCGGCTTGCAGACGGTGTAACGGCCGTAGTCGTAGGTGAGTGGCGGCTCGATATGAGCCTGCCACGCGGCTATGTCTGCGCCGGTCAGTACGCCAACATGGCGCTCGCCGCTGACGTCCATGATCTTTTGTGTACGGCAGAATTTGTCGATCGCCTCGGCAACGAAACCCTGCGACCACACTTTGCGCGCGCGTTCGATCTGCGCAACGCGGTCACTGCCCGCGGTTTCAGTTTCGCGCAATACACGTGTGTAGGTGCCGGCGATCGCGCGGTTTGTGAACAGGACGCCGGGCTCCGGCACCTTGCCATTCGGGAGATAGACCGCCGCCGAACTTGGCCAATGCTCGCGGAATAACTGCGCGACCATGGCGATGGTGGCGCTCGCACGCTCGACTAGCGGATGGCCATTGCGCGCGTAGAAAATCGCCGGCGTCAGCACATCGGCCAAATGCATGGTGCCATAGTCACGTAACAGCAACATCCAGGTATCGAACATGCCCGGAACACAAGCGGCGAGCAGACCGGTGCCGGGAACCATATCGAGGCCGAGGCTGCGGAAATGCGCGATCGTCGCGGCTGACGGTGCGGGACCTTGTCCGCAGATCACTTCTGGACGGTTGCGTTTCACATCGTAGAGAACGACCGGCACATCGCCGCCCGGCCCATTGAGATGCGGCTCGACCACTTGCAGCGTGAACGCTGTCGCCACCGCAGCATCAAACGCGTTGCCGCCCCTCTCCAAAGTTGCCATGCCGACCGCGGTCGCGATCCAATGTGTGGATGCGACAACCCCAAACGTTCCTTCAATCTCGGGCCGGGTCGTGAAAGGATTGGGATTGATCTTGGACACGTCAATTTTCATGCGCTGGCAATGTAGTTGAGATTGACGAGGGTCGCCACCTTGTTTCGTCGCTCCGGTCGCGGCAACCTGAGAGCGGCAAATTCGACTGAGGGGTCAAAATGTCAGCAACTGCCTTAGCGGCCGCAGTACCGCATCGAACCAGTACGTTCAAAGTTCTTGCCGCGGCCTCGATCGGCAACGCGCTCGAATGGTATGACATCCTCGTCTACGGCTATTTCGCCGTCACGATTTCCAAGCTGTTTTTTCCGACAGCCGATCCGACAACCGCGCTCCTTTTGACCTTCGGGACGTTCGGCGTGTCGTATCTGGTGCGCCCGCTCGGCGCCATCGTGCTCGGCGCCTACGCCGACCGTAACGGACGCAGAGCCGCAATGCTGGTGTCGATCGTGATCATGACGATCGGGACCGGACTGATGGCAGTCATGCCGACCTACAGTACGGTTGGGCTTGTAGCGCCAATCGCTGTGCTTGTTGCGCGACTGTTGCAAGGCTTTGCGGTGGCCGGCGAATTCGGAAGTGCGACCGCGTTCTTGGTCGAGCACTCCGATGAGCGCAAAGGCTTTTTCGCGAGTTTCCAGTGGTTCGGG
>JBGQLL010000379.1:0-2789 GCA_041500065.1 Pseudolabrys sp.
CGGCTCGCAATGCGGTTATTGCACGCCGGGCTTCATCATGGCCTCGGCCGGGCTCTTGAGAAAAAACCCCAATCCAAGCGAAGCAGAGATTCTGGAAGCGCTTGGCGGCAATATTTGCCGTTGCACAGGCTACGTGAAAATCATCGAGGCGGTGAAATTTGCCGTGGCACTGAATGCGCAAGGGGTGCCTCCGTGAACAAGGCTGTCCCGGCGCACAATATCGGTTCCTATGTGCCAATGATCGATGGCCCGGAGAAAGTCTCTGGCCGCGCCAAATACACCGCCGACATTTTGCAGCCCGGTATGCTCGCCGGCCGCATTTATCGCAGCCCATATTCACACGGCGAGATCGTTTCCGTCGATGTATCGGAAGCCCTTAAAGTTCCCGGGGTCATGGCGATCGTAACCGGCGCCGACTGCGACAAGACTTTCGGTGTGCTCCCGATTGCTCGCAGCGAGCATCCGCTGGCACGCGACAAGGTGCGCTATCGCGGCGAGCCGGTCGCCGCGGTAGCGGCGGCCGATGATGCCGCAGCGCGCGAGGCGATCCGCCGGATCAAGTTCGCCGTGCGTGAACTGCCCGCATATTACACCGCCAAGGATGCGCTCGCGCCCGGGGCCGCGCAGCTGCACGAAAAGAAACCCGGGAATGTCGAGCGCGACGTCCTGTTCGAATTGGGCTCCACCACACAAGGCTTTGTCGAAGCCGATCTCGTGCGCGAGGCCATCTATAACTGCGCCGAGGTTTGCCAGAACCAGATGGAAATGCACGCCGCAGTGGCCGAATATGATGCAGTGCGCGAACGCATGACGGTGCATGCCTCAACGCAAGTGCCCTACTACGTGCACCTGATGCTGTCGCAGATCCTCGGCATGGACATGTCGCGCATCCGCGTGATCAAGCCGCATGTCGGCGGCGGCTTCGGCTGCCGCACCGAGACACTGAATATCGAACTGATCGCAGCGCTTCTCGCGCGTAAGGTCAACGGCACGGTGCGTATCGTCACAACGCGCGAGGAGACATTCATTACTCACCGCGGTCGGCCCGAGACCGATATCAAGCTCAAGATCGGAATGCGCAAGGACGGCCAGATCACCGCAGTCGAATGCGATTGCGACCAGCGCGGCGGCGCACACAGCGGATATGGCGTGGTGACGATCCTGTATGCCGGCTCGATGCTGTACGCCATCTACGACCTGCACAACGTGAAATATCTGGGCAGGCGCGTGCTTACCAACACGCCGCCCTGCGGCGCCTTCCGCGGCCACGGCACGGTGGACATTCGCTTTGCATTCGAAAGTCTCATTGATCAGATGGCGGGAGAGCTCAATCTGGACCCCTTCGCTGTCCGGCGCGCCAATCTGCTGACGGTGCCAACCTTCACCGACAACGACTTGATGGTGAATTCTTACGGCCTGCCAGAATGCCTCGATTGGGTCGAGAAAGAAAGTGGCTGGCGAAAACGCAAAGACAAGCTTGCCAAAGGCAAGGGTCTCGGGATGGCGTGCTCGCACTACATCTCGGGTGCCTCCAAGCCGGTGAATTGGACGGGCGAACCGCATGCAACGGTAAAGATCAAGCTCGATTTCGACGGTTCTATTGTTGTGCTCTCAGGTGCCGCCGATATTGGACAGGGCTCTACCACCATTCTCGCGCAAACCGTTGCAGAAGTGCTTGGTCTCGAACTTGCGCGGGTGCGCGTTGTTACCGGCGACAGTGAGGTCGTGCCGAAAGACAACGGCTCATACTCCTCGCGCGTCACTTTTATGGTGGGCAATGCCGCGCTCGACGCTGCCCGCAATTTGAAGGCGGTCCTTGTCGGTGCGGCAGCCCGCAAGCTGGAGGCGCGGCCTGAGGACATCGAATGTCTGGGCGAAATCTATCGCGCCGGCGCGCAAGACAAGGGTGCGACGTTCGATGAAGTCGTAACCGAGGCGCTCAAGGACACAGGCACCATCACCGTAACAGGCAATTATTCGACCATTCCGGAATCGCACGGCGGCAAGAAATATCGTGGCGCCGCCATCGGCGGCACAATGGGCTACAGCTATTCGGCGCAGGTCGTCGAAGTGACCGTTGACGAGGAGACCGGCGTCGTCACCGTCGACAAGGTCTGGGTCGCACATGACTGCGGCAAGGCGCTGAACCGGCTGACGGTGGAAGGCCAAGTGCAGGGTTCGGTCTGGATGGGCATGGGCCAGGCCATGAGTGAGGAGGCCGCTTATCACGATGGCCTGATGGTCACCGCGAACATGCTCGACTACCGCGTCCCTACCATTCAGGACTCCCCGCCGATCGAAGTGGGCATCGTCGAAAGCAATGATCCGCACGGGCCGTTTGGTGCCAAAGAAGCGGGCGAAGGATCGCTCGCCGCATTCCTGCCCGCCTTGACCAACGCCATCGCCGACGCCATCGGCATCCGATTCAACGATTTGCCGGTGACACCTGATCGCGTGTTCGAGGCGATCGAGAAGGGCAAGCGCGCCGTCGACAGACCGGCGAAGAAAAACGGACATACGTAATGGACGCGCTGCCCGAATTCCGTGTGCTCAATCCGGCAACGCTTGATGACGTCATCGCGGCTCGTGCAGCGCACCCGGACAGCAAGCCGCTCGGTGGCGGCACCGATCTCGTCGTCAATATCCGGCGCGGCATCGTGGCGCCGCCGGTGCTGATCGACATGAACTGTGTGCATGAGTTACATACGATCAAGGCAGGCGAGAACGGCTTAGAAATAGGCGCTTCGGTGCGCTTGAGCGAAATCGCCGAACACCCGGACGTGGTGAAG
>JBGQLL010000380.1:0-2768 GCA_041500065.1 Pseudolabrys sp.
ATTGATGTGGTCGAATGGCCCGGAACAATTTCAATCAGAATAATCTCGCCGCCGAGCGCCTCTACGATTTCGCGGCCAACTACTTCCTCGCGAGCGTAGTCGCTGCCTTTGATCAGGACAGTCGGCTTCACACGTCCGATCAGCTTTTCCGGCGTGTCCTCATCAAATACGGCGACCAAGTCAACCGCTTCAAGCGCGGCCAGAACTTCAGCCCGCGCCTGCACCGGCTGGACCGGACGGCCGGCGCCTTTCAGGCGCGTCACGGACGCATCACCATTGAGTCCTACAACGAGACGATCGCAAGCCGCGCGAGCGCCGGCCAGCAATTTAACGTGGCCGGGGTGCAGCAAATCGAAGCAGCCGTTGGTAAACCCAACACGTAAACCTTGCTTCCGCCATTCAGCGAGGTGGTCGTCGAGGACCGCCCAATCGAAGACAATTTTCTCTTCAGGCGCCAACGTCGCCGCCGGCAATATGCGCGAGCGCAGCTCAGCAACTGATACCGTCGCGGTACCGCGTTTTCCGACCACCACGGCGGCAGCGGCGTTCGCGGCACGCATGGCGGATTCGAAATCCGCCTTCATTGCCAGCATTGCGGAGAGGACCGCCACGACGGTGTCGCCGGCACCCGAAACGTCGCGCACGCGCACGGGATAGGCAGGGATATGTACCGGCGTACCATTGCTCACCAGCGTCATTCCGGCCTCGCTGCGTGTCACCAGAACCGCCTTTGCGGCAACGGCATCGCAAAGCTTTGCCGCGGCATCGGCGATCTCATCGTCGGTCATCGCCGGACTGTGGGTCGCGTCGGCCAGTTCCTGTCTGTTCGGTGTAATAAGAGTGGCGCCGCGGTAAATGCTGTAATCGCGGCCTTTGGGATCGACCAGCACCGGTTTGCCGCGCTCGTTTGCAGCGTCGATCACGGCGCGGATGACGCGCGGAGTGAGCGCACCCTTGGCATAGTCGGACAAAACCACCGCGCCTACCCGCGGCATGGCCTTTATCACGTGTCCGATCAGCGCATCCTCACTGCCGGCATCGACCGCGGAAGGCGTTTCCCAATCGGCCCGCAAGAGATGCGTCGAGTGGTGCTCCGACACGAAGCGGACCTTGCGCGTCGTTTGACGTCCGCCGTCGACAACCAGATGAAATTCGATCAACGGATGGGTGCCGAGCGCCTTGGTGAGCGAGCCGCCGGCGTCGTCGTCGCCGACGGCACCGATGAAGATACAGCGCGCACCGAGGGCGACCAGATTGCGGGCAACGTTGCCCGCACCGCCGATCATCAGTTCTACCCGCGTGACCGCGATCACCGGCGTCGGCGCTTCCGGGGAAATGCGCGAGACGTCGCCATAGATGAACTCATCCAGCATCAAATCGCCGATGCAGAGCACAGTCTGCTCTGAGAGCGCCGCAAGATGCTTGTCAAAGTCGTACATGGCTTTAGCGGTAACGGTCTTCACGGTCGAGATAACCGGTAACATATTGATTCACGGCAGCGTCGAGAGGCAAGAAGCCGGCATTATAGCCCGCGTGGCGCAAGCGATCGATACGCGCTTGCGTGAAGTATTGATATTGCGCGCGGATCGCTTCGGGCATGTCGATATATTCGATATTTGCCGGCAGGCGCAGCGCCTTGAACATGGCGTTGATCATGTCGCGGAAGCTTTCTGCTTTGCCGGTACCCACGTTGAAGATGCCATTTATGCCCGTTGCCTCCAGCAGCCAGCGCAGGACCGAAATTGCATCGTCCACATAAATAAAATCGCGGCGCTGATCGCCATCTGCAACACCTTCACGTTGCGATTTAAACAGCCGCACCGGTTTGCCGGCCTTGGCGCCGTCGAACACCTTTGCCAGGACGCTCGCCATGTGTCCCTTGTGGTATTCGTTCGGGCCGTACACGTTGAAGAACTTCAGGCCGACCCAATGCGGCGGCATTTTTTCTTTCTTCGCATAGCGATCGACCACCGCAAGATCGAACAGCTGCTTGCTCCAGCCGTAAAGATTCATGGGCTTGAGCTTGCGCAGCGCATCAAGCGACCAGTCGTCGTCGAAACCGTGACTCCCGTCGCCGTAGGTTGCCGCCGATGAAGCATAGACAAAGGACGTACGCGTTGTCGCGCACCAATCGAGGAGACGCAGTGATGAACGAAAGTTGTTCTCCATCACCAGGTCGCCGTCGGTGGCCGTGGTGTCGGAGATCGCACCCATATGGATCACGGCATCGAGCTTGCGGTTGTCGAGCCAGCGGGTCAGCTCGTCGGGGGGTACCAGGTCTACGACCTGATGCTTGGCAAGATTGCGCCACTTGGCGTCATCGCGACCGAGCTTGTCACTCACCACGACGTCGGTCGCGCCCGCCTCATTGAGGCTGGCGACCACGTTCGATCCGATAAAACCGGCCCCACCGGTGACCAAAAACATACCCAACCTCGCCGCCGCCCGGCTTTCCCGCAAACCTTTGCCCCAGTCAGCCGCCGGGCGCAATGTTGGGGCCTATGACCGGCCAAACGGCTCAGGACAGGGTAAAAATCGCGGCTGGACAGGCGGCCGGGGCGCAGGCTAACGGCTGGTTGCGCATGGCCTTTTCCCCATCCATGCGCCGGGGGTGAGCGGCGCCACATCCATGCGCGTAGACGTCAACCCATCAGCCGCTCCAGTTCTCATTGTTCCGTATGTCTGGATCGGCGATTTCGTCCGCTGCCATTCGGTGGTCAAGTTATTGCGCGCGCAGAACCCCGAGCGACCCGTAGACATTGTCAGCA
>JBGQLL010000381.1:0-2766 GCA_041500065.1 Pseudolabrys sp.
CAGTTGCCGCAGCTGGAGCGGGGCGCGGCATGAGCGCCGGCTTGCAGAACATCGTCTTTCCCGGTCTCAAGGATCGCGTCGTCATCATCACTGGCGCTGGCCAAGGCATCGGCCGCGTGTTCGCGAAATCATTCGCGATGGCCGGCGCGCGCTCCGTCATCGCAGAACTGAACGGGAAGAAGGCGGCTGCAGTTTTCGAGGAAATCGCGGCAGCCGGCGGTCAAGCGCTGGCAGTCACGACCGACGTATCCGACCCGGCCTCGATCGACGAAATGATCGGAGTGGTCGAGCACGAATACGGTCGCATCGATGTGCTGATCAACAACGCGGGCATTTTCTCGACGCTTGAGATGCGTCCATTCGATCAGATCCCTCTGGAAGAATGGGAGCAGGTGTTGCGGGTCAATCTTACCGGCCCATTCCTATGTGCGCGTGCAGTGCTGCCCGCCATGCGACGCGCCAAATGGGGCCGTATTATCAATGTCGCTTCCGGTGCGGTACGACTCGGGCGACCGAACTATCTGCACTACATTGCAACGAAGGCCGCGCTCGCTGGCATGAGTCTCTCAATGGCCCGTGAACTCGGTTCAGACGGCATTACCGTGAACGCCATTTTGCCGGGTGCGACCTTCACCGAGATCGAACGCAAGACGGTCACGCCGACGCAGAAGGAACGCATCATCGCCATGCAATGTGTGCCGCGCGCGGAAGTTCCGGAAGACCTGGTCGGCGCCGTGTTGTTCCTGGCCTCAGAGGCATCATCCTTTGTCACCGGTCAAAGCATCAATCTTGACGGCGGGGTGACCGGCTCATGAGTCCGACCGTTGCCATCATCGCGCCGGGCAATATGGGCGCCGGCATCGGCCAGCGCCTGACCGAGTATAAGGTCACGGTGCTGACCTCGCTCGCGGGCCGCAGCGAGGCGAGCGCGAAGCGGGCACGGCAGGCCGGCATGCGGCCGGTCGACGACCGCGCACTCGCGGAAGCCGATTTTCTGCTGTCGATCGTGCCGCCGGGCGACGCGCTGGCGCTCGCCAGACGCCTTTCGCCCGTTCTCACCGCCGCCAACAAGAAACCGGTCTACGTCGAATGCAATGCGGTCAGTCCGCCGACGATGCTCAAGATCGCCGACGAGATCGCCACGACCGGCTGCCCTTTCGTCGGCGCTGGCATCATAGGTCCGCCGCCTACGCCAGGAAGCAGCAATACAAAAATCTATGCGTCCGGACCGGCAGCCAAGAACCTCGCGGCACTCAATGACTACGGGCTGATCGTCCGGGTCCTCGGGGGGCCGCTCACTGCCGCATCGGCGTTAAAGATGTCCTATGCCGGTCTCACCAAGGGCTTCACCGCGCTCGGTGCCGCCATGATGCTCGCGGCAACGCGCGGCGGTTCAGCCGAGGCGCTAAAGGCCGAACTTGCCGAAAGCCGGCCCGACTTTCTGCGCTATCTGTCAAACCAGGTGCCAGCCATGTATTCCAAGGCCTATCGTTGGGTAGCCGAGCTCGACGAGATCGCATCTTTCGTCGGTGACGAGCACGCCGAGCGTGAGATGCTGACTGCCGCTGCCCGCCTTTATGAGCGCCTCGCGGAGGACCTTGAGGGAAAGAAAGAGGAAATCGGCGTGTTGGACCGTTTCCTCAACAAGTCATGACGACTGACTCACCCATCCTCGTCGAACAGCGCACCGGTTATCGGGTCATCACTTTTAACCGGCCAGACAAGCTCAATGCCTTCAACGAGGCGATGCATCTGGCACTGCGCAAAGCGATCGACGATGCAGAGGCCGACGAAAGCTGCCGTGCTTTGCTGATCACCGGCACCGGCCGCGGCTTTTGTACCGGCCAGGATTTAAGCGACCGGCTCGCCAAACCTGGCGAGACCGTCGTCCTCGGCGGTGCTTTGGAGGCGCACTACAATCCACTGGTGCGGAAGTTGCGCAGCCTCCCCTTTCCTGTCATCGCAGCGGTCAACGGCGTTGCCGCCGGCGCGGGTTGCAACATCGCGCTCGCCTGCGACATCGTGATCGCCAGCCTGAAAGCAAGCTTCATCCAGTCCTTCGCGCGCGTCGGTCTGGTTCCCGATTCTGGCGGGACCTGGTTTCTGCCACGCCTGGTGGGAGATGCACGCGCACGCGGCCTCGCGCTGCTGGCGCAGGAGCTGCCCGCAGAAAAGGCGGCGAGCTGGGGCCTAATTTGGCGCGCGGTGGACGATGAGATCCTGATGCACGAAGCGGCCCGGATCTGCGAGCATTTCGCAATGGCGCCGACGCAGGGCCTCGCCTTGATCAAACAGGCGCTCAATACATCCGCAACAAACACGCTCGATGCCCAGCTCGATCTCGAGCGCGATTTTCAGCGCGCGGCAAGCCTTACGCCTGACTATGCCGAAGGCGTGCGCGCCTTCATGGAAAAACGCAAAGCCAGTTTTACCGGCCGCAAGAAATGACAAAAAAGCCGGACCAAATGCCGTTGCGTGTCGGCCTTGCCGGTCTCGGCGCGGTCGGGCTGGACGTCGCAAAGCGGCTGATCGCCGGCGTGCCCGGCCTGTCACTCGTTGCTGTCGCCGTGCGCGACGTCGAAAAAGCAAAGCGCGCGCTGCCGCAAGTTGGCGGCACTATCGCCATCCGTAAGGCGACCGAGCTCGCAGATGATTGCGATATCGTCGTTGAATGCCTGCCACCGTCGCTGTTCCGCGAAGTTGCGATCAGCGCCATCGACAAGGGCCGCATTCTTATGCCGCTCTCGGTCGCGCAACTGCTGGAGA
>JBGQLL010000382.1:0-2731 GCA_041500065.1 Pseudolabrys sp.
AAGGAAGTGGAGGCCGACTATTTCCGCCGCACCGGAATATTTCCCATCATGCACGTGATCGTGATTCGCCAGGAAATTGCCGATCGGCATCCGTGGGTTGCGGCGAGCCTGGTGCGAGCGTTCGACGAGGCGAAGCGCATCGCCTATGAGCGCGTGCGAAATCCTCGCGTCGTGCCGCTTGCCTGGTTCAGCGCCGCCTGGGAAGAGCAGAATGAAATCTTGGGGCGCGATCCTTGGGTCTATGGTCTGGGGGCGGCCAACCGCAAGAATCTGGAAGCCGCGATCCGCTACACGCATCAGCAGGGATTGATCCGACGAGAGATTCCCATCGCAGAATTATTTGTGAATACAGATGATGAAGAAATCGGCGACAAGACGCGCATATAAGGTTTGGTTCCATGGATTTTGACGCCAGGATCGATGCGGTGCTCCGGTGCATGGCCAGGGACGGCATCGAATTGGTAATCGCGTGCTCGAACGGGCTGCAAATGCCGGATCGACCCGACCCGGTGGTCCATCTCAGCGGATATCGTTCGCTCGGAGAAAGTTTCGTTCTCCTGCATCGCGATGGCGCGTCAACATTGATAGTCTCCCCCGCTGCGGACACGGAACGCGCTGAAGCCTGGAAAGGCTTTCATGGCAGTATTGCGACTGATGATCTAATTGGCGCGCTCACTCAAGAATTGGCGGACCGCAAGACGATTGCCGGATGCGTTGCCATCGTTGGCATCGATGCCATGCCACATCTCATGGCGGAGCGACTACTTGCGAATTATGAAGGAGCAATACTTACTTTTGACCATGTCTTCTACAGCGCCAACGGACGAAAGACGACTGCTGAAATCGGAAGAGCACGACGCGCGACCGCGATAGCGGAGCAAGGACTGGAGCGTCTGCTTGAATTGGCGCGCCCGGGAATACGCGAATGCGACCTCGCCGTCGAGCTCAACTGCTACATGAAATCGCTCGGCGCCGACGACAACTTCCTGATGCTCTGCGCTTCGCCGCATAATCCGGCGGTGATGCCGTCGAGCAACCGAAAGATCGAGCGGGGAGATATTCTCGTGACGGAACTTACGCCGAGCTACGAAGGCCAATTCGTGCAGATTTGCCGGACCGTCGCCGTCGGTCCGCCACGCGACGATTTCCAGAAGAAATACGATCTTGTCCTCCGCGCGATGTGGGCCGGCATCGAGACGATCCGACCGGGAATTCCGATGACGCAGGTGTGCGCCGCAATCGATCGGATATTGAAAGCGGCGGGGTACGAAGAATATTGCCGCCCACCGCACATGCGGCGCCGCGGGCACGGCCTCGGCTGCGGCTCGGTGGCGCCTGGAGACGTCGCGGTAAACAACGACACCGTTCTCGAAGAGGACATGATTTTCGTTCTCCATCCGAATCAATATTTGCCGGAGACCGGCTATCTCATGTGCGGGGAACCCGTCCGCGTCACCGCTACGGGAGCGGAAACACTCAGCGCCAGGACAGCGTCGCTCGCTGTAATTACATAATAGTAAATAGGCCATGCCATGAAGATGAAGAATGCCGCGCTGCTCACCGGCCCCTACGATTGGGATCCGGCGCTCGTGCCGCTCGCCGAATTCGAGGCGCGGCTTGCGGCTGTGCGGCGCTTGCTGGCGGCAAGCGGAGCGACCGCCCTGCTCGTGCACGGCCATAGCATCGATCACGGCGCGCTTGCATACCTCACCGGCTTTGTCCCGAAACTTGGGCCGGCGTTTGCACTCGTGCCGCGGGATGGCCCGATCCGCATCCTCGTCTCGGGCGGACCGGGAATGATCAACTCGGCAAAGCTTCTTACATGGGTCGAAGATGTGCGCCCGCTAAGCAATCTACGAAATGCTCTGAGTGAGTGGCTCGGAGAAATGCACGACGATGGCCGGGCGGTGCTTGGCCTTTGTGGTGGCAACATCATGGCTCAAAGGCCTTACGTGGCAGTCGCGGCCGCGATTCAACTTTTCGGCAAGATGATCGTGATGGACGATCAACTCGATGCGTTGCGCCGGCGCAAATCCGCGCGTGAGTTGGAACTCCTCCGCGAAGCTTGCCGCATTCTCGCTGTGGCATATGGCGCATTCGAACGCGCCACGGTCGAAGGTTCAGGCGTACGCTCCGCCGCACTGGCAGCCGAGCGCGCCGCCTTTTCGAACGGGGCGCAAGATGTTCGAATTCTCGCCAGCGCACGCAACGGCGGCCCGCCTTTGCCCTTCGACGGCCCAGCCGACATCCGCGTCGCGCCGCTTCTGGCGTGCCTTGCGGTGCGATTTGCAGGCTATTGGGCCGAGGGCCTTGTCGCCGTCGCTGCGCCGCCCAGCGGGGCGCGTGCTCGCGCCGAAGCGGCCCTTACGGCCATGCTGCGGGAGGTTCGGCCCGGCACAACTACTGGCGATCTCTTCCGCGCTGCGACTCAGCATCTGCCACCCTACAAAATTCATCCATCGGTTGAGTCCGCAATCGGTAACGGCATTGGATTATCGTTCGAAGAATCGCCAAACCTCGAGCGCGACGAAAAATCGCGCCTGGAAGATGGTGGCGTGTATACCCTTCGCTGCGGCGCCATGGGCGAGGGCAGCGACAATGCGGTTGTTTCCGCCATGGTTGCAGTAAGCGGGACAGGGATCGATGTCCTGTGGCCGGAGACAAAGAGTTGAACTAGCCAGAAAAACGCAAAAGGACGTCGATGACCGTTCTGGAGCAAATGGCGGAATGG
>JBGQLL010000383.1:0-2709 GCA_041500065.1 Pseudolabrys sp.
CGCCGTCGGGCGCCCGAGACTGGCTTTATCGAAGAACGTTAACCGATTCCGTTAAAATGAGGGATTGTTCCCGTAGGATGGCTGGTTTGCTTCGCCATAAGGCTTTGATTCCGCCTAAAAATGTGCTATATATGTAAAAAATGGACAGGAACGACGTTGTCACCGGTGCGCTCCCCCTTTGGGAGCCTTATTTTTCGGTGACTGGGTCCCGGGTTCCCAGATCAGAGGGCGTGCATTCCACGCGTGAGCAGTGGCCGGAAAAACGCGTCATAAATCGAAGAAAGGTTCCGCCGGTATGAGCCGGGGGCCGAAAAAGTCTGCCGAAATGCGGCGGACCTCGCATGCCTCGCGCGGCGCTGCCCGCGGTGGGGCTCCCGCAGCCAAATTGGCCGGCACCCGCAAAGGGGCCGGTGAAGGAGTCGTGCCCGGAATGACCTCTAATAAGAAGACTACCCAACGACAAGGCTTCAAGACTAACGAATTCATCGTCTATCCCGCCCATGGCGTGGGCCAGATCATGGCTATCGAAGAGCAAGAGGTCGCTGGCGCGAAGCTGGAGCTGTTCGTCATCAATTTCATCAAGGACAAGATGACGCTGCGGGTTCCGACGGCCAAAATCGTGTCTGTAGGCATGCGCAAGCTGGCCGAGGGGCCGCTGGTCAAGCGCGCGCTCGAGACGCTGAAGGGTCGTGCACGCATCAAGCGCACGATGTGGTCGCGCCGGGCCCAGGAATACGAAGCCAAGATCAACTCCGGCGATATCGTCGCCATTGCCGAGGTCGTCCGCGACCTTTACCGGTCGGAGACCCAGCCGGAACAGTCCTATTCGGAGCGGCAACTGTACGAAGCTGCGCTCGATCGGCTGTCACGCGAGATTGCGGCGGTTCAGCGAGTTACTGAGACCGAGGCGATCAAGGAGATCGAGGCAGCGCTCGCCAAGGGCCCGCGCCGCGGTCCCAAGCCGGCTGAGGATGCCGCGCCCGAAGAGGGCGTCGAGGAAGAGGCAGCCTAAGGCATCCGCCCAACCACGAATATCAAGAGCCCGGCGCCTGCGCCGGGCTTTTCGTTTGGCGGAAACGCAACTTGCCACCGGTTGCCTGGGCCATCCTCCCGGCTAGAATGCCGCCAATCACCCCATTGACGGTATGGAGTAGGTAATGACCGCCATTCGCGGCTATGTCGCGCCGACCACTGAATCCGATGCACTTGGCGTGCATTCGCTCGACCAGTTTGTGCTGACCGTACCCGATGCGTCGGTGGCGCAAGATTTCTACGGCCAGTTCGGCCTCGATGTGCGGCGCGACGGCAACGCGCTCGCGATCAAGACATTCGGTCACGAGCATCGCTGGGGGTCAGTGGTCGAAGGCGCCAAGGCGAAGGCGCTGCACCATCTTTCATTTGGCTGCTATGCGGACGATCTTCCGCGCCTCAAGGCGCGCATCGAAGAGCAAGGCGTCAAACTCATTGATCCGCCGCCCGGGTTCGAGAGCAATGGCTTCTGGTTCCGTAACCACGAAGGCGTGCTCATCGAAGTAAAGGTCGGGCCGAAAGTTTCACCCGACAAGAAATCCGAAAGCCAATGGATTTCTGTCCCCGCCGGCGTCGCGGCTGCAAGCGTCCGGGAAAAAGCGCCGCCGGTGCGTCCGCGTCGGCTATCGCATGTGCTGATTTTCACGCGCGACGTCAGCGAATCGATGACATTCTACGAACGCACGCTTGGCTTGCGTCTGTCCGACCGCGCATCAGATCTCGTTGCTTTCATGCATGGGATCCACGGAAGTGACCATCATCTCCTGGCGTTGGTGAAGTCATCGGCACCCGGCTTCCATCATTGCAGCTGGGACGTCGCCAGCCTGAACGACATCGGTCTGGGCGCCATGCGCATGCATGACAAGGGCTGGACCAAGGGTTGGGGCCTCGGGCGTCACGTGCTCGGCTCCAACTATTTCCATTATGTGCGCGATCCGTGGGGCAGCTTCTCGGAGTATTCCTGCGACATCGATTATATACCGAAGGATGAACGTTGGCCCGCGGCTGACCACAAGCCCGAAGATTCGTTCTATCTCTGGGGCCCGGACGTTCCGCGCGAATTTACGATCAACTACGAAGGCGGCGAGAGCTGAGCGTCATTACTCTACGACGATCTTGAACTTCTCGCCTGGCTTCAGCCGGTCATGCGGACCGAGGCCGTTGAGTACCCGGAAGCGGTCGAGCGAGTGACCGGATGTTGCCATTCTGTGTGCGAGCTTTTCGACCGTGTCGTTTGCACCGACAGCAACGATCTTCAGCCGCATCGGCTTGACCTGCTCACTTTCTTTCAGGGTCATTCGCCGGAAGCTCATGATGGATTCTCGAAACTGGCGATCCACCTGCGCGGTTCTGGCTTTGGCAGCGAAAATAAAACGATAGACGTCACTGCCGAAGCGCACTGCAAAAATACGGAACGACCAATTTCCACCGCCGGCTGTCGCGGTCGCAGTCGGAAATCCATTGACTGAAAATTCCTCAACGCTTGCGGGATCGACGTCCTCCATCCATCCCGACTTTAGGTAGTTCGGCAGGGATTGCTCGGCCGGCACGCTGACCACATCGAGGCGCAAGGCCTCGTCTCCGCCTTCCTTGAGCCCAAGCACCGCCTGTGCCGTGTTATCGAGCAAAAAGCCCGGCGGTGCCACGAACGTAAATCCAAGCTTGGGGTGCAGGAAATTC
>JBGQLL010000384.1:0-2703 GCA_041500065.1 Pseudolabrys sp.
GCGCCGCGAGCCGTGGCCATTTTTGGTCCTGCGGCGTTACCTTGTGCTAAATGGTCACAGGGAGAACGGCCATGATCCGCCAGCCGTTGATACGCATCGCAATACCTCTGGCGCTGCTGTGCGCGGGGGCATCCCTGCCCTCCCCGCGCGCGAACGCCCAGGTCTTCAACGCTCAAGTCTTCGATTTCGGCCAGATCGATTCATTTGAATCCATGGGCAGCGGCACGCAACGCGGCGGCGCAGCGCCGAAGACAATCGTTGACGATGCCGACCGGCACACGCTCGTCATCACGATTCTGGAATCCAACACCGACGCCAAGATTTCCTGGAAGTCGGCGGACGGCAGCCCGCAGACGACTTTCATCCACGGAACGACGGTGCAGGCATTCCAGATCGCGGGCCTGTTCAAGATCGAAGCGCTCGGCGACGACACGCGCAGCGTCAAATACGGCTACGTGCTGCTGCGCCTGAAAAACAGCAAGGACCGAATCTGAGCGGACGCTGCCGCTACCAGCGGCAGATCCGGCGGCCGTAACGCCACCAGCAGTGACGATGATGATGGTGGTAGCGATAGTAGCCGTAATAATAAACCGGAAGCGCCTGGCTCGCGCCGGCGGCGGCGCCGACCGGGGCGATGGCAGCCGCGAGAGCGCCGGATGGTGTCGCCACAGCAAGACCGATGGCCGTCACGGCTCCGATGAAAATCAGCCGCATTGGATGCCTCCCAGCATTTGCATATCCGATCACCGGAAACGAGCAGCCCGGGCGTTTTGTTCCCGGTGTGCGGCCCGTGTTTGCAGTGCGGCAGCGGCGCGAGCCAAGCCCCTTGAGCATCCACCGGCCGCGTGTTCACATGGTCCACTGAATTGGCACCAATGAATTGGCGCCCCCACCGAATTGGTCACTGAATTTCCAGTGCCATAAAAAGGAGGACACGATGAAGCGCATTATCCTCGCTGCTTTGATTGCCTCTTTCCCTCTCAGCACAGCTCTGGCGCAATCCTGCGAAAGCAGAGCGATGAGCAGCGAGGGCAAGCCGCTGCACGGCGCGGCCAAGACGAGCTTCGTGAAGAAGTGCAAGCGCGACGCCTGCGAAAGCAAGGCGGTCAGCAAGGAAGGCAAGCCGCTTTACGGCGCCGCCAAGAAAAGCTTCATGACGAAATGCGGACGGGCGGCCTGACCGGTCGCCTCCCGCGCAGCCGACAACAAGATGTGACGTGTCCGCTTGCACCACGAGCGGACATTCGCGGCCGCCATAACTCTGGACTCACAGTGCCCGCCACCGGAGAGGCTCGTTCAATCCGGGGACGATCGCTCAAAGGAGGTTTTCCATGTGCACGGATCAGAACACCGGCCCGCCCGCCGACTGCCTCCATCGCCGGAGCTTCCTGAAAGCCTCCGGCGCCATCACCGCGATGACGCTGGTGGGCACCGTGGGGCTCGGCGGTAGCGCACAGGCCGATGCACTCACCAAAGCGCAGCGCGACAAGCTCAGTCCGGATGACATCCTGGCGCTCATGAAAAAGGGCAATAAACGCTTCTACACCGGCAAACGTGAAGACCATAACTTTCTGGCTCAGCAACGCGCCAGCGCCAAAGGGCAATATCCAGCAGCGGTATTGCTGACTTGCATTGATTCGCGGGCGCCGGCCGAAACGATCCTGGACCTGCGCATCGGCGACATCTTCAACAGCCGCGTTGCAGGCAACGTGGAGAACGCCGACATCCTTGGCAGCATGGAGTTCGCCTGCAAGATCGCGGGCGCAAAGGTGGTTCTGGTCATGGGCCATACAGCGTGCGGCGCGATCAAGGGCGCCATCGACAACGCCGAACTCGGCAATCTCACCGGGCTGTTGGCGAAAATTAAACCCGCGGTGGCGGCGACGACGTATACCGGCGAAAGGACGTCGAAGAATTACGCATTTGTCGACGCGGTCGCGCGAAAGAATGTGGAACTGACGATCGCCGATATCCGCAAGGACAGTCCGGTGCTGGCCGAAATGGAGTCGAAAGGCGCCATCAAGATCGCCGGCGCGATGTACAATCTGCAGAGCGGTGTCGTCGATTTCTTCGCCGGATGAACCGGCGCGACACCCGGGGCACATCGCAAGCGCAGCGGATCAAGACAATATTTGCTCTGCCGCGGCCTTTCCCGCCAGGTATCCGAGCGTGGTGGCCGTCAACAGACCGTTGCCAGACAGATAGCCGCCTGCCGTCGAGCCTGATACTCCGGCTGCCGCGCCGCCGGCGGCAAAGAGGTTGGAAAATCGTGTTCCGTCCTTGCGCTTGACGCGGCCACTTGAATCGACCGCAAGTCCCCCTTGAGTGTGGAACAACGCGCCGGTCACCTTGACCGCGCGATATGGCGGTGTGCACCCCTGCCCCTTTAGAAATTTGCGGCCGAAGCGATCCCGGCCATCGGCCGATTTCAGGTTCTCGACGTCATCCCATTCGGCGGCGAAAGCTGCGGTCGGCACATGCATAGCTGCTGCGAGGTCCGCGATGGCTTCAGCGCTGCGGATCGCGCCCGCGCGTTCGGCCTCACGGAAGTCTTCAAATTGTCGCGCCACCTGGGCGATCCGTTCATCAAATATGGTCCAGACAAATCCCCCCGGTTGGCGCAGCACTTCGGCAGCCTGTTCCGAATAACCGCGTGTTTCGTCGCAGAACCGGCGGCCCTCGCTGTTGATTTGAATGCCGCCC
>JBGQLL010000385.1:0-2699 GCA_041500065.1 Pseudolabrys sp.
CCAAAGCTTTTGTCTATACCGAGCGGGAAGCCGGCTACGCACGGCTGATGCCGGTAAAGAAGCTCGCCGATACCGGAAAGCAGGTCCTGTGCCCCATGCCGGGCTTGGTTGTCTCGATCACGGTCAAGGAAGGTCAAGAGGTTAAGGCCGGTGAGACGGTGGCAGTTGTAGAGGCCATGAAAATGGAAAACGTGCTGCGCGCCGAGATCGACGGCACAGTGAAGAAGATCAACGCAAAACCGGGCGATAGTCTCGCCGTGGATGCCGTGATCCTGGAATTCGCTTAAGCGGGTGCTTGAGGGGTTCCCATAAGGAACCCCGTGAATGGCGCAGCGTTGGTTCCCGACACCTTTAGAGGGAGCCAGGCCATGCTTGATCAACCGCGACGGCGGCGCCGAGCGCCCGATCTGGAGCCGAATACGGCACCGGATCCTTTGCACGACGACTTGCGTCGCCGCGACCAGCCGCGGACGCCGCCCGATTCGATACCTCAGCGCGAAGAGGAGCGAACCAGCGAAGAAGCCGTCGGCGGCGGGTTCACGCCAAAGGCCGATGGAGGCAACGAACAGCATCCGATTCACGACGAAGATCAGGAAGACGCGGCGCCGGACGACTACGAACGGGAAATCGATCGGCTCGACGAAGCCGTACGTGCGCGCGTGCGCTAACGCGCCGGTCAAAGGTCTGCTATGCCGGCTCGATGACGCTCTATTTCGCGTATGGCTCCAATATGCATCGCTCGGCGATGAAGCGCCGCTGTCCCGGAGCGCGTGCGGTGGGCCCGGCCACGCTCAACGGGTATCGTTTTTTCGTGGGCCTTGATGGCTGGGGCTCGGTCGCGCCAAGCGCGGGCGATACGGTGCACGGAATATTGTGGCGGCTGACGCCGCGCGATATTGCTGCCCTCCATGCCTATGAATTGCTGCACAAGGGCCTCTATGACGTCCGATACTTGCCAGTGCGCCACGGCGCGTGCGCGCAATGATCTACCTCTTGCGCCGGCGTGCGGCCGGCACCCCCCGACCAGGTTATGTCGAGATGATCGCCGCTGCCGCCCGAGGCTGGAAGTTACCGGAGCCCTATATCCGCTCCGTCGAACGCTGGTCCGCTTCGCGCTGGACCGGGGCGCGCGTCATCGACGCAGGAGAGCTTGCGTGAGCGACAATATCATTCGCCATGTCGTCGTGCGCGGCCAGGTCCAGGGCGTCGGCTATCGCGCCTTTGTCGAGCAAGAGGCGCACCGGCGCGGGCTGCATGGTTGGGTGCGCAATCGCCGCGATGGTTCTGTTGAAGCGGTATTCGCTGGCCCGCGTACGGTCGTCGAAGCCATGATTGAAGCCTGTCGGCGCGGGCCAATCTCCGCGCGAATCAGCGCACTCGATCACCGAGACGGTACGGAGGCCGACCTTCTGGAGTGCACGGACGGCGATCCATTTTCTGTGCTGTCCACCATTTGATCCGTCGTCTGTCCGAACAGCTGCTTGAACTCCCGTCGTAAAATTAAATCCACGTCAGTCATCGACACCGGGATGCCGAGATCGGCAAGACTGGTGACGCCATAACGTTTTTCGCTGACCCCGCACGGCACGATCCCGGAAAAATGCGACAGGTCCGGGTCGACGTTGAGCGCCATGCCGTGCAGTGTCACCCATTGCTTTACGCGAATGCCAATAGCGGCAATTTTGTCCTCGCAGCCTTCGCCCTTTTCATCTCGGCGCACCCAAACGCCGATACGGTCATCGCGCCGTTCGGCACGCACACTGAAAGCGGCCAGTGAACGGATGATCCACTCTTCCAGCGTGACGACAAACCGTCGCACGTCCGGGCCGCGACGCTTGAGATCAAGCATCACATAAGCAACCCGTTGACCCGGCCCATGATAAGTCAACTGTCCGCCACGGCCGCTCTGGTAGACGGGAAAGCGGGCTTCGATCACATCGCCCGAGTTTGCGCTGGTGCCCGCCGAATAGAGTGGGGGGTGCTCCAGGAGCCAAACCAGCTCATTGGCGCGTCCGGCGGCTATCTCGGCCGCCCGAGCCTCCATGACGGCGACCGCGGCATCGTAACATACGACTGAATCGCTCACGCGCCATTCAACAGGCACCGATGGGATGGGCGCCGGAAGGCCGATTTCCAACGTGTTTCGCGCATTAACCACTCATTCACCATACCATGTTGACCTGACACTTGCTCGCCGCCGCAATTGGCGGCGCAATACGGAGCAAACGTGCCCACACTCGACAAAGTCGCGGTCGATATCACGGTGGTGCTCGGCACCACGTCCATGCCCATCCACCAAGTGCTACGGCTCGGCCGCGGTGCGATCATCGAGCTGGACGCTTCCGAAGAGGACGCCGTAAGCATCCTTGCGAACAATCTGCCGGTGGCCAAGGGCACGGTGGTGGTGAACGGCAACCGCATCGCCGTCACCGTCGCTGAACTGCTGGCGCGGCCACCCGATATGCGTTGAGCAGGCCGTCACAGGGGCCTAAAACTGGTTCAAAATTAGTCTCCGGCCGGTCCGGGCGCGGGCCTTGTCCCTCAACATCCTATTTGTTAGATGGTCCGCCATCTTGGACGTGGGGTTTCCAGACCTTTTCGTCCTTCTCCCCATGCGGTCGTGGCGGAATTGGTAGACGCACTAGCTTGAGGTGCTAGCGGGGCAACCCGTGGAGGTTCGAGTCCTCTCGACCGCACCA
>JBGQLL010000386.1:0-2695 GCA_041500065.1 Pseudolabrys sp.
CGACCAATGGTGAGCTCTATATCGCGCATTTTCTGGGAGCCGACGGTGCCGGCAAGTTGATCAATGGTGCAGCGACGCAGCCGCGGGCGAGCGCTGCTGTTATGTTTCCGCATGCGGCAGCTGCCAACCACAGCATTTTTTATGATGCGTCCGGCCGCGCGCGGAGCGTTGGCGAAGTCTACGGAAAGCTAACTCGCCTTTTTGATTCCGCCCGCACTGTCGCATTCGCGCAAGGCGGTGTTACGGGCGCCGGTAGTGGTGCAGGCGCCGGTCTCCATGGCGTTGCCGGCCAGGCCGCAGCCGCTGGCGCGCCCCCATTGCCGGCCCCCGTGACAATGGCAACTGCGCGGGTCAAAGCAGTACCAAACGAGCGTTTGGTGCGGGTTGCATCTGCAGCGCCTATTCCTAGGCCGCCGGCATCGATCCCGGCGCCGCCGGATACGGCCGGAGTAACGCAAGCTTTTGCGAGCGCCAGTGAGAAGCTGCCGCCGCCGCCTGCCGCGCGACCGACGTTCCAGTCCATGTTCAGCGATCGTGTTAATCAACCCTTGGCGCAGACTGTGAATAACCTCTGGGGACCTCCCACCGCCGGCACGCCAGCGCCGGCGCAAGGTGTGCAGTCCTTCGATCTGTTTACCGATACCAAGCCTAACGAGCGCAAGCTTTTGGGCGGCAAAGCCTGATTGATCTGAACCTAGTGCGGGTCTCATGCTTAACAGCCCATCAATTTCTATGGTGAACGCTTTGTTAAGGCTCGTCGTCTAGGCTCGATGCTGCCGCCAGTGGGTGACGGCTTCGTAGCGTCGGTTGTGCCATGATCGTCCGTCAGTTTTTGCATTGGGTTCGCCAGGCGCCGCCCGGGGAGCGGGCGGAGGCCACGTCTGCGCTGGCACGCGCCTACCTTTACTCCGATTTATCGCCCGATGATCTTGCGGCCGCAGAAGGCGCGATGATCATGCTGTTGGACGATCCGTCGCCGCTTGTCCGGCGTGCGATGGCGGAAGCGTTCGCCTCGGCGGAGAAGGCCCCGCAGATCGTTGTGCATGCACTCGCGGCCGATCAGTCTGACGTTGCGCTGCCCGTACTCGCGCAGTCGCCGCTATTGCTGGAAGACGATTTGGTGGATCTGATCGCCACCGGCCACCCCGATGTGCAAATTGCCATTGCTGGCCGGCCGCAATTGCCACGTACGCTTGCCGCTGCCATCGCAGAAGTCGGTGTGGCGGAGGCCTGTCTTGCGCTTCTGGAAAATCTCGATTCCGATATTGCGCCGTTCTCCATGGACCGAATTATCGAACGTTTCGGTCACCTGGCCCCAATCCGCGAGAATCTCCTGGCGCGACAGGATTTACCGATAGCGATGCGCCAGGCGCTCCTCTCAAAGCTATCGCAGACACTTGCAGGCTTTGTCGCCGCCCGGCAGTGGCTAGGGCCCGAACACGCTGAATTCGCGACCAAAGAAGCTTGCGAAAAGGCAACCGTGGCTCTTGCTGCCGACACGCGATACGACGAGGTCGGCGCCTTGGTGCAACACCTTCGTCAGAGCGGCCAACTCACGGCGGGAATGATTTTACGTGCCCTGTTATCTGGCAACGTGGTTTTGTTCGAGGAGGCGATGGCGGAATTGTCCGGCGTATCGATCGAGCGCGTCACCGCCTACATTCACGACAAGAATATTTCCGGATTTCGCGCGCTTTACCGCGAGGCTGGCTTGCCCGCGGCGGCGTATCCCGCCTTTCGGGAAGCACTCGCGGCAATGCGTGCGGGCTTGTTGATCGGCGAGCAGGGCGGGGCGACCCGGCTCAAGCGGCGCATGGTCGAGCGCGTGCTCGGCGCTTGCGTGCAAGAACGCGGAGAAGAGACCGCGTCGCTGCTGGCGTTGCTGCGGCGCTTTGCAGTGGAAGCCGCACGCGAGGAAGCTCGCCTGTTCTGCGACGATCTGGTTGCCGAAGCTTGTATTGTCCAGGCTGATCAGTCTTACGCCGACATCCAGCTGGCAGCAGCCTAGCCGTCTATTCGGGCACGATCGATGGAGCCTTGAGTTGCTCAAGGACCTCTGGACGGTCACGATTTTCGTGAAGCAGGAATTCGTCCGTGACTTCCCGGAGGCGCTTCGTCAGCGAGGTCGCAAGCTGCTTGGCGTCAGATCGCGCATATTCGCGGTATATTGCACGCACCGCGTCCACATGCTGGTCGATCAGCTGAGGTGGAATGCGCGCGATATCGGGTGTGTGCTCGATAAGTCGACAAAGACTGTTAGCCGCGGATGCCACCGCCGGGTAACCGAACGTTGCGGCTTCGCCTTTGATGTCGTGAGCCGCGTGGAAAAGTGCATCTCTGTTGGGCTTCGAGAAATCCTTGACCAGCGCGCGGCGAGCCTGATCGAGACGGCCGCATTCGGAGTCCATCCAGCTGGCGAATTCGGAGGACAGGTCCGCCAGCGCCTTTTCGGCGCGTGCCACCGGGTCTTCGTTGCCCTCGGACATTTCTTTGGACACCGCACCGCGCAGTTTGTTTTCCGGCGTTATAACCTCGTGGTCGCCGTACGTGACAATTGCCGCGGTGTCTTTCGAACGGGACATTTCGTATTGCCTTTGTCAGACCGGGGCGCGGGCTTTCTCGAGCAAGGGAGTCTGTCGGATTACGTCCGCCTTGCCGCCCTTTCGGCGTTCCGGACCGATATAATTCGAGTTGA
>JBGQLL010000387.1:0-2678 GCA_041500065.1 Pseudolabrys sp.
CATCAGGCCGGCAAGGGCAACTGCGGCGCCGGGCGCGCCGCCAAAACGCGAGCCGAACACCACCGAGAAGTTCACGACGTTTGGGCCGGGCAAGAATTGCGAGAGCGCGAAGGCCTCGTTGAACTCCTCCGCCGTCATCCAATGTTTTTGCTCGACGATCTTGCGTCGCGCCCACGGCAACGCGCCACCGAAGCCTGAGACGGAGACGACGGCGAAGGCGCGGAACAGTTCGGAGAGCGTAGGACGAACAGCGATGGGGGATGGCGCGGAGGCGGCGGGCATATGCTTTACGATTACATCGCGCCGAAGGCTGCGACTAGGTGGTGGCGCGCAAACCACCCTTGCGCCGAGACCGCAGGCCGCCAATGATTGGCTGTAAACGCGGCGCGGGAGGCGCACCATGCAGCGGCGGGAATTCATCGCCCTACTGGGCAGCGCGGCGGCGTGGCCGCTGTCGGCACGGGCGCAATCGTCAGGCTATCCAGATCATCCAATCACGTTGATCGTTCCTTATGCGCCTGGCGGCGGCAACGATGTGTTGGCGCGCGCAGTTGCTGAACCCATGGCCAAGGTGCTTGGCCAGCCGCTGGTGATCGAAAACCATGGCGGTGCCGGCGGCTCGGTCGGCACCCGCCAGGTCGCCAAGGCCAACCCGGACGGCTACACGCTTGGGCTCGGCGGCACCGGTACGCTTGCCATCGATCCGACGCTTTATCCGAACGCCGGATACGACCCGCGCAAGGATTTCGCGCCCATTGGCCTGATCGCCACCAGTCCCCTGATTATT
Organism: Pseudolabrys sp.; assembly: GCA_041500065.1. Lineage (GTDB taxonomy): Bacteria > Pseudomonadota > Alphaproteobacteria > Rhizobiales > Xanthobacteraceae > Pseudolabrys. The sequence continues at coordinate 788 of JBGQLL010000387.1, forward strand.
CTGGTGAACCAGTCGCTGCCCGCGCGCAACGTACAGGAGCTGATCGCGCTCGCCAAAGCGCAGCCTGGCAAACTCAACTATGCATCGGCCGGCACTGGCAGTGGCATCCATCTCGGCACTGTGCTGTTCGCAGATACCGCCGGCATCGATCTCACACATATTCCATACAAAGGCTCCGGGCCGGCGCTGACCGACCTGCTCGGCGGGCATGTGCAAGTCTATTTCTCGTCCCTGCCACCCGCGGTCGGGCTGGTGAAGGAAGGCAAGCTGCGCGCGCTCGGTGTCACGGGCCTGAAGCGCTCCGCCTCGTTTCCCGATGTGCCGACGGTGGCCGAGCAAGGGCTGCCCGGTTTCGAGGCCGTGCTGCACTACGGGATCGTCGCACCGGCTGGCACACCGCGTCCGGTCATCGACAAGCTCAACGCGGCCCTACGTGCAGCGCTGGGCGATCCCAAAGTTCACGGCCACATCGCGACCGAGGGCGCCGAGCCGCTGCCGACAAGCCCGGACGAATATGCTGCCGACATCGATCGCGAAGAAACCAAGTGGTCGAAACTGGTGAAAAAGTCCGGAGCGACTGCGAAGTAACGCAGCCTAGTCCCGGCTGACGCCGAGTTCTTTGAATATCTCCACATTATGCTGGCCGAGTTCAGGCGGCGGCGCATCAATGCGCGGGCCGCCATGCGCGAATGTAAAAGCCGCCAGCGGCACCCCGAAGGCGCCGTCAATGCCACTGCCGGCCGCGTGACGGTGAATGATGCCGCGCGACTCAAGCTGCGGATCGGCGATCGCCTCGCCCATTGTGCGCACCCGCGCTGCTGGCACGTGGCGAGCTTGCAGGAACTTCTCCCATTCGTCGGCCGTGCGCGTGAGCATGATCTCGCTCAGCACCGTCGCTTCGCGCTCACGGCCTGCCTCGCGTTCCTCATTCGTCCTTTTGATCATGTCGGGCCGCTCGAGCAAAGTCCAAAGCCGGCGCTGCTGGCGCAGATTGCTCGCGCCAAGCATGATCAGCCCGTCCCGGGCACGGTACGCGCTGTTGGTTGCGTGCGGATTGCGGTTGCCACTCGGCTTGGGGTGCACGTTGTTGCGCAAATAGCCCGTGAGATGCGAGCTCATCAGAATTATCGCGACGTCAAGCATAGCCATGTCGATGTGCTGACCCTTGCCGGTGCGTTCGCGCTGGAACAGTGCCGCCGACAATGCGAATGCACCCGTCATGCCTGTAGCGTAATCGACCGCCGGCGAACCGAACTTGACCGGGTTGACCTCGGGCGTTCCGGTCATCGCCATGATACCGGACGTCGCCTGGATTACGTGGTCGTAAGCCGTTTGCTCGCCGCGAGGACCCTTCTGCCCGAATGCTGAAAACGAGGCGTAGATCAGGCGCGGATTGATCGCGGCAAATGCGTCGTAACCTAAGCCGAGGGCTGCGAACGCACCGGGCCGGTAGTTCTCCACGAACACGTCACTGGTCGCGACCAATTTCTTCAGAATATCGCGATCTTTTCCCTGTTTGAGATCGAGCGTGATTGAACGCTTGTTGGAGGCCTGAGTCAGGAACGCCGTGCCCATGTTGCGGCGATTGAGCTCTTTGTCGGTGCCGGCGCCTCGGCTCTGGTCCGGATCGTCCGGGTGCTCGATCTTGATGACGTCGGCACCGAGCACGGCCAGTTGATAGGTTGCGAATGGCCCCGCTAGCACATGGGTGGCGTCGATTACGCGAATCCCCTCGAACGGCCGCATATTGTCCTCCCTCGCCAATGCGGAGAGCATACGCCATTCAACGCGGGACTGATTCAAGTCCTTTCGCTCTGAACAACGCAGCCGAAGCCGGCGCCGTCAAAGCATTGATAAAATCGTTGGCCACATCCGTGACTTTGCACGCTGC
>JBGQLL010000388.1:0-2665 GCA_041500065.1 Pseudolabrys sp.
TAATCGGCCACCATTTCTCAATTTCTGCCTTCTGGTGCGCTGCGAGTGCGCCTGGCGCCTGCAGCGCGCGCGAAGGCACTTCGAGGCCAAGCTGTGCAAAGCGCTCGATCGCCGCTGGATCAGTCAACGCGGCCACCACCGCGGCGTTGAGCTTGGCGATTACCGCCTTCGGCGTACCCTTTGGCACCCACATCCCTGACCACAGGGTCATGTAAAAGCCGGGCAACCCGGCCTCGTCCACGGTCGGGATATCACTCGCGGTCGGCACGCGCTTTTGGTCGGTCACCGCGTAGGCGCGGATTTTTCCGGCGCGAATCTGATTAATGGAATTGGACGCTTGGTCGATCATTATGTCGATTTGCCCGGCTACCAAATCGTTAAGCGCTGGGCCTGTGCCGCGATAGGGCACGAATTGTAGTTTGACGCCGGTAATGTTCTCAAAATAGGCACCGCCAATATGAGAGCCAGAGCCGGCACCAGCGGTGCCCGCTGAAACCTTTCCGGAGTTCTGCTTCACCCATGCAATAAATTCCTTGAGCGTCTTCGCCGGCACATCGTTTTTACTTACAAGAACCATCGGATTGCTCGGCAGCATCGCCACGGGTTCGAGGTCGGTGAGCAGGTCGAAAGTCAGGGGATATATCGCGCCATTGAACACATGGGTCCCAAGATGGCCGAAACTAATGGTGTAGCCGTCCGGTTGAGAGCGCACAGCGCGGGTCACGCCAATTGAGCCGCCGGCGCCGGTGACATTTTCGACTAGGACGATTTGTCCAAGAGTCCTCTTCATCCGATCCGCAAGGATGCGTGCCATAACGTCAGATGGCCCCCCTGCGGCGAATGGCACGATTATGGTTATCGGTCGCTCTGGATATTCAGCAATGGCACTTCCAGCAAAGGTAAGCAAAGAAGCCAAGATGGCCACAAAGCGTAACATTGCGATCCCCCAAAACGGCTTGAGCCACGCTCTAAAGCAAGAAACGAACCAATGTACTCATACGCCGCAGCAAGGCATCTCTATTCGATTACCTCGTCGGCGCGCCCAATCAATGTGTTCGGGACGTTCAAGCCGAGCGCCTTGGCAGTTTTGAGGTTGATGAACAGCTCAACTTTTGTTGCCTGCTGTACCGGCAGCTCGGCAGGCTTGTCGCCCTTGATATTCGATCGCCACATTGCGGCCAGCGGTGTAACCGGTTTCGCCTAGACCTTTGAGAAAGGCCGCCAATTGCTGTGAGTAGTTTTGGGCGGAAGCAGCATTGATAAAGCCAACTATCGGCATCGCCGACTGCTGCGCGCGCGCCGCGAGCGGCCAGGACATTGCCGTACCGCCAAGAAGCGTGATGAACTCGCGCCGTCTCATTGCTGCCCCCGAGGCTTATTCGGTCAGGACATCGTATGGATCAATCTAGCACCGGAAGGGATCGGGCGTGAGGCCGGCCCGTGTCCGCGTTGGGTCATTATCGGACATCTCGGGCCGTACGGCGAGTGGCATGTCCGCTAAGTGCCAATAGCGGACATCGCGCTCAGGTCGATTTTATTAAACGTAACGCGGCCCGCCCGTTCGGCCCGTAAGGATCTGCAAGCGTCTCGCACATCTCGAAGTGGTTGTAATTCGGCGCTTCAATGAGCTCGACCAGTTTACCGGCGGCCTTCACCGCTGCGGCAAAGTCGCGGCTCTGACGCTGGAATTCCGGCGTCTCGAAGGTCCCATAGGTGATGGTGATCGGCGCCCGCAGCTTCTCAATCTGCCGCTGCGTGCTCATCGCCGCTTCCAGCTCGTCGGTGAACTTGACGTAGGAGCTGCGCTTCGAAAGCCGCACCGGCTTCATCTCGTAAAGGCCGCTCATGCACAGGCCGCCTTTGATGAAATCGGCAGGCAGACCGAAGTCCTTTTGCCAGTCGGTGACCAGGGCCTGGCCGCAAAGATGGCCACCGGAGGAATGGCCGCCGACATAGAATCGGCTGGCGTCACCACCAAAAGTGGCAGCGTTTTTGTAGGTCCATGCAATAGCATTGCGCACCTGCTGTGCCATGACGCCGATGTCACCCTGCGCATCGCCGGCAAGAATGAAATCGAGGACCACAAGATTGACCCCGGCATTCACGAAGAGTTCGGCCGGAAAGGCATAGTCCTTTGCCTCGCCGCTCCGCCAAGCGCCGCCGTGCACGAACACAAAGATCGGCGCATTTGGAATTTTGGCTGGAAATACATCGAGCGCTTCGATTGGCGTTGGACCGTAGCTGAAACGTTTCGGCTCGCCCAACCGCGCGCGAACTTCCGCGCTGCGCGACGCATAACGTTTCAGGATCTGGCCGATCATCGGGGCGTATTCCGACTGATCGTAGGCGGAATCGAGTTCAATCTGATCCATGTTCATCCAGACCTTCGGGCCTTTATCATGCGATGCCGGTCCCACTGGGCAACTCGCAGCAAAGCCAGGCGTGCCGGCAAGCACGGTTGCGGTGCCGGCGAACCCCGCAGTCTTGAGCATGGTCCTCCGATCAAGTGCCATGGTCTTTCCCCTCGCTATGTGATCGCCTCGAGTTTCCTACAGCAACCAATTTGTAACACTTCGACCGTGAACTGAGTCCATAAGTTGACTATGTTCGCTTTGGGTCATTAACGGACAAATTGTCTGCGGCTAAAACTCGACTTTGTCTGCTA
>JBGQLL010000389.1:0-2663 GCA_041500065.1 Pseudolabrys sp.
GCCAACAATCAACATGCGGAACTATCGGTCAATGCGTTCGCCACATTGGTAGAGCGTGCTGAGCAGGACGGCGTGCTGGCAGAAAAGGTCGGTATGCGCACCGACATTCCGCCGCGCCTGTTTCGACAGCTTCTGATACAGGCAAGTGAAGTGGTGCAGAGGCGGCTGCTCGCAAAAGCCAAGCCCGAAACCCAGTCCGAGATTCGGCGCATTCTCGCTCAGGTCACCGACGAGGTCGCTGCAAAGGCGGCGCCTCGCAACTACACCGCTGCTCTCGCGGCGGTGCGCGGCTTGCACAAAGAGCGCAAGCTCGGCGAAGCTGACGTCGCCGAGTTCGCGAAAACTGGAAAGTACGAAGAGACCATTGCAGCGCTCGCAACCTTGTGCGCGGTTCCGGTCGAAGTTGTAGACAGACTGATGAATGGGGAGCGCGCCGATCCGGTTCTGATCCTGGCACGCGCTGTCGGATTGGGCTGGCCTACGGTGAAGGCGATCCTCAACGCGCGGCCAGGCGGCAAGCCGTCACCTCAAACACTTGATGCCGCACGCGAGAATTTCGAACGACTGACTGCCACGACTGCTCAGCGCGTCGTTCGCTTCTGGCAAGTCCGCCAAGGGACGGGCGATCACTAGACACGGCGGAAAATGAAATACGCCGGGCGACGTCCCTCGCGTTTGGCTTTCATTTCGTAGCGCGTACTGCTGAAGCCGGGCCAGGGCCTGCGCCAGTCGTCGGCAGACTCTGCCGTCCATACGAAATCTGCTGAACGCAGCACGCGCACCAAAACATGGTCCGCATAGTCCGCAATATCGGTGGCGAAACGCAGCTCGCCTCCTGTCTTCAAAATACGCGCGAGCCGCTTCAAGCTTTCGTCCTGGATGAACCGCCGTTTCCAGTGCCGCCGCTTCGGCCAAGGATCCGGATAGAGCAGATCGATACGCGAGAGGGACGCATCGGGCAGCCAGTCGAGCAATTCGCTTGCGTCGCCGAAATGCAGGCGGATATTTGTCAGCGTATTCTCTTCAATTGCGACCAGCGCTTTGGCGATCGCATTGACGAAAGCATCTGTGCCGATGAAACCGGTGCGTAGATTGGCTTGCGCCTGAGCGACCAAATGCTCTGCGCCGCCGAAGCCGATCTCGAGGCGCACATCGTCAACCGGGATGGCGAAGAGCCTGCGCAGAGCGGCAGGCTTGGCGCTCGTGACGTCAAGTGCAACGCGTGGCAACACCGTATCGAACAATGCCGCCTGACGCGGCTTGAGCGGGTGGCCTTTGCGGCGGCCGAAAAAGGCACGCTGATTGCGAGTGTGCTCCATCGATCGTCCTGCCCGCGCTTGTCTGGGCATCCGCGTCTTTCTTTGCTGCGTCGACAGTGAAGCAAGACGTGGATGACCGGGACAAGCCCGGCCATGACCGATAGTGCCAGCAGCGCTTTCTATTTCACCGCGCTTCGGATCGCAGAGGCGAGGTCGGTCTTCTCCCAGGAGAAGCCGCCATCCTTGTCGGGCGGGCGGCCGAAGTGGCCATAGGCCGCGGTGCGCTTGTAAATCGGGCGGTTAAGCTTGAGCGTGCGGCGGATATTGGTCGGGGTTAGGCGGAACAGCTCGGGCAAAACCTTCTCGAGCTTTTTCTCCTCCACCTTGCCGGTGCCATGGGTATCGACCAGCACGGACATCGGGTCCGCCACGCCTATCGCATAGGCAACCTGGATGGTGCAGCGTTCCGCCACTCCGGCGGCCACAACATTCTTGGCGAGATAGCGCGCCGCGTAAGCGGCCGAACGGTCAACCTTGGTCGGATCCTTGCCTGAAAAGGCACCGCCGCCGTGCGGCGCGTAACCACCGTAGGTGTCGACGATGATCTTGCGACCGGTGAGGCCGCAGTCGCCGTCCGGTCCGCCGATCACGAAATTGCCGGTCGGATTGACCAGGAAGTCGGATGGCCTCTGCGGCATCCAGCCCTTCGGTAGCGCCGACTCAACTGAGTCCGAGATCATCTCCTTGATAAGACCGGGCGTGTATTTCTTGCCGTTACGGCTCTGTGCATTGTGCTGGGTGGACACCACCACTTTCGTACAACCGACCGGTTTGCCGTCGACGTAGCGAATGGTGACTTGGCTCTTTGCGTCGGGCTGCAAATCATAGAGCTGGCCGGAGCGGCGTTTTTCCGACAGCATTTTGAGAATCCGGTGCGCGAAATAGATCGGCGCCGGCATGAACGAATTCTTTTCGTACACTTCGCTTTCAGTGCAGGCGAAGCCAAACATCATGCCCTGGTCGCCCGCGCCTTCTTCCTCACCACCTTTTTTCTTTTTGGCATTCACGCCCATGGCGATGTCAGGCGATTGGCCGTGCAGCAGCACTTCGACGTCGGCGCCATAGTAGGAGAAACCATCCTGGTCGTAGCCGATATCCCTGACCACATCGCGCGCGATCTTGGTGATCAGGTCACGATCGACAACCGCCTTATCGCCGTGCTTGCGGAACAACGGTGCCTGGCCACGACCTTCGCCGGCGATTACAATCTTGTTGGTGGTGGCAAGCGTCTCGCAGCCGAGCCGCGTGTTCACAAGGCTATCATCGGAGATACCAAGCTTGACGTCATTCTCGAGAAACGCATCGAGCACTGCGTCAGAAATCTGATCGCAGACCTTGTCGGGA
>JBGQLL010000390.1:0-2654 GCA_041500065.1 Pseudolabrys sp.
CCCATGTCCGCTTTGTGCCAATAGCGGACATTCGAGCGGGCATTTGCAGTGCAAAAGGGCATGTCCGCTTTGGCCCGCACGCCGGTAAAATACTGCGGATCTGTTGCAGGGTATTCCCGTGTATACTTTCGTTTGGGGATTGATTTGCCAAAAACGAGACCCTTGCAGTTCGCCTTCCTTGTCGCCGCAGGCACAATTGCCGCGGCTTCTTATGTTATTTTTGGGAAGACGATGAGCACCGCTTCGCCCGATGAGGCAGTCGAGGTCGAAGTCAGTTCATCGAGTCATTTCGTGACCGCTGCATTGCCGGTCCCGCATGGGCCATTGCTCTTACGTAATGAGGAAACCAGCTCCGACACCTTTGAAAAAGATCAAGCGCGACTAGATGCGGCCTTCGACGCTCTGGTTGAACAACAAGCAGCAACGGATGCTCTGGTCGAACGACCAGAAAGAACGGTCTCCATTCCGGATCCTTCCCTTGATCCGACGCCTCGCAAGCAGGACTTCTCTTTTCTCGCTTATTACGTTTTTTCTGAAATTCCACCTGACGAGAAGCCGGCTGATACTGTTTTGAAGACGATGAAAGACCTTCCAGGTGGAACGCCTGTTGAGGAGATCAAGCGCGCCTCTGATGCTTTCGGTCTGGATTTCAGCTTTATGAAAGCCGTGGCTAGAATCGAATCCGGCTTCAATCCAAAGCAACGCACCGGATCGTATATCGGGCTATTCCAGCTCAGTAAGAATGAGTTCAACCAAAACGGTTCAGGAAACATTACCGATCCGCGCGACAACGCTATCGCCGGCGCTTACAAATTTGCCACGGAGGCGCTCCTTTTCGAGTTCGGGACCGGCAGGAAACCGACTTTCAGTGATCTGTACTTGATTCATCAACAAGGATGGCAGGGGGCCGCACAACACGTCAGCCATCCGAAGCGCATCGCCTGGAAATCCATGTGTGCCACCGATGAAGGCAAAGAAAAAGGTGAGCGGTGGTGCAAACTGGCGATCTGGCGCAATACGCTCCCCGCCACCAAACATGTCTGGAAATCAGTCGATAGACTAACCTCCGCCGCGTTTGTGGGCATGTGGCAACAACGCGTTGACGAGCTGTATTCGCGCTATTCACTGGCAACGACGAAGAATTGAGACATGTGCAGTGCATTAGGCGATGTCCGAGCCAAAGGTGCGATAGTCCCCCGGAACGAATTGGCCGCCTATGGTGTTGGCTGCTCCGAATATCGCGATCTGACCCTCGGTCGACGCAAACGCGGGCACGCATTCCAACCGGGCATGGCATGGTAAATCGATTGACGACGGCGCAATCTACCGTGGCTATGCGGCGCTGGGGGCCTGCCGCCATTGTGACGCTCGCGGCGATGGCCGCACTGACGGCGCCGACCGTCGACGCCGCGCCCAAACAGGCGCGCCCCGCGCAACCGCAGGAGGCGACGGCGCCGCGCGAGGCAGGCGAGCCGATCATGGCGATCGTGTCGATCAAGACCCAGCAAGTCACGTTCTACGACGCGGACGGCTGGATCCTGCGCGCCCCCGTGTCGACCGGTATCAAGGACCGCGAGACGCCAGCCGGCGTCTTCGCCGTTCTCGACAAAGAGGTCGACCACCGCTCCAACATGTATGACGACGCCTGGATGCCGCACATGCAGCGCATCACCTGGAACGGCATCGCGCTGCACGGCGGCCCGTTGCCCGGCTATGCGGCCTCGCACGGCTGCGTGCGGATGCCCTTCGGCTTTGCCGATAAGTTGTTCAACAAGACGCGGATCGGGATGCGGGTGATCATCGCGCCGGGCGATCCAGCCCCGGTCGATTTTTCCCATCGGGCGCTTCTCGTCCCGAAGGCGGAGGCCATCGCGGCTGCGCCGGTGCGGGCCGAGACGCTCGCCCGCGAGGCCGCGGAAGCCGCCAAGGCCGTTGATTCAGCCAAGAAAGCTGCCGCGGCAGCGTCGCGCGAGACAGCGTCGCTCGCGGCGTCGCTGCGCAAGCTGACATCGCTCAAGGCCCGCGCCGATGCCGAACTCGCGGCCGCCGACAAGGCGCTCGCATCCGCAAAAACGGACCAGGGGAAGGAGCGGGCCGAGGAGCGGAGGCAGAAGGCCGCTTCCAGGGTCGAGGAAGCGGGGAAGCAGCTCGACACCGCAACGGCCGAAGCGAAGTCGAAGCCCGATGCCGCCGCTGCAAAGGAGGCCGTCAAGGCGGCGGAGGCCAGGAAGGCCGCCACCGCCAAGGCGGCGCTCGATGCGCAACTCGCGGTGGTGCCGGTCTCGATTTACATCAGCCGCGCCACGCAGAAGCTTTACGTGCGGCGCAACACGCACAAACGGTGGCCGGACGGGGGCGAAGTGTTCGATTTCAGCATCGAGGTCCCGGTCACGATCCGCAATCCCGAGAAGCGGATCGGCACGCATGTATTCACCGCGATGGCGCGCACGGACGCCGGCGTGCGCTGGACCGCAGTCACGATCGACGACGCGGACGACGCCAAGAACGCGCTCGACCGCATCACCATCCCGCAGGATGTCATCGATCGCATTGGGCCGACCGCATTGCCGCGATCTTCGATCGTAGTCTCGGACGAGCCGCTGAGCGCCGAGACCAACTATCGCACCGAGTTTGTCGCGGTGCTGAGCAATCAG
>JBGQLL010000391.1:0-2646 GCA_041500065.1 Pseudolabrys sp.
CGCAAGCGCTACTGCGATAACGACCCAACCTTGCAGCATGCACTCTCCAGATCGGGACTAGGCATCTGGTTCGGCTGCAATCTTGCCGAACTTAGCCACAACAGAACGCCATTGGGCGCACTTGCGCAACTCCCGCACCGACGTACCTTTCCACCTTCCAATTATACCGTAAACTATTGTGATACCTACACTTTTCACTTCACCCTGCGCGCACCTATGGTGCACACTACGCCCCCCGATTGGACGTGCGACATTTCCAAGGACACGACCATGGCCCCGGCCGTGCTACCGCGCAGTGATCTGTTCATCGTCGACGACGATGCAATGATGCGCGATGCGCTTTCGGTCGTTTTCACCCTTGGCGGCTATCGCGTCGCCGGCTTTGCGGACGCTCAAACTTTTCTCGTCGCCACGCAAAGCCGTACGCCGGCCTGCGTCTTGCTCGATCTGCACCTGCCCGACAAATCAGGCGTCGTGGTGCTCAAGGAACTCAATGCGCATAGCTATCCGGCTCCCATTTTCATCATCACAGGCGATGAGGACGTGAGGTCAGCTATTGAGGCAGTGAAAAACGGGGCATTCGATTATCTGGTCAAGCCGCTCGACCCGCGGTCCATCGTCATGCGCGTCAACGGTGCTATCGCCGCCTTCAGCAAACGCAGCGGAAATGCCGGTGGCAGAAACGCGTCATTAACCGATTTTCCCGGTCAGACTCTGCTGACACCGCGCGAACGCGAGGTGCTCATTCAGATTGCAGGAGGCGCCTCCAACAAGGAAGCTGGCCGCCGCCTCGGCATTAGCCCGCGCACTGTAGAAGTCCATCGCGCGCGCATTATGGATAAGATTGGCGCCAGAAATGCCGCCGATTTGGTGCGCATCGTGCTCAGTGGCTACGGACTGACAACCTCATCTTCAGCGGAAATGGCGACGTAAAACTGACCTTAGCCAGCATTTGACGCGAGCGCTTGCGCGCGGCATTGATCGCTCCCGATGAGCCTTGGCGCAAGGTGCGCGTGGCTCCGTGAGAGCCTTGAGCCTTGTCCGCGCCGTCCGTCAACGACCGCTTTGTAGTTCTGCGCCATCTTGCCGAGACGCTGGTCATCGCGGCGGCCGGTGGGTCGGCATTGGGGCTTGTCGGCCTCCCTGCTGGCTGGCTGTCGGGATCGATTCTGGCAGTGGCTGCCGCATCGCTTGCCGGTCGTCCGATGCTGATGCCGACGCTATTGATGCGCGCGATCTTCGTGCTGATCGGCATATCGCTCGGCGCCGTGGTGACCCCGGAGACACTGCACGGCATGGCGACCTATCCGGTCAGCATAGTGGTGCTTCTTCTGGCGATGACCCTCATTTCAATCGGTGGCGCGGGGTACCTGCGACTCGTTCATCAGTGGGGCAATGTCGACGCATATCTCGCCGCTGCTCCAGGGGGGATGTCTCAGGTGCTGGCGCTCGGTGCCGAACTCGGCGGTGATCTACGCGCTATTGCGATCGTGCAGAGCATACGTGTGGTCGTCATCGCCGTCGGATTGCCCGCCGGATTGTCTTTGCTGGGCCTCGTTGGCCACGTTCCACCAAGAGTTACAGGCGCGTTGAGCCTTGCTGCGGTCGACGAGTTAGCGATCCTCGTGGCCGCTTCAAGCGTGGTCGCAATCATCGCCTATCGCATCCGCTTCCCAGGCGGATTGCTCTTCGGCGCCATGCTGACGTCTGCGGTACTGCATGGCAGCGGCCTGATTCATGCAGTCATGCCCTGGTGGGTTGCAAATACTGCGATGGTTGCGATGGGCGCCGTCACCGGTTCGCGTTTCGCCAATACGCCGCCGCGGTTGTTACTGAACTTTGTCGCGGCTGCGTTTGGTTCATTCGCCATCGCCGTCATTATCGCTGCAGTATTTGCAGCGGTCCTGATCAGCCTGCTGTCGCTACGCGCCGCTGAAGTGATGATCGCTTTCGCGCCCGGCTCGGTTGACGCCATGATGCTGCTGGCGCTCGCGCTCAATCTCGACCCGGTATACGTCGGCGCGCACCATCTTACGCGAATTTTGTTCGTATCGCTGACGATGCCGTTGGTGGCGCGGCGGACTGCACGCGCGCTGAAAATTTCGAGCGAGCCCGGCAAATTGCCGCTAAAGCGGCCGCCGTTTCAAGATTGAAAAGATCGGATTCGAGGTCACTCAGCCGCAGCTGCTTGCAGGCGCCGCGGCAGCCCGAGCTTTTCCCATACGTCCACCAGCGCTTCAGCCAGAGCGTCGATCAGTGCGTCATCATGATAGGGCGAGGGTGTGACGCGCAGTCGCTCCATGCCGCGAGGTACCGTGGGATAGTTAATCGGCTGAATGTAGATGCCGTGTTCGGAGAGCAATAAGTCGCTCGCTGCCTTGCATTTCTCCGGATCGCCGACCAGAACCGGCACAATATGCGTCGCGCTTGGCATCACGGGCAGTCCGGCAGAGTTGAGCACCGATTTCACCCGCGCCGCGCGCTCTTGGTGCCGCTCGCGTTCCCAGCTTGAATTCTTCAGATGGCGTATAGCCGTAGTCGCCGCTGCGCAGATCGCCGGCGGTAGTGCGGTGGTGAAGATGAAGCCCGGTGCGTAGGAGCGCACTGCATCCACGAGCTCCGTATTTGCCGCGATATAACCCCCAA
>JBGQLL010000392.1:0-2601 GCA_041500065.1 Pseudolabrys sp.
ATCTGGTGGACGGGCCAGCTCGCCAACAAGCTCGGCCGCATCGATCCGAAGACCGGCACGATCCGCGAATACACCCTGAAGTCGCCGCACACCGGCCCGCATGGGCTCGCCGAAGACAAGGACGGCAACATCTGGTTCACCGGCAACAATCTCGGCCTGATCGGCAAGCTCGATCCGAAAACCGGCGTCACCACCGAATATCCGCTGCCTGACAAAGCGGCAAAGGACCCGCACACCATCAACATCGCGCAGGACGGCATGGTGTGGTTCACCGTGCAGGGCGGCAACATGATCGGCCGGCTCGATCCCGCGAGCGGCGACATCAAGCTCGTCACCTCGCCCACCGATAAGTCGCGGCCCTACGGGCTGATGATCAACTCAAAAGGTGTGCCCTATTTCGTCGAATTCGGTGCACCGAAGATCGCCAGCATCGATCCGCAGACCATGGCGATCAAGGAATACAAACTGCCGAACGACGGCGCGCGGCCACGCCGCCTCGCCTTCTCCGATGACGACACCATCTGGTACACCGACTTTGCACGCGGCATGCTCGGGCGTCTCGACCTCAAGACCGGCGACGTGAAGGAATGGCAATCGCCGAGCGGACCGAAGTCGGAGCCCTACGGCATCGTCTTCACCAAAGGCGCGCTCTGGTACAACGAGTCCGGCGCCAAGCCGAACACCATCGTGCGCTTCGATCCAGGATCCGAAAAATTCCAGAGCTGGGCGATCCCCGGCGGTGGCGACATCGTGCGCAATATGGATGTGACGCCGGACGGCAATCCAGTCACGGCCAACAGTTTGGCCAATCAGGTCGGACTGGTGACGGTGGAAGACAGCAAGTAGAGCGCGGATTTCTTTCACCGCTCGTCCCCGCGAAAGCGGGGACCCAGTTCTTTCCGAAAAAACTGGATGCCCGTTTTCGCGGGCATGAGCGGAGAGGAAAGCGTTCACACTGGCCGCACCTTCCCCCTCTCGCCCAAGCCGCACTCCAACACCTTGCGATCCCATTTCGCCAAATCGGCCGCCGCGCCGTAGGTGCTCTGCAAGAACTCCATGAGCGCCGCGTCCGGATCGCGCGCCGTACGCACGGCATCATAGGGCAACAGAAATTCGCCCAGCTCCTTGCTGAAAAATGCATCCTGCGGCTTCACCGGCGCAGCGCCGAAACCATCCGGCGCCGGATAGGCGTAGGAATAGAACGCGGCATAGTTGATAGGCCCGCCGCCACCCGGCCAGAAACCCGCGCTCGACACTTCGTGGGAATAAGCCTCCTGAGCCACGGAATTCGGCAGATGAGGCACCCCGCCCGGATGGCGCGGGGCGGGGCGGCCGGAAAAGCGCGTCACCGCCAGATCGAAGCTGCCCCAGAAGAAATGCACCGGGCTCGTCTTGCCCAGAAAGCCGGTGCGGAAATGGCCGAACACCTCGCTCGCTGAGAGCAGCACGCGCCAAAAGCGATTGGCAAAGTCAGCATCATAGGCCGCGTGCAACGTATCCTGCTCGAACGGAATACAATCGGCGATCTCGTTCGGCATGGTCGTGATGCGCACATCGACGCCCAGTTCGCGCAGCGCAATCAACACGTCTTCGTAGAATTCCGCCACACTCATCGGCTTGAGCATGATCTGGCGAAAATGCCTTTCGCTCGTCCTCACCCACAGCACGTGATCGACAAAGTCAAAATCGATCTGGAAACTGCCGCCGTGCCACGGTATCGGCGATGTGGTGAGTCCGCGCGCGGTGACATAGAGCGCGACATGCCACGAGTGATTGAGCCACGGCGTCAACGCCAGCCGGACCTTGCCAACCACCTGCGTCCACAGATGCAGGGTGTCGCGCGTGTCCTTCCAATCCGCATAGGGAAGCTCGGGCCAACGTTTCGTTGTCGATGATGATGCCATGATCGCTCGTTACTCCCGTTCGCAGTACCCGGCCCTTGTTACGATATACTGCCCTTTCCTGAAGGGGACACGCGCCAATGACAACAATGTCGGTTCAACTTCGCAGTATCCCGGATACGCAAGCCGCGCTTGGCTGGGCGGAAGGCCACACCATCGTTGTCGACCGCCCCGACGGCAAAGCGGGCGGCATGGGCCTGGGTTTCAATGGCGGCCAGTTGCTCGGGTTGGCGATCGGCGGCTGCTTCTGCAACGATCTGCACTATGTCGCCCACGATATGGGCATCCGTCTGGCCTCAATCGAGGTTGACGTTGCGGTCGCGTTCGAGGGAAATCCGCTTATCGCCAAAAACGCGACCATGCGTGTCGCAGTGATGGCCGCGGACAAAGGTGCAGACGTCAGCGGCATCATCCGGCGCGCCCAGGACGTCTCGGCGGTCAGCAATTCGATCAAACGCGGTATCCCGGTCCAAGTCATCGCCAGCGATTGAATGCCTGCCTGTGCGGGCATGAGCGGGGGCGGGAACGCTCGACCGCGGCTATTTGGCGTATAGTGCCCGTTGAGCCGGGGGGCACTGATGACCACCGTCGCGACCACAGACACGGCGCCACCAATGCATCGCTGGCTGCGCGCGGGACTTATTCTCATTGCGGTGCTTGAATTCCTGGATGCGCTGTCAGGCGTGCAGAATATCTCCAC
>JBGQLL010000393.1:0-2582 GCA_041500065.1 Pseudolabrys sp.
AGGAAATCGGATTTATAGGCGCTCATCTATGTGTACCCATTGATGGCGACTTGGCGCGGCCGGGTCGCTTCCTGGTGGCGGGTGGTGTAACAGGTCCGGCGTCGGATTCAACCAAAGGGACAGAACTGTCCGCGTCATTTCTTCTTCAAGAACGCCGCACAAAACCCCGCATCGAATTCCCGGTAGTTGTTGGTGATCTCTTCGCCCTTGCGAATGGTGCGACGCGCAACGATGTGTCCATTGCGCCAATGGGTGTTGGCGTTGTCCGAGTGATTCATGTGATGGTCGTGGTCGCTCGTCAGCAGGATTTCACCGTCGACTCGGTATCCGTAATTCCAGATGTAGTCCCGTGCGGGTTTCGGCAGTTTTGCGAATTGCGTGGGCGAGTAAACCCTGTCGAAGCCGTCGACGAACCGCCAGACCTTTGTGCCTTTGCGAATAGCCTGGCCCGCAAAAACACCCAGTCCGTGAATAGCGCTTTTATCAAGGTAAGTTTTGACAAGAAGCATGGGTCACATAGCGGACGGCTGATCCGCGAGTCGCCAATTCGAACGCCTTTCAAGCGTAGGAAACCGGAACGCCGGCCAAAACTTACGCCGCCGGCTTACGCTCGGTCTTCAGCCGCTTGTCGAGGTAGGCGCTGATCGAAGTAAGCAGCGCTTCCACCTTTCCGTCAAAGAAATGGTTGGCGCCTTGCACAACCTTTTGCTCGATCACGATGCCCTTTTGGGTCTTGAGCTTGTCGACCAGGGTGGTGACATCCTTGTGCGGCACCACGGCATCCTTGTCACCGTGAATGATCAGGCCCGAAGAGGGGCACGGTGCGAGGAACGAGAAGTCGTATAGGTTCGCAGGCGGACAGATCGAGATGAAGCCTTCGATCTCTGGCCGGCGCATCAACAACTGCATGCCGACCCAGGCGCCGAATGAGAAACCGGCGATCCAGCAACTCTTCGCCTCGGGATTGATGGTCTGCGCCCAATCGAGTGCTGCTGCCGCGTCGGACAATTCGCCCTGGCCATGGTCGAAAGAGCCCTGACTGCGTCCGACGCCACGAAAATTAAAGCGCAGCGCCGAAAAACCGCGATGCACAAAGGCATAGTAAAGTTGATAGATGATCGGGTGGTTCATCGTCCCCCCGAACTGCGGATGCGGGTGCAGGATTATGGCGATCGGCGCGTTTTTCTGCCGCGCGGGATGATATCGCCCCTCTATGCGTCCGGCGGGGCCGGCGAAGATAATTTCGGGCATTGCTATCGACCTCGAACCGGGCTTGCCGCTGTCGGTGGCGGCATCGGGATGTGTTGCAGCCTGGGGGACCTGACCAAACCGGGGTACTTAGTTTAGAATTATTCTAATTATATGATTTACGCTGTCCCCGGCCTCAACACACGCTATAAGGGCCGGGCGATTTCGGGCTTCTAACACGATCCCCGGGGCAAAAATCAAGCTTTTTACGGGGACTAGAAGCAAAACGGTAATTAGGTATTGGCAAGAGCCGTGACTGAACGAGCTTATTTGGACTGGAACGCCACCGCGCCGCTAAGGGAGAGCGCGCGCGATGCCATGCGCGATACTCTTGGGCTTACCGGCAATGCGTCGTCCGTCCACGCTGAAGGCCGTCTTGCTCGTCGGTTGGTGGAAGAGGCGCGCGCACGAGTTGCAGCGTTGGTGGGGGCGGAGGCCAAGAACGTCACGTTCACGAGCGGCGCTACCGAAGCGAACATGATGGCACTGACAGCGGCGATTGAGGTCGGCGGACGCAAGGCTTTACGTGATCGTCTATTCGTGTCGGCGATCGAACATCCTTCAGTGCGGAGCGGCGGGCGGTTTGCGGCCGAAGATGTCGACGAGCTGCCGGTCACAAGCGACGGCGTTGTCGATCTCGTCGCACTTACGCATATCCTCAAAAAGTCCGAGCGACCGTTAGTGTCGATCATGCTTGCCAACAATGAAACTGGCGTGGTCCAGCCCATCGCGCAGATTGCGGACATCGTGCATGCAGCTTCCGGTGTGCTGCATGTGGATGCGGTACAGGGGCCCGGCCGAATCGACTGCAACGTCACGGCGCTCGGTGCTGATCTCATCAGTATTTCCTCGCACAAACTTGGTGGCCCGCAAGGTGCCGGTGCACTGATCAGTCGCGGGGACATTCATATCGCCGAGCCTCTGATCAAGGGCGGCGGCCAAGAACGCGGACAACGCGCGGGAACCGAGAATGTTGCCGCTATTGTCGGCTTCGGCGCGGCCTGCGCGGCCGCAGAGGAGATTGAGACCGAACGTATGTCATCGCTACGCGGCCGGATGGAGGAGGGCATCACAAATGCCACGCCGAGTGCGGTGGTTTTCGGCAAGACTGCCACGCGCCTTCCGAATACCACGCTCTTTGCGGTTCCCGGCCTGAGAGCAGAAGCCGCAATAATCGCCTTCGATCTCAACGGGGTAGCGGTTTCGTCCGGTGCGGCCTGCTCGTCGGGGAAGGTCCAGGCTTCGAGCGTGCTGGCGGCAATGGGCATCGATCCCGCTTTGGCGCGGGGTGCGGTACGCGTCAGTCTGGGTTGGAGCACCAGCGAGGCCGAAAT
>JBGQLL010000394.1:0-2574 GCA_041500065.1 Pseudolabrys sp.
CTCGGGCTTATTGGCGCGGGTCGTATTGGCCAGGCCACCGCGCGGCGTGCGCGGGGCTTCGGCATGAAAATTTTATATTGGGGTCCGCGGCGCAAACCCGAAGCTGAGCGGGAGCTCGGTATCGAGCATGTGACGCTCGAGCGCCTTCTGGCCGAATCTGACTTCGTATCGCTGCATGCCGCACTTAACGCCGAGACGCGTCATATGATCTCGAACAGGCAGTTTGCACTGATGAAGCCAACGGCTTTCATAGTCAACACTGCGCGTGGCGCCATTGTTGATGAAAAGGCGCTGGTGCGCGCGCTCAAGAAAAAGCAAATCGCGGGTGCTGGGCTCGACGTATTCGAGCATGAACCCAAGCTACCTCCGGCGCTGAGAGCGATGAAGAACGTCGTGCTCACGCCGCATCTCGGCAGCGCAGTGAAGGAAGTGCGCGACCAGATGGCGAATATCGTCGTGGACAACATGCAGGCGCTGATCGACGGCCGTACGCCGCCGAATTGCGTCAATCCGCAGGTGCTCGCGCAATCATAACTTCGTAGGTGTAAAGACCGGGAGGACTGCTATGGCGGACTTGCCCAAGCTTGATGTGGTGATTGGCAACAATTTCGGCCATTTGCCGATGTTTATCGGCGCCGAAAAGGGCTTCTTCAAGAAACATGGCGTCGACGCGAAGATGCTGGTCGTCGACACCGGCACCGACATGGTCAACGCCATGCACGACGGCCGTGCGCAGGTCGGCGATATGAGTACGACGACATATCTCAAGGCGGTGCATGCCGGCGAGCCGTTCAAAGTGATTGGCCTCATCATGAACGACGCCACCCGCGATAATTGCGACGACCCGCTTGCGATCGTGACCAAGAAGGGGCGCGGTATCGAGGCTGGCAAGCTCAGCGATCTCAAGGGCAAAAAAATCGGGCTGGCACGCGGACAGACCTCCGACGAATATTTCAAAATGGTGCTGCGCCGCGCCAAGATGAAATACGAAGAACTCACCATCGAAAATATCTGGTCACAATTCGGCCTGGCGCCGGCTTTGGCCGAGGGTAAGGTCGATGCGGTGGTGTCGTGGGAGCCCTACGTGACGCAAGTGCTCACCCAGGTCCCGGATTCGTATACGGTGATCCGGGGCGGCCATCACATGTCCTATGTGATGGTGGCGACCGCGCATGGGCCGACGGTCGAGAGCAAGCCCCAGTTGGTCAAGGCGATAGCGGCCGGTCTCGCCCAGTCCTCGCATTTCACCCGCAACAACCGCGATGAGGCGGTTGAGATATTCGCCAAATGGGTGCCGGGCACCGATGTCGCGATTGGCAAGAAGGCCGTGCGGCATATCAGCTTCGATCCACGGCTTTCACCGGCGGTGATGCGCGCGTTCGAAAATGCGGAAGATGAAGTGTTGATGAACACGCTCAAGGGTGCGCCCAGGCTCGACGTGCCGAGTCTGTTCCGACCGCAGTTCATGGCTGAGGTGCAGAAGGAACACCCCGAGTATTTTGCCGACTTGCCGCCGCTGAAGTAGCAGTTGCGTGTCCCGGATGCGGTGCAGCGCGTAGCGCAGCGAAGCGGTGCACCGCTGATCCGGGACCGTAGCTAACTAAGTATTTATGGCGATCCCGGGTCTGCGGCGCACCACTTCGTGCTGCGCCGCGCCCGGGACACAGAGCGATACTTACTCCGCCGTCCAGCCACCGTCGACGATGAGCGATGTGCCGGTCATCAGCGATGATGCGTCCGACGCGAGGAATACGATCGCACCCATGAGTTCCTCGAGCGTACCAAGCCGTCCCATTTTGATCTTGTCGAGGACGGCTTTCTTGAATTGCGGATTTTCAAAAAACGGTTTCGTCATCGGCGTCTCGATGAAGGTCGGTGCCAGCGAATTCACCCGGATGCCGATAGGCGCCAATTCAACCCCGAGCGCCTTGGTGAAACCTTCAAGGGCGTGTTTTGCCGAGACATAGATCGTGCGCCCGGCCCAGCCGACATGGCCGAGCTGCGATGTAACATTGATGATCGAGCCCGTTCGCCTGGCCGCGATGAGCTCGCGCACAACCGCCTGCGCCACGAAAAAGCACGCGCGCATGTCGAGATCGAAGATCAGGTCGTAATTTTCCTCGGTGACCTCAATGAAAGGACCGGGCCGATTGGTCCCGGCATTGTTTACCAGAACGTCAAATATCTTGCCCTTTAGCGCGGCCTGGACCGCGTTGTTGTCGGTCACATCGAGCGTGAGCGGCTCGGCCTTTTGGCCACGCGCGCGAATGGCGGCGGCAGCTTCTTCGATCTCGCTTGTAGTACGCGCGGCGAGCGTCACATGCGCGCCGGCCTCCGCCAGCGCAGCGGCAGCAGTCAGGCCGATGCCGCGCCCGGCCCCGGTTACCAGCGCACGCTTGCCATCAAGCCGGAACGAAGGGGTCGCGGGAAGCTGCATCATTCCGCCGCCTGGGCATAGGGCACGTTGCGGCCGCCGTAACGGCGCACGCGGATATTGGCCTGCTCGGCGTGGCCGAGAAAGCCCTCCAGCACGCAAAGCCGCGAGCAATATTCGCCGATCATGGCGCTTGCTTC
>JBGQLL010000395.1:0-2567 GCA_041500065.1 Pseudolabrys sp.
AAGATTCCCGACAATCTGGATTTCGATCGCGCCGCCGGGATCATCATCATCTACGGCACCGCGCTGCATGCGCTGGAAGATCGCGCCAGCCTGAAACCCGGAGAGACCATGGCGGTGCTAGGGGCCGCCGGCGGCACGGGTCTCGCGGCATGCGAACTCGGCAAACTGATGGGCCTGAAGGTGATCGCCTGCGCGTCATCGGACGAAAAGCTTGAATTCGCCAAAGCGCACGGCGCCGAGCTCGGGCTGAATTACGCCAAGGAAGACCTCAAGGACGGCTTGCGGCGGCTGACGGGCGGCAAGGGCGCCGATATTATTTTTGACCCGGTCGGCGGCACTTACGCCGAGGCCGCACTTCGCGCGATCGCATGGGAAGGCCGCTTCCTCGTGATCGGATTCGCCGCCGGCGACATTCCGAAGATGCCGCTCAACCTGGCGCTCCTGAAAGGCTGCGATATCCGCGGCGTGTTCTGGGGCGCATGGGCGCGGCTCAATCCGGAAAAGAACCGCGCCAATCTGGAAAAGCTCGTGAAGTGGACCGCGGAAGGCAAGATCTCGTCGCATGTCGACCGCACCTTCCCGCTGGCGCAAACCGCAGACGCCTTGAAAGTGCTCGCGGGCCGCAAGGCGATGGGCAAGGTGATCCTGCATCCCTGATGTGGTGTGACGCGCGTCGTTTTTTCGCGCCTTGCTTCGCAGAAGTCGTCATCGCCATACTGCGAAGTCGATGTTCGCCACATTCGCGCAATTTATGGTGGTGCCATTTCACGGACTCAAAACCCGCGCTAAATTCCGGTTTCAATTAAAAATTTCAGGAACTTATTTCAACAAATTGTGCTGTGTTGCCCAAATTAAATCAAAATATCTCCTAAATCGCACCGGCGATTGTCGCGTTTTGGACTAATTCGCAATGCGAGTTAAAGGTCGGGTAACGGGAACTCCCGGGCGACAACAATAAATAATGCCGGGATGCCCGATGTTGCGTAGTAGCGTGGAGGCATCATCATGGCACGAGATATCAAGCTTACTCCCTACGACGAGCAAATGATTGAGCCGTTTGACGAAGACGCAAGTGGCCCTGAATATATGGCTTATGGATCGTCTACGCCATCGACGGCGACGCAGAGCTACTTCCCTCCGGAAGACACCATGCCGCTCTTCCTCTCCGAAGATCCCGAAGCACCCAGGCAGCGCGGTTTCGGAACCGGCGGGGAGAGGAACCGGAGCGGAGCAGCCGTCTGGCCGCGGATTCTCAAAGTAGGCATTTTTACGGCATCGGCGGCGGCGATCGCTTTCGCCATTGTATCCGTGGAGAACCCGCTCGCTTTCTTTGCCAATGCCAAGGCTTCGCTGATCGGCGCATCGCCAGGCGTCCTCGCAAAATCGGCGTCGGAACCCCCGGTTCCCGTTCGATTGGCAAGCACCGAACCGTCACCACCGGCAACTCAAACAACCGTCGGCGTTCGGACTTCGACGCCAGCCGCAATGGCCGCGCCGACGCGCGACGAAATTGCGGCAGCATTGAGAAGCGCCCATCAGAGCCCACCCGAAATCCGTCAGCCACCCGCGGCTGCTCCAGCCGCTCCAGCCGCTCCGCAGGCAAGACATCTCCCTCCCGACGAGCTTGCGACGCTGTTGAAGCGTGCAAAGGGCCTGATCGAGATCGGCGACATCGCGCCTGCCCGATTGCTGCTCGAACGGGCGGCGGACGCGCAGGAGGCCAGCGCCGCGCTGATGTTGGCGCAGACCTACGATCCGGCCGTGCTTGGAAAGCAGGATATGCGAAGCATCACTCCCGATCCGGCGATGGCGCGCGACTGGTACCAGAAGGCGGCCCAGCTCGGTTCACTGGATGCGAAGCAGCGTCTGGCTCAAATGCAGAATTAGCCTTTACGAAAGCAGGGGAATACCATGCAGCGTTTATTAAGGATGGCGATCATCGCCATGATGACGGCTTGCGCGTTCGCGGCCAGGGCCGAGGAAACGGAATATGATCCGGCCAAGGTCAGCGAAAGCCTCAAGGCGATATTCCAGTTCGGATCGGTGGAGACAAAGAAGGCCCTGAACGCCAACACGGTGACGGTGATATCCGGCACCATCGGCGGCACCTATGTTCAGTTCGGCGCCGACCTGGCCTCGGTCCTCGATGACGGCAACAAGCTGCGCGTTCTCACGATTGTCGGCCGCGGCTCGGTGCAAAGCGTCGCCGACATCCTGTTCCTTCAGGGCGTCGATCTCGGAATCGTGCGCTCTGACACACTCGACTATCTCGAGAAAAAAGGCTTCGCCAAGGACATCAAGAAACAATTCACCTATGTAACCAAGCTCTACAATGAAGAGATGCATGTCATCGCGTCGAAATCGGTCCGCAATCTCAGGGATCTCGATGGCAAGACCGTCAGCGTCGACCTTCCCAATGGCGGCACCTTCGTCACCGCGCTGACCGTGTTCGAGCGGCTCGGAATGAAACCAAAGGTCGTGTATATCGAGCAACGCATCGCGATGGAGAAATTGAAGGCCGGCGAAATCGACGCCGTGATCGTTTGTGGGGGCAAGCCGTATAAGTC
>JBGQLL010000396.1:0-2531 GCA_041500065.1 Pseudolabrys sp.
GGGGTGGGATCTTCGTTTTCGAAGACTTCAGACTCGATCCAGTCAAGATTGACCTTCACCTTGTTGGCTATCCCGCCGTGCGAGAGTGCCTCGATCAGTGATTTGTAGGCATCCTTCATACCGGTATATTTGCCGACAATAGCGATGGTGACATTGCCTTCCGGATTGCGGACGCGCTCGTTGATGAGCCGCCAGCGTTCGAGGTCGGGCGCCTGACGCGGTTCGATCCCGAATGCGTCGAGCACCTCGGCATCGAGCCCTTCGGCGGAATAGGCCTCCGGAACCGCGTAAATATTGTCGACGTCGCGCGCCTCGATCACCGCGCTTTCCCGCACGTTGCAAAACAGCGCAAGCTTGCGTCGCTCACTTTCCGGAATCGGCCGATCGGTGCGGCAGAGCAAGATGTCTGGCTGGATGCCGATCGAGCGCAGCTCTTTGACCGAATGCTGAGTTGGTTTGGTCTTGAGTTCGCCGGCGCTTGAAATGAAAGGCATGAGGGTAAGATGAATGTACAGCGCATGTCGACGCGGCAGATCGTTGCCCAATTGTCGAATGGCCTCGAAGAACGGTAGACCTTCGATGTCGCCGACGGTGCCGCCGATTTCGCACAGCACGAAGTCGAAGCCCTCGTTGCCCTCTCTGATGAAATCCTTGATCGCGTTGGTGACGTGCGGGATCACCTGAATCGTTGCACCGAGGTAATCGCCGCGGCGCTCGCGCGCGAGTATGTCCTGATAGATACGTCCGGTGGTGATGTTGTCGTGGCGTGTGGCAGGACGGCCGGTAAACCGCTCATAGTGACCGAGATCGAGATCGGTCTCAGCTCCGTCATCGGTGACGAAGACCTCGCCGTGCTGATACGGCGACATCGTTCCGGGATCGACGTTGATGTAAGGATCAAGTTTGCGGAGGCGCACCTTGTATCCGCGCGCCTGCAGGAGCGCTCCGAGCGCTGCGGAAGCAAGACCCTTACCGAGTGAGGAAACCACGCCGCCGGTGATGAAAATGTACCGCGCCATGGGACCTAACCTTTAGCCTCCGCGAATTGATTCGACGAGCGCGAAAAGCTCAGGACCGACCTGCGCCTGTGCGTAGCTCGATAAATTTCCGGTTTTCCAAACGCTTGCGACAGGATTTTCATGTTTCTTCGATTCCGCCGGCCAACGTCCGATTCCAGTCCTCTCCATAACGTCGAAGGGCCGGAATTCCCCGGCCCTTCGCTCGCCATTTCATTTCGACTGCGGCACCTGCGGCCCCGACGGGGCTGCTGGAGCCGCCGGCGCAGCCGGCGGCGTTGCGCCTTGCAACTGATTGAGGAGGCCGCCCCCTCCGCCGAGCGGTGTCGGCGCACCGGGCGCGGCCGGCGCAGTTTGTCCGCCCTGCAGGATTGAGGCCGGCTTGCGGTTTATACCGGCGAGGATCGACAGTAGGAGGCTGGTCACAAAGAACAGGCCCGCCAAAATTGCAGTCGCCCTTGTGAGCACGTTGGCTGTGCCGCGACTGGTCATGAAGCCGCCAGTCGAACCGATGCCAAGTCCGCCACCCTCGGAGCGCTGTAATAAAACAACGCCAATCAGGGCGAGAACCAACATCAGGTGGATGACGATAATGACGTGCTGCATCAGTCCAATATCCGTTCAAACCTCACCGGTCCGGGCCTCCGCCCAGGCGGCACTCCATGGTCCATATAGGAATTCGCCGCGGTCTCTACACGATCGCTTGCCGCTTTTCCACCCTTGCCGCGCCTATCGGTAAACCGCAGCAATAGCGAGGAAATCCTGGGCATTAAGACTGGCTCCACCGACCAGGGCCCCATTGACGTCCGCAATCGTCAAAAGCTCCTTGGCATTGGCGGGTTTGACCGAACCGCCGTAGAGAATACGTGTGCGCCCGCCCTCCGCGTTAAAGCGCTCAATCAACCGTTTGCGGACAAAGCCGTGGACCTGGGCGACGTCAGCTGGTGTCGGAGTGAGGCCGGTTCCAATCGCCCACACTGGCTCATAGGCAACGACCATATTGGCGGCGGTGGCACCGTCTGGCAGCGAGCCGTCGAGCTGACGGCTGACCACATCCAGCGTCTTGCCCGCCTCGCGCTCAGCGCGTTGCTCGCCAACACAGACGATTGCGGTCAACTTGGCCCGCCACGCCGCCTGCGCCTTCGCGCGCACCAGCGCATCCGTCTCGTGATGATCGGTCCGCCGTTCTGAATGCCCCACGATCACGGCACGGGCGCCGGCATCGGCCAGCATCTCGGCCGAAATATCGCCCGTGTGCGCGCCGGAGGCTTCGGCATGGCAGTCCTGACCGCCGATGGTCACCCCCGAGCCTCGCACCGCCAACACAAAGCTCACAATCAAAGTCGCGGGCGGACAGACCATCAGATCGGTTTTGCCCGCGAGTGCTCCGGCCCCGGCTACGATTTTGACGAGCTCGCCCTGCGAGGCGGCAAGCCCGTTCATTTTCCAGTTTCCCGCAACCAGCGGAATTATCTTGGCCGCCGCCATCGAAAAATCCCTTTCCGCGTGCGGTTA
>JBGQLL010000397.1:0-2498 GCA_041500065.1 Pseudolabrys sp.
CAGCCCCCGCGCGATGATGCCGCGCAGGATTTCGGTGGTTCCGCCTTGGATGGTGAGTTTGGGCGCGACCGTAGTCGCAAAGGCAAGCTGCTCCTCTAAGCTAGTACGGTTGGTGATGTCGGGCTCAAGAAACGCCGTGAGTTCGCGCACTCGGTGTGGAAGCTTTTGCTCCCAGACGGTGCCGAGATCCTTGACGATCGAGCCTTCCACTAATGGCTCGCGGCTGGCCTGCAGCATGCCGGCGACCGATACCGACATACGCCGCAGCGTATGCAACTGCGCGACCAAGCGGCCCAGTCCTTCCGCACTCCGAACGTCGGGCTCAGGACCGAGCGCCCGGATGAGCTCGAGGAGCACGTAAAAGGTTTCCAAGAACCGCTCCGGCCCGCTGCGCTCGTACGCGAGCTCGCTGGTCGCCTGCTTCCATGCACCATCAATCTCGCCCATCACGTGATCATCCGGAACAAAGGCGTCCTCGAACACAACCTCATTGAAGTCGTGTTGACCGGTCATCTGGATAATAGGGTTCACGGTGATACCGGGCGTCTTCATGTCGACGAGGAATTGCGTGAGGCCGTGCCTGCGATTTTCCTTGGTGGGGGCGGATGTACGAAAAAGGCCTAGCATGTAGTCGGCAATGTGCGCGTTGCTGGTCCATATTTTACTGCCATTGATGCGCCAGCCGCCGTCTGCCTTTGTGGCCTTGGCCTTGGCCGCGAAGAGGTCAGACCCCGACCCGGGCTCGCTCATCCCGATGACGAAGCACAGTTCGCCGCGGCAGATGCGCGGCAGGATGTCCATTTTGACGTGCTCGGGCGCATATTTGAGCAGGATTGGTCCGCTCTGGCGGTCGGCGACAAAGTGCAATCGCACGGGCGCATTCGCGACGCGGAACTCCTCTGTCACCACGTAGCGTTCGAGGAAGCTGCGCTCGTGACCGCCATATTTCTTGGGCCAATTCATTCCGATCCAGCCCTTAGCGCCAACCCGCCGGCTAAACGCTTGGTTATGTGAATCGCCGTGCCCTGGGCGGTGCGGATCGAACGTGCCTGCCGCGATTTCCTCGGCGAGAAACGCGCGTACTTCCGCGCGAAGAGCCTCGCACTCAGCCGGGAGCCGGATAGGTTCGAAATAAAGATTTGTAGTCATCGCGAGGCGACCAAAGGCCAAAATTCGTCGGCACCGCGGCGGGCGATAAGCTTTCCAAGTTCCGCCGCCCAATAACTTTCGTTTCCGAACTCGTCGCGCCAGGACAAGGCGCGGAGCGTGAACCGGTGCAATGCGTGTTCCTTCGTGAAGCCAATTGCGCCGAAGACTTGATGCGCAATGCTCGACCCTTCCGTTGCAGCTTCCGCGGTGCGGATTTTGGCGGAGGCAGCTTCGAGTACAACGGCGTCATCGAACGGGCCAGCCTGCGCGATCGTATCGGCCGCTGAGCCTGCGGCGGCAAGGGCAGCCGCCACCTCGCCGGCGAGCCTCGCCAAATTTTGCTGCACGGCTTGGAATTTTGCGATTGGCCGTTCGAACGCGACGCGCTCGTTGGCGTAAGCGACGCTGAGCGACAGCATTGCCTCCAGCGCGCCCGCAGTCTGTACACTGCGAATCGTTGATCCCATCAGCATTAAAGATGAGCGGTCGAACCCAGCTGGTGCCGGCCCGCTGCGCAATGGCTTGACGCGCTGGAACGTCACAACATTGGTCGGATCGCCTGCCAGATTTTGGCCTTCGCTCAGCTGGCAGCTCCTTATCTCCACGAGCGCGATAGCGGCCCCGTTGGTGTCTTCGGCTAGCACGACGATGTGCCGCGAGCTTCGTGCAAATGGCACTGCGAAGGCGCTGCCGCTCAGCGTGCCGTCCTGATGAACCTCGATACGGTCGTGGGGACGGACAGGGGCGACCGTCATAGGGCCAGGGGGTGCTACGAGACCAGCACGCGTCAGGAGCCAGCCCGCGATCATTGTTTCCGCAAGCGGAACGGCCAAGGCGAACCGGCCAGCAACGCCGAGAATAGCGAAGCCGTCGGCGAGGCTTGCGTCGGAACCGCCTAATTCTTCTGGAACCCAGGCGAGCGGCAGCCCGGCTTCATCGAGCGCGTGCCAAAGCGTTTCCTTCCAGCGCTCGTCCTTGGCACGGTTGATGGTCTGGGGATCGGCGAGGTCCGCAAGAATACGCGCCGCTACTTCGGCGACGATATGGTTATTCTCGCCCGCCACTATTGGTTCGCTCGGTTTCCCTTCTCACGCCGGTCGTTTCGACCGCCGCCGTAGGTTTCTCGACATGTGCAATGGTGGGGCTAAGCGAGACTGTTGGCAAGCGAGCTCCGGCTCGGACCTGTCTGTGTTTGCTGCGGTGCGGTCTGACAGTCCGGTTGATCGTGAAAATCACAACGGGTAGCGTGATTGTCAAAATAAAAAAAGATAGTACCCGCGGCCGTTGGGGCGACTGGGGAGGATGACATGGTGAGGTTTTTTATTTTTGCGGCGGCAATTTTTGCGGCC
>JBGQLL010000398.1:0-2490 GCA_041500065.1 Pseudolabrys sp.
CCTCGGTCGGCCGTGAATATATCGGCCGGGTATTTGCCATCTGCGTTCTCGGCGGACTTGGCAGCATGCCCGGAACGCTGATTGCCGCCTTGCTGCTCGGTGTCGTTGAAAGTCTAACTGCGACATTCTACGGACCATCGTGGGCACCGGCGGTAGCCTTCGGCTTTCTCCTGCTCACGCTTGCCTTCCGGCCAGCGGGACTTCTGGGACGATGAAGGCGATGAGCACCACGAAATTCTCCCTCACCGCGGTCGCGATCGGTGCGCTGGTTATGGCCTTCGCGCACTGGTTCCATGTCGATTATCTCTTCTTCGCCTCCTATACGATCCTGCAATTCATCGTGCTGGCCACCGCCTGGAACATCCTTGGTGGCTACTGCGGCTACGTGAATTTCGGCTCGGCCGCCTTCTTCGCGCTCGGCGCTTA
Source organism: Pseudolabrys sp. (assembly GCA_041500065.1). Lineage (GTDB taxonomy): Bacteria > Pseudomonadota > Alphaproteobacteria > Rhizobiales > Xanthobacteraceae > Pseudolabrys. The sequence goes on from JBGQLL010000398.1 coordinate 427, forward strand.
CAGCTCGGTTGCGCTGATCAAGTTCGATGCCGAAATCGACGCCTGGTTTCCCGAAGGCGCCGCTAATGTGCTCCACCACATCTTCCCGTTGCCGATCCCCGTCCTCATTCTGTTTGGCGCGCTCGTTTCAGGTGTTGTCGGCTTCGGCATGGGATACCTGACTTTGCGGCTGCGCGGCTCTTTCTTCGCGATCGCCACCCTGGCGATGGCAGTGGTGCTGCAGACCCTGATCGTCAACTGGGACTTCGTCGGCGGCTCGCGTGGCGCCTACATTATCCGTCCTGACAACCTCGAATTCGCAGGCATCGAGATCAACTATATCGAATACCTGTTCGCGCTGATGCTGCTACTGGCGGTGATTGCGCTGACAACCGCGCGAGTGATCGAACGCTCACAGCTCGGGTTCGGCTTCGCCACCATTCGCGACGACGAGTTGGCGGCCGAAGCCTGCGGCGTGCCGACGTTGCGCCTCAAGCTGATCGCCACCACGTTGTCGGGCGCATTCATGGGCATGGCCGGCGCGCCGTTTCCGTACTACATCGGCTATTTGCAACCTGCGTCGGCCTTCGGCCTCGAATATGCGGTTAACTCGATCGCAATGCCGATGATTGGCGGGACCACAAGCTGGATCGGGCCCTTGGTCGGTGCCATCCTGCTCGGCTCGGCGCAGCAATATGCCACCGTAACCATTTCTTCGGCTGTGAACCTGCTCATCGTGGGCTTGATGCTCGTTGCCTTCGTCATTATCGCGCCCAACGGGCTGATCGGGCTGGTGCAGGAACGCTTGCGCAGGAAGCAGTCATGACCGCGCTCTTGCATGTGGACAATATCAGTAAGCGGTTCGGCGGCTTCGTCGCACTGGATGGCATCGAGCTCGAAGTCGAACCGGGCGAACGACTCGGCCTCATTGGCCCGAACGGATCCGGAAAAAGCACGCTGGTCAATTGCATCTGCGGCACCTTGCAGAACGAGTCCGGCAGCGTTCGTTTCGACGGCAACGTCATGGATGGTCTTGCCGCCCACGAACGCACCCACCGCGGCGTCGCGCGCAGCTTCCAGCTGCCGCGCCCGTTCCACAGTATGACATTAGCCGACAACTTGCGCATTCCTCTGCTCTACACCGTGCATGCACGAATGGGGCCATTGCGGTCGGCCGGCGATCTCGACGCGCGCTGCCACGATCTGCTGGAAATGGTGGGTCTCGCAAAGAAAGCCAAACGAATGCCGCGCGACCTCACGCAAGTCGAGATGCGCAAACTCGAGCTGGCGCGCGCCATGGCGGCTGAGCCGAAATTGCTAATCGCCGACGAGTCCATGGCCGGCCTTTCGCACTCGGAAATCGAGGATATCTTGACGCTGTTGGTACGGCTGAGCGAGCGCGGCATCACGATCATTCTGATCGAACACATCATGAGCGCCGTGATGAGCTTCTCGCAGCGCCTGGCGGTATTGGTGTCGGGCAAGAAAATCGCCGACGGCAAACCGGAAGACGTCGTGCGCGATCCCGAAGTGGTGAGGGCTTATCTTGGCCAGTAGCATCACCATCGAAAACGTGAACGCCGCCTACGGCGCTGTGCGGGTGATCGAGGATGTCTCGATCAACGTGAACGCAGGCGAAACCGTTGCTCTGCTTGGAACCAATGGCAACGGCAAAAGCACGTTGATGAAGTGCGTGATGGGCATCGTTCGTCCGACGGCCGGTCGTATCATTGCCGAAATTGATGGTGAAAAACACAATCTGATCGGTCTGAGCACCGAGCAGATCGTTGATCTCGGGATTGCGCTTGTGCCGGAGGGGCGCCGGCTGTTCCCGAAATTGACCGTCGAAGAAAATTTGCTGCTTGGTGCCTTCCGCGCCAAGGCGCGCGCGCAGATCAAGACCAATCTCGACTTCGCTTTCGAGGCTTTTCCGCGTCTCGCCGAGCGCCGGCGCCAGCTCGCCGGCAGCATGAGCGGCGGTGAACAACAGATGCTGGCACTTGCACGCGCGCTGATGCTGGCGCCGCGTATCCTTCTGGTGGATGAGCCTTCGGTTGGCTTGGCGCCACTATTGGTCGCCCGCAC
>JBGQLL010000399.1:0-2470 GCA_041500065.1 Pseudolabrys sp.
AATCTTAAGCGGGATTATCTCGCCATCAATCCGATGGGAAAAGTGCCAACACTCAAGCATGGCGACGCCACGATCACCGAAGCGGCCGCGATCTGCACGTATCTCGCCGACGAATTCCCGGACAAGAAACTGAACATTCCGGTGGGCACGCCTCGGCGCGGCGAATATCTCAAGTGGCTGTTCTTTGGACCGAGCGTAATCGAGCCGGCGATGACCGACCGCGCCTTTCCGCGCAAGGAAAATCCGCGCGCGGCATCGCTCGGATGGCGCGATTTCGATACCGTGCTCGACATTGTGAGCGAGGCGCTGGCGAAGAGCCCGTATCTGATGGGCGAGCAATTCACCGCCGCCGATGTCGTAATCGGTTCTGGTCTGCGTTACGGGATGATGTTCAAGCTGATTCCGGAGCGGAAAGAGTTTCAGGACTATGTCGCGCGTTTGACGACGCGTCCCGGCGCCAAGCGGGCCGAGTCGAAGGACAAGGAGCTGGGCGCAAAGGCGGCCTAGCCGCTTTGCTGGTCGCTGCGGGTTCCTCTCTGGCGTCATCGCTCGGCCTGATCGGGTGATCCAATAATTAGTGCCAGAGCAGCAAGTGCTGAATCCCCGCTGTCGCGGGAATGACCGGAGATGATGGCGTACGTCAGTGGCCCGCCGCCGGCGCTTGCGCTCGACCTGGCGCAGCCGCATCAGAATCTTGTCTGCGCTTTCCGATAGCGCACGAGCGATGCAACCAATCCCCAGACGATCATGATGACCGCCGGCCAGAAGGTGAAGAAGGTCAGCAGGCCGGGCCCGATCGGATTGGGGTTCGGATCGCTCAACAGTCCGAGTTCGGCAGCGAGCACGATCAGGGGGCCTGTGCCGAAAACGAGCAGCGCAAGGCCGATCCACAACAGGCGCGTGAGCTTGAATCGCGGCGGCGAATCCATCGCGGCGCAGGTTAGCCGTTGACGAAAGGATTGTCGTCGCCCTGATGCGCGGGCGTGTCCCGGGCGCAGCGCAGCATGAAGTGCTGCGCTGCAGACCCGGGACTGTTTCAGATTCTGAGTTCATGGCGGTCCCGGAGCAGCGATGCACCGCTGCGCTTCGCTCCGCGCTGCATCGCATCCGGGACAGGAGCATCTACGACGCCTTACGCAGCCGTTCGTCCCCACCGCGCAGGTCGTTGAGAATGGCGAGGGCGCGCGCCATTGAGAATTCGCGCGTCGTCTTGCTGTAGGCCGCGCCGGCCTCGGGCATCATGTAGGCGTGCTTGATGCCCGGAAAAATGTGCAGCTCCAAATTGCTCATGCGCGGCGGCACGGCGCGAAATGCATCGAGCACCTCCGGCGGTGCCTGGTTGTCTTCGTCGCCCCAGATGATGCAGACGGGCGCGGTAACGCCCTCGAGCTCGCCGATGTAATCTTGTAGTCGCGTGCCGTGACAGGAGATGCCTGCGGCATAACCAAGCCGGTTCGGCCCGAGAATGGCGTAGGGGCCGCCATAGCAGAAGCCCATGACGGCGGCGCGGCCATTGAAATCCGCGAGCTTGCGCAATTCGAAGAGCGTGTCGGCCATGTCGGCCTCACCGGTCTTGATCTTCTCCGGCCGCGGCTGCGAGCGCTTGCCGGTCAATTCACCGTCGGCGCGGGCGAGGGGTCCCGGAATCGTACGCCAGAACAGGTCGGGCGCCGCTGCAATGAATCCGTGAGAGGCGAATTCATCGGCGAGATCGCGCAGATCCTTGTCGACGCCGTGCACGGCGCTCGCGAGCACGACCGCCGGCACTGGCCCGTCTGCTTGCGGCATCGCCAGATAGCAATCGAAATCGCTGTCCGCCCGGCCGTGGATCTGGATGGTCTTGCCTGGCATGTGGTGTGTTTCTCTCCGTAGTGGTCATAAATCTGTCATGGCCGGCACTCGGGTCCGGCCTTCGGCCGGCCCGAGCACAAGCCTTGTGCCGGGCATCCACGTCTTGCTTTCGATACCAAAAGGAAGGCGTGGATGGCCGGGACAAGCCCGGCCATGACGGTGCTTAAACGTGTGCGTTCTATTTCTTCTCCGACGTCTTGTTGCGCGGATCGTCAGCCGGATTGACGTAGGTGATCGCGAATGGCCCCATACCGTGGATCTGGATAAGGGTCGGGCCGGTTGACCAGCCATAGTGCTGCATGCCCGTTTTGGCAGTGAAGAAGCCGCCGGCTCGCACCGTTTCACCTTTCTTGGTGTCGAACTTGTCGCCCATCGCGATGTGGAAGGTGCCGGACAGGACAGTGACGCTCTCATCGGTCGGGTGCGTGTGCGGCGGGATCTTGTAGCCCGACGGCAGCTTGGCGCGGACCACATAGGGTTCGGCTTTGCTCGGGTCGCCCGCGATGACCGCGACTTGCGCGCCCGGTGGCAGGCCCGGAGGTGGCGGTCCCCATTTCAATTCGTTGGGTTGAACAGCAATGTGGTCGTCCATTGCCAATGCGGCGGCAGGCAGTGCGGC
>JBGQLL010000400.1:0-2440 GCA_041500065.1 Pseudolabrys sp.
GGCCTCCGAGATCGCGCTCAACGGCGTGCGCGAGGAAGCGCGTGTTGGCCAGCGCACCACGCTCGATGTCCTCAACGCGCAGCAGGAACTGGTAAATGCGCGGGTGGCGCTGGTGAGCGCGCAGCGCGACCGGGTGGTGGCGTCCTACACGCTGCTGGCCGCCGTCGGCCGGCTGTCGCCGCAAGTGCTGGGGCTGCGGGTGCCGGTCTATGACTCCAACGTGCACTACCAGCAGGTGCGCGATACCTGGGCCGGCGTGCGCACCCCAGACGGACGGTAAAGGCTCCCGGTAATTCCATCGATTCATCGCACCGCGGCCCGATGAGTTCTTGCGGTCCCTGAAACATTGCGATCATCTACACGCCACCTGAAATCCACGATTGGACAAGACATGGCAAAGGTTGGCCGAAAATCCGCTCGCGGGCTGCGGTCGCAGCTCTGGTTCGACAACCCCGAAAACCCCGGCATGACCGCGCTCTATCTTGAGCGTTACCTGAATTACGGCCTTACTTCCGCCGAACTGCGGTCGGGCAAGCCCATTATCGGGATCGCGCAGACGGGTTCGGACCTTTCTCCATGCAATCGTCATCATATTGAACTCGCCAAACGCGTGCGGGAGGGCATCAGGGCAGCCGGCGGAGTTGCGTTCGAGTTCCCATGCCATCCGATTCAGGAAACGGGAAAACGGCCAACCGCCGCACTGGACCGCAACCTCGCCTATCTGGGCCTGGTCGAGATTCTTTACGGTTATCCGCTTGATGGCGTCGTGCTGATGACGGGCTGCGACAAGACCACTCCCGCATGCCTGATGGCGGCGGCCACGGTAAACACCCCGGCGATCGTGCTTTCGGGCGGGCCGATGCTTAACGGCTGGTGGAAAGGGGAACGTGCGGGCTCAGGTACAGTGGTCTGGAAGGCACGCGAGGAGTTGGCAGCCGGTCGCATCGACAGCCAGGAATTTATGGAGATCGCTGCCGCTTCGGCGCCATCGGTCGGCCATTGTAATACGATGGGCACGGCCTCGACTATGAACGCGCTCGCGGAAGCACTCGGCATGTCGTTGCCTGGCTGTGCAGCTATCCCTGCGCCCTATCGCGAGCGCGGCCAAATCGCCTACGACACTGGGATGCGTGCGGTCGAGATAGTCGAACAGGACCTCAAGCCCTCCGATATTCTCACACGCAAGGCATTCGAGAACGCCATCGTGGCCAATTCGGCGATCGGCGGTTCGACAAATGCGCCCATCCATATCAACGCCATCGCGCGCCATATCGGCGTGAAGCTCTCGATCGAGGACTGGGAAAAGATCGGCTATGACGTGCCGCTGCTGGTCAACATGCAGCCGGCCGGACACTATCTCGGCGAAGAATATTATCGCGCCGGCGGATTGCCGGCGGTAATGCACGAATTGCTCAAGGCCAAGCGCATCCATGCCGATGCACTCACGATCAACGGCAAGACCATGGGCGATAATGTCAGGCGGGCGCCCAGCAAGGACGCTGACGTCATCAAGCCTTACAAGGCGCCGATGAAAAAGCACGCCGGTTTCAAGGTATTGAAGGGAAACCTTTTCGATTCCGCCATCATGAAGACCAGCGTCATATCGGAAGAATTCCGCAAACGTTATCTCTCAAATCCAAAGGATAAGAATGCATTCGAAGGACGCGCGGTCGTATTCGAGGGGCCCGAGGACTATCATCACCGCATCGACGATCCGTCACTGAAAATCGACGAATATACTTTGCTGTTCATGCGCGGCGCTGGTCCAATTGGGTATCCAGGCTCGGCCGAGGTCGTGAACATGCAGCCGCCAGCAGCGCTGATAAAAAATGGCGTCACGTCCCTGCCCTGCATCGGTGACGGACGGCAATCCGGCACGTCCGGCTCTCCGTCGATTCTCAATGCGTCACCTGAAGCAGCGGCAAATGGCGGGATCGCGTTACTCAAGACTGGCGATCGTGTGCGTATTGATCTCGCCAAAGGTACGGCCGATATTCTGGTCTCGAAAGCAGAACTTTCGCGTCGCCGGGCTGCGCTGATCAAGCACGGTGGTTATGAGTACCCGGCAAGCCAAACGCCATGGCAGGAAATCCAGCGCGGCATAGTCGATCAACTGGCCGACGGCATGGTGCTTAAACCGGCTGTTAAATATCAGCGCGTCGCTCAAAAAACTGTGGCGCGCGACAACCACTGAAAAAGAGAGTCATTCCCGTGAGTAACAGGTTGAAAGGAAAATTGGCGCTCATCACTGCTGCGGGCCAAGGAATTGGCCGCGCCATCGCGCAAGCATTCATTGCGGAGGGCGCGAAAGTTGTCGCGACCGATGTCTCTGTCGACAGACTCAAGGGGCTGAAAGCCGTAAAATGCGTAAAGCTCGATGTACTTTCAACCGAAGCAGTCGATGCGCTCGCCAAAGCGGTCACTAAGGAGTTCGGCGCAC
>JBGQLL010000401.1:0-2424 GCA_041500065.1 Pseudolabrys sp.
GTTTTTCAATCTCCAGGTCGAAAATGATCAATTCCTCATGTACGAGCCGTGGATCGAAAGAATTCCGGTGAAGGTCCTGATCGATCATGCTGGCCGGCCCGAACCAGCGGCGGGTCTCAGCCAGCCAGCCTTTGCAGCAATGCTGCGGTTGGCGAAGACCGGACGAGTGAACGTAAAGATTTCCGGCTACTTGAAATTTGCCAAGGTGCCTTATCCGTTTGAGGACTGCTGGCCGTTTGTCCGTGCAATAGTCGACGCGTTCACGCTTGATCACTGTATGTGGGCTTCGGACTGGCCTTATCTGCGCACGCCGGAGCGGCAGGACTACGGGCCGCTGGTACAACTGGCCGGGCAACTGTTTCCAAAAGCCGACGACCGACGCAAGCTTTTCTGGGACACGCCCAATCGCTTGTTCAAATTCGCGCCATGACCGATGATAGGCGCAATCAAACGAGGGTTTCATGCCGATCTCACGCCGCACGCTGATCGCGAATATTGGATTTGCTTCCGCGCTGACGCTGCTTCCGCGCGAGGCCCTTGCAAAGTATCCCGACCGGCCGATCCGGCTGATTGTGCCGTTTGCTGCCGGCGGTAACGCCGACATCGTGGGGCGTCTGGTCGGCGAGCGCATTTCAAATGCCTTGGGTCAGCCGGTAGTGGTCGACAACCGCGGTGGCGCGGGCGGCAGTATTGGCGCTGAAGCCGTGGCGCGTTCAACACCAGATGGATACACCCTGCTGGTCGGCTCGAACGGGCCACTGACTGTCAATCCCTTCGTGCAGGCCAAGCTCGGTTACGATCCGCTGAAGGATTTTGCGCCGGTGGCACTGACCAGTTACGTGCCGCACGTCATCATCCTCAACAGTAAAGTCGAGGCGAAGAGCATTGCGGAGCTGATCGTACTGTCGAATAAGGCACAGATCAGCATCGCCACCAGCGGTGTCGGCAGCGCCACCCACATGACGCTCGAGCGCTTCAAGGCTGCGACCGGGGCCGACATTGTACACGTCCCCTATCGCAGTGGCGGCGCGCTGATGCCGGACCTGATTGGTGGGAGCATCCAGGCGGCGATGACGGAATTTTCCACCGCGTTGCCCCTGCACAAGGGCGGGCAGGCCCATATCATTGGGATCGCGGCGAGCAGCCGCTCCAGGCTCGCCCCAGAAATCCCGACCTTTATCGAGAGCGGCGTGAAGGACTTCACCGCGCAAAGCTATATTGGAATACTTGCGCCCGCAGGCACGCCCGGTCCGATCATCGCTGAGCTGCAGAAAGCGATCGCTGAAGGGCTCGCCGGTGGCCCGACACCTGACAAACTGCGCGAGATGGGTTCGGAGATCGCCACCGTCAGGCAGATGACGCCTGACGGCTTTGCCGAATTTATCCGCACCGATTACGCGAACATGCGCGAAGCTGCCAAGCTTGCCGGAATCACGCCGCAATGAGCGGCGCATTACGGCAAGGCGCCTGTGACTGTCACTGCCACGTGTTTGGTCCCGCCGCGCGTTTTCCCTATGCCGAGCCGCGCAGCTACACGCCGGATGATGCCCCGCTCGAAGTCTATCTGGCGCTGCTCGACCGTCTCGGTTTCGACCGTGGCGTTCTTGTGCAACCGAGCGCGTACGGTCGCGACAACCGTGCCATGCTCGACGCGCTGATGCGCGCGCCCGAGCGGCTGCGCGGTGTTGCAGTCGGTGGTAGCGAACTGAACACCGCGACACTCAAGCAGTGGCATGCGGCCGGTGTGCGTGGCTTGCGCGCCAACGAATTCCGTCGCGGCGGAAAGCCCTATTACCAAAATGGTGTGACGCTCAAGGAGATCGAACCGCTGCTGCCCGCAATGGCCGATCTGGGATGGCATCTGCAATTGTGGATCGACGCCCGTGATTTTCCCGAGCGGTTACCTGCGCTCACTCGTGTGAATGTGCCGGTGGTCGTCGATCATATGGGACGCATGGAGCACCATCACGGTACAAACCATCCGGGCTTCCAGGCGCTGTTGCACGGCGTCGGCGAAGGCCGCCTTTGGTCGAAATTGTCGGGTACTTACAGGCTGGGTGCTACGCCGCCGGACTATGCAGAAGCCCGGCCTTTCCACGACGCGCTTGTCGCTGCCAATCCACAAAATCTTGTCTGGGGTACAGACTGGCCACATCCTCGTCCGGAAGGACCGGTGCCGGACGCGACTCGTCTGCTGAAGGTTTTTCTCGACTGGACCACGTCCGATGGCCAGCAGGCCATCCTCGTCGACAATCCCGCGCGGTTATATGATTTTTCTGATGAATTAGTGCCGCGTCCATAAACGGGAATTTTTGCTTAGAACTTAGCGAAAATCGGAACTGATTAAGTCACTAGATTTAAATCTACTGGGTTCATTCCTCGCTCGCCATACCGAAATCGACTGTATGAGGATGGGCCGATGAA
>JBGQLL010000402.1:0-2402 GCA_041500065.1 Pseudolabrys sp.
AGCGACGCCGGCGCGCCCCATGCAGGCCATGCGTGCTGGCGCGGTTCCGATCGCGCCAGGCGAGCAGACCTTAAGAGCGACGGTGACCGTTAGCTATGAATTGACGCCCTGATCGGGACGCTAACGGGAGCATACGTAACCACAGGTCGCCTGATTCGTGGCGGTTGCTGTTTGTTCGGCCCAATTACCCCACCAGGGACCGTGCCACCAAGACGGCGGCTGAGTTCCGCATTTCTTCGTAGAAGAAAACGTCGGCTTTAGATCACCATCCTGGATGCGCGAGCAGAAGCCGTGCGGCGCGTTGATCGAGATGGCATAGTTATTGGTGTTGGAAAGATAGGGCGTGGTCGTAACCAGAATTCCACCGCGCCCCGCGCAAATCATACGCCCTTCAGCGGCTGTGAGACTTCCGCCGCATCCATTTCGGGCAAAGCCTTCGGCAAATCCACGCGCTTTGGTTCGCGCCGTGCCGTCGGCATCGTTACATGACGTCCACACCGCAACACCGACGAAAGTCCCCGTGCCCGGCTTGTCGATGCAAACTCCAATCGGCCGTAGATCGCTGCGGTCGGCAGCAGCCAAATTGGCCATTCCGACCAATGCACTGAACACCGCAAACCCGGCGCAAACGGTTTTGCTCAACATAGCCGCCTCCCTAATCTCTGATAGAATTATATTAGAATACCCGTATAGATAGTATTCCATACCAGACGGTCCAAGAGCATTGCAACGGCAAGCGCGGCTCACTTGACGTTGTTGACCATGGGGCCAGCACACAGTAAGTACCGGCCGCTCTCGCAAGAGACGTGATTTATTGATCCGCCGCCCGGTCCACTGAGAGGCCGGAGGCTACCGCCCGACAGCGCGATGCGCCCTCGGGCGCAAAGGTGTTTGCAGACCGATGTTCGACAACCTGTCGGAAAAACTTGGCGGTGTCCTCGACCGCCTCACCCGCCGCGGCGCGCTGAGCGAAGCCGAAGTCGACGGCGCATTGCGCGAAGTCCGCCGCACGATGCTCGAAGCCGACGTTGCGCTCGATGTGGCGCGCGCCTTCGCCGACGGCGTGAAGAAACAGGCTGTCGGTGTCGAGGTGATGAAGTCGGTCACGCCCGGCCAGATGGTCGTGAAGATCGTGCACGACCAGTTGATCGCAACACTCGGCACCGACAGTCAGGGTATTGATCTCAATGCTGCCCCCCCGGTCGCCATCATGATGGTCGGCTTGCAAGGGTCCGGCAAAACCACGACCACGGCGAAAATCGCCAAACGCCTGACCGACCGGCAACACCGGAAGGTGCTGATGGCATCGCTCGACGTCCGTCGTCCGGCGGCAATGGAACAGCTCGCCGTACTCGGACGTGACGTGCAAGTCGACACGCTGCCGGTGGTCGAGGGCCAATCGCCGCCGCAGATTGCCCGACGCGCAATCGAGGCCGCCAGGCTCGGCGGCTATGACGTTGTCATGCTCGATACCGCCGGACGCACCACGCTCGACGAAGCCATGATGAGCGAGGCAACCGAGGTCAGGCGCGCGGTCAATCCGCATGAGGTACTGCTGGTTGCCGATGCGCTCACGGGTCAGGACGCCGTCAATCTCGCCCGCTCGTTCGACGAGCGTGTGGGGCTCACCGGTATCGTCCTGACGCGTGTCGATGGCGACGGCCGCGGCGGCGCCGCCCTGTCGATGCGCGCGGTGACCGGTAAACCGATCAAGCTCATCGGTACAGGCGAGAAGCTGGACGCACTCGAAGACTTTGACCCCACGCGCATTGCCGGCCGCATCCTTGGCATGGGCGATATCGTTACGCTGGTGGAAAAGGCCGCCACGAATATCGACGCCGAGAAGGCGATGCGTGCCGCCGAGAGGATGCGCAGAGGCGCCTTTGATCTTGGCGACTTGCGCGAACAGCTCACCCAGATGCAGGCCATGGGCGGACTGGGCGGATTGATGGGGATGTTGCCCGGCATCAGCAAGATGAAGAACCAGCTCGCTGCCGCCAATCTCGATGAAAGCGTCATCAAGCGACAGATTGCCATTATCGATTCGATGACGCCGCAGGAGCGCCGTCACCCGGACGTGCTCAAGGCCAGTCGCAAAAAGCGCATTGCTGCCGGATCCGGCACGACGCCCGAAGCGATCAACAAGCTGCTCAAGATGCACCGAGGCATGTCCGACATGATGAAGATGATGGGTGGCGCCAAGCGCGGCCCCTTGGCCGGATTGGCGCAGGCCATGGGCATGGGCGCCGGTATGCCTTCGCCGGAACAGATGGCCGAGCTGGCAAAGAAAATGCCGGGCGGTTTGCCTAGCGCCGGCGGTTTGCCGCCGACCATGCCGACATTGCCGACTAACATGCCCGTGATACCCGGTTTGCCGGGACTGGGCGGAAAGTTTCCTGGAT
>JBGQLL010000403.1:0-2397 GCA_041500065.1 Pseudolabrys sp.
GCGGCCTCGCGTCGGATGACTTCCGACTCGTAGGCGTTCAAGCGGCAACCGAATGTGACGACGTCGATACTCATCAAACGCCGGCCTTGGCGAAAAGCGCCGCATCGAAACGGCCTTTGAATTCAAATTCGACCGGGCCGGTCATCAGCACGTGATCGTCCGGTTTGCGCCATTCAATAAGGAGCTCGCCGCCCGGCAGCGTCACCTTTACCTTGCGATCGGTGCGCCTGAGCCGCGCCGCTGCAACCACAGCCGCACAGGCGGCGGATCCACAGGCTTTGGTCAGGCCGGCACCGCGCTCCCACGTGCGGATGATGATGTGATCGCGCGCGACGATCTGGGCGAGCGTAATGTTGGCGCGCTCGGGAAAGAGCGGATGATTCTCCAAGAGCGGTCCGAATCGTGCGAGATCGTGAGCGTTCACATCGTCGACCCAGAAGATCGCGTGAGGATTGCCCATACTCACCACCGAGGGTGAATGCAGCACCGGTTTGTCGATCGGGCCAATTTGCAGTTCGATGGCGCGTGTGTCGCGAAATTCCTCCGCGAGTGGAATCTCGTTCCATTTGAACCGCGGCGACCCCATGTCCACAGTGAACAAACCGTCAGCGCTTTTCCAGCAATTGAGAATGCCTGCCGTCGTCTCGAAAGTAAGGTCGGTCTTGCCGCTCTCTTTGGAAACCAGATCGGCAACGCATCGCATGCCATTCCCGCATGCCCCGGCTTCCGAGCCGTCATTGTTGTATATACGGATGAAGGCGTCGGTCCCGGGTGTGCGCGGGGGATAGAGCGCCATCAGTTGATCGTAGGGCTCGCCGTCAGGTCTTGCGGCGGCTCGCGCTTCATTGGCTTCGATCGTGCCGCCACGTGCGCGCATATCGACAACGACGATTTCGTTGCCGATTCCGTTCATCTTCACGAAGGACTGATTGGCGAGCGCGCCCATAATCTGCTTTGCCCGGGTTTCGCCCGTTTTATATGGCGAATAAACACGGATTGACCAGAGGCCATGCTAGGATGCGCAGCAATGCTGGCGAATCGCCGGACCGCCGCAATCGTCGGAGAACCGTGATGTCGCCCATCAAACTCGCTCTAATTGTCATCACATTGGCTTTTGGTTCCTCCGCCGGCCCGGCCGTGGCGCAAACCTCGCCCCCGCCATCCAGGCCGGGCGCAAGTGAACCGATGCCTCCCCCAATGGCAGGCCCTGCCGCGCCATCGCCCTTGCAGCCAGGCGACGCCTTTGGCGAGCAGGTCACGCTGCCGCAGCGGACCATCGTCTACATAAAGGGCTACAGCAAATGGGACAGTGCCTTTGATACCCTGGTTGATGCATTCAAATCGCTGCACGAATATCTCGACAAGCAGGACGTCAAGCCCGCAGGGCCAGCCATAACTATCTACACCCAGACCGACGACGCCGGTTTTTCATTCCAGGCTGCGCTGCCAGTTGGGCAAGCGCCGAAGGACCCGCCGAAGGGCGACATCGCCGTCGGCCAGGCTCCCTCCGGACGTGCACTTAAGTTCGTCCATCGCGGCTCATACGACGCCATGGATTCGACTTATGAAGCGATCACCAACTATCTCGACGACAAGCAGCTCGAGGCGAAAGACCTGTTCATCGAGGAATATGCCACCGATCCCGTGAAAACGCCTCCTGACAAGCTGGTGGTCAATGTGTTCGTGCCGGTGAAGTAAAATGCAGTGGCGTGTTCTGTTTGTTTTATTCGTAGCCACAATCGCGCCCGCACACGCGGCGGAGAGATTGGTGACGGTAACCGGCGAGGCCACCGTCGCTGTTGCGCCAGATGCCGCTGTGATCCGTATCGGTGTCACCAGCCAGGACAAGACCGCGCGCGAGGCAAGTGAGGCGAATGCAAAACAGATGACCGCCGTGCTGGCCGCTATCAAGGACACCGGCATCGCGGATCGCGACGTTCAGACTTCACGATTGTCCCTACAGCCGCAATATGACCCCAACAAGAGCGGCACTGCACGCCTCACCGGCTTCCAGGCCACCAATCAGGTCACGGTTAGGATCCGCGACATCGACAAGCTGCCGGTGTTTCTCGATCGTGCCATCGCGGCTGGCGCAAACGAAATGTCCGGGATCGAATTCGTCATAACTGAGCAATCGAAACTGCTCGATCGTGCGCGCGACGACGCTATTGCAGACGCACGCCGCAAGGCTGAACTCTATGCGCAGGCGGCCGGGAGCAAGCTCGGCCCCGTGGTCTCCATCACGGAAGAAGGCTCAGCGACGCCGGCGCGCCCCATGCAGGCCATGCGTGCTGGCGCGGTTCCGATCGCGCCAGGCGAGCAGACCTTAAGAGCGACGGTGACCGTTAGCTATGAATTGACGCCCTGATCGGGACGCTAACGGGAGCATACGTAACC
>JBGQLL010000404.1:0-2357 GCA_041500065.1 Pseudolabrys sp.
GAGTTCGTAGCCGTACTGCACGCCGACTCCCGAGCTGCCGGTGAAAACGCGCGCGCCGCTCGAAGATGCGCCGTGCGCGATGCTCAATTGCGAGTGCTCGCTGTCGGCCACGATGTACTCGGCGTCGAGCTCGCCATTGGCCACCATTTGCGCCAGCGCCATCATCGTCGCCGTGTAAGGCCGGATGGGGTAGGCCGTGATCACATCGACGTCGGCGTATTTGGCCGCCTGCGCCGCAGCGACGCAGCCGTTGATCCGAACCGTCTTCTTTCTTCCTTCGACAAGCGTTGCCATGTCTCACTCCGCGCGATCCACCTATTGGCGGACGCTGACTGGTAGGACAGTCCGCCGAGGCGGACTGTCCTACTAAATGCTCTTCGCCGGACGGTCGCCTAAATTGATAAGTTCTTCCGCCTGGCGTCCATGCAGCCCTTGCGAGATCGCAAATGCTGTATCCATTCGGATCACGCCCGTATCGAAATCGAGTTCGGGCACGCCTTCGAGGCAACCGGTCGGGCACTCTTCGATGCATACGCGGCAGCCCTTGCAGTAATCCACCAAAATCTTATAAAGCCCGTTGGAACGCACCGAACGCACGATGCAAGGCTCGGGGCAGACGAGGTAGCAGTTATCGCAAGCGTTGCAGGTGCCGCAACTGAAACACCGGCTCGCCTCTTCGCTCGCCTGCTCTTCCGAATACGCCAGGATGACTTCCTGCTGGGTGCTGCGCCGCGCCACGGGCGTCAGCATGGCCTGCTTGACGCGCGGGAAGTGCGGGAAATAGGTCATGTTCATGCGGTTCAGGTCGACGATCACGTCGATGGGAACCGTTCGCGGCTCGATGGGGATATCGCGGAGCACCTTGTCCAGATTGAATGCCACGCGCTTGCCGTCGCCGACGGCGTTCACAACCATCAGCGGCTGGCCCGAACCCAGCTGCACCACATCGCCGGCCGCGAAAAAGTTGGTGTTGCCGATGCGCCCGAATTGGTCGATCTTGATCGTGCCGCGCTCGGTCTTGAATTCGGCCGGCAACCAATCGAGCTTCGCCTTCTGTCCCACGGCGATGATCACGTTGTCGACGGCAAAGCGCTCGGCAGGAGCCTCTCGATCGATGGCGATCGGCGAGGCGTTGATTTTGCCGGTGAAGCGCGCCGGATGCAGTTGCAGCGCTTCGACGTTTCCATTTCCAAGGACGGCCGTCATGGCCCGCCCGTGCATCAACTCCACGCCTTCCTCCAGCATGTCATGCAGGTCTTCCGGAGAGGCCGGCATTTCCTGGCGATTGCCTTCGACCGTGATCATGGTCACTTCGACGGCGCCCTGACGGAGCGCTTCGCGCGCGCAGTCGATTGCGGTGTTTCCGCCGCCGATGACGGCGACGCGAGGACCGAGTTTCACTTTGGACGTGCCCATGCCGATGTCGCGAAGGAAGGGAAGCCCGAACACGACGCCGGCTTTGCCCTCGCCCTCGGCTCGCGCGCTGTTGGACTCGGTAAGGCCCACGGCAAACACGGTGGCGTCATAATTCTTTTTCAAATCGTCCAGCGTGACGTCTTTTCCGACCTCGACGTTGGTCTGGATCTCAATGCCGAGCTCGACGAGGCGTTGGATCTCGCGATCGAGCACCGCTTGCGGCAGAACCCAGTCCGGAATGCCGCCGCGGTTCAGTCCGCCTGCTTTCGGCGACTTCTCCAGGATGGTCACCTTGTATCCCAGGCGCGCCAGTTGATACGCGGCGCTGTGCCCGGCGGGACCCGACCCGATGACGGCAACTTTTTTGCCGTTGGGCGGCCCAGCCTTGACCACGTCGCGCGCCAGCGCCTGTCCGAGGTCGCCCAGAAACCGCTCGACCGCGCGGATCGAGATGGCTTCATCGTATTGCCCCCGGTTGCAGGCTTGCTCGCACGGGTGGTAACAGACGCGGCCCGTGACCGACGGGAACGGCATGTCTTCCTTGATGAGAGCGTAGGCGTCGAGATATTTGCCGCGCTTCACCAGGTCGAGATAGCCCTGGATCTTTTCGTTGGTGCCGCAGGCGTTGTTACAGGGTGGCAACTTGTCCCGGTAGACGGGGCGGATCGACCGCCAGTTGCCGGTCGGAAAAAGATCCTGGCCCTTGTCCTGCGACGGAGCCGGTGTGATCCCGGCAAACGGCACGTTGAGCCAATCGGGAATGCGCGTTCCTTTAGTCGACATTTTTAGCCCTCATTCTGGCGGGCTCGTCGCCGCGGCGACAGCCCGCACCCGCAAAAAAATATTCTACGCAGTAACCGGCTTCAGCGGCATGATGTGCAATTCCTTGAGCGCCGCGTGGAATGCCGCTTTATTCGCAATCATTGGTTCAATCGTTTCCA
>JBGQLL010000405.1:0-2337 GCA_041500065.1 Pseudolabrys sp.
CTGACCAATGGCTCGCCGCCGGTCAGGCGCAACTTGGTGACGCCTTTCGCGACAAATGCGCTGCACAGACGATCAAGCTCCTCGAGGGTCAGAATTTCCCTCTTCGGCAGGAACGTCATGTGCTCTGCCATGCAGTAGACGCAGCGGAAATCACACCGATCGGTGACTGACACGCGCAAATAAGTAATGGCGCGATGGAATGGGTCGATTAACGCGCGCGGCTTTTGCTCGCCGCGATCGATTGCAATTGTGGAGGTGCCGTTGGCCACAGCCATCGTCCATACCTGCGCGCTTATCGCCCCTGTTCAGTCCATATAGGAATACTGGCTGATATTGACCATAGCGTCCAGGAACCGCCCCGGGGCAGGCTGGCTAGCGAAGCGTCAGTTGGTGTGCTGATCGCTATTGCCGTACTGGTGGTGGGTTTGTCGGCCAGGGCGATTGTGCCTGCGCCGGTGCTGCCGTCATTGGCGCTGGCGCCGGTGCAGTCGCAGGCCTAACCTGCGCGGCCCGCTTCGGTGGCGGCTTTTTTGCCGGTTTTTTTGCCGATGGCGGAGGGGCTGGGGAGAGTTCCACAACTACTGGATTGGGACGCAATCTGGTGGGCTCGCCGGTCGTCTGGATCACCTCAAGTCGTTCTGTCTCCGGCTGGTAGCCGTTGAGCGTAAAAGTGACCGAGGAGGCGGCGTCGACAGGCAACGCGAGCGCGCACGGTGTGCGGCAGCTTTGGCCATTGGATGCCTTCGCTTCGGCGCCGGGTGGCTCGGATTCCAGGCTCACGGTGTCCAACGAAGGCCCCGGTTTGAGGGCATCAAGATTCATCCAGTCTGAGCTCGAAGAACAAGCCGCAAGCGCTAATGCGCCGCCGACAATCGCGAAAATTCGGTACATCATATTGGCCATCCACTCGAGCGACTTGAAGCCGCTCGCCCCTTACCAGAATACGGTCGCCATCGTGCAGGTGCAACACGCCCCTTCTAACCTTACCAAAATACACCGTAATTTCCTACGGGCGGCCGTCAGATTGCAGACCAGATGGCGGCAATCGACGCCGGCAATTGCGCGAAATGACTGATGGTCCGGTCTGGCGCAAATTCGGCTACCGGGCGTTCGCTGTAGCCAAACTCGACAGCGATAATCGGGACGCCGGCCGCGCGTGCGGTGCGAATGTCGATATTGGAATCCCCGATCATGATTGTGCGCTGCATTGTTCCGCCCGCGGCCGCAACGGTACGCCGAGGAACTTCCGGATCAGGTTTTTGAACGCCGAAAGTATCTTGGCCGCAGATTGTCACAAACCGATCTGCGAGATCGAGTTGCTTGAGCAAAAGCACTGACAACCGTTCAAGCTTGTTCGTGCAAACGGCAAACTGACAACCGCGTGCAGCCAGTGCGTCGAGCGCATCTGCCAGCCCCGGAAAGGGTCGCGATTGGTCGGTCAGGTGGTCGGAATAGTGCGCGATGAAATCGGAAAACATATTGTCAAGCTTGGCCGGAGAAAGAATGCGGCCTTCGGCCTCTATGCCGCGAGCGATCATTGCCCTGGCGCCGCCCCCGACCAGATTGCGCGCCGTATCGTAAGGCAGCGGTGCCAATCCTTCGCGCGTGAATATCACGTTGAGGGTCTCGACAAGATCAGGCGCCGTGTCGATCAGGGTGCCGTCGAGGTCAAAGACAATGGTGGGGGCCGCCATGGTGGGATCGCTAGCCTTCGTTTGAGACTGTCGCAAGGACGATTTGCCAACCGCCAGCGGCGCGGTAAATTTCGGCTATTCAGGCAGGTCGATCAGGGTTAGATAGGCGCAGAACATGATCGTCAATCGATACTCGATCGCTTAGCCGGGACCAATGAACGCCGACGCCCAGAAACGTGCAGCCGCCGCTCGCGCCGTTGAATTCGTGCGCCCGGGCATGCGGCTTGGCCTTGGCACCGGGTCGACCGCGAGGCATTTCGTCGAGCTGGTTGGCGAGCGCGTTCGCTCAGGCCTCAACATTGTTGCGGTGCCGACGTCGGAGACGACATCGGCCGACGCAAAACGGTGTGGAATTACGCTCACGACATTAGATCAGACGCCTGAACTTGATCTGACCGTAGACGGTGCCGATGAGATCGGTCCCGACCTCTGCCTGATCAAGGGGGGTGGCGGTGCATTGCTGCGGGAAAAAATCGTTGCGGCGGCTTCAGCGCGGATGATTGTGATCGCTGATCGCAGCAAGGTGGTTTCCACGCTTGGGCAATTTCCGCTGCCGATCGAGGTGGTCTCATTTGGCCTCGCAGCAACTCAGCGTGCGATTGAAAAAGCTATTGGTGCGATCCAACGCCCTGGTCCGCTGACA
>JBGQLL010000406.1:0-2334 GCA_041500065.1 Pseudolabrys sp.
AAGATCGTTCTCGCCGCCGCCGTTGCTGGCGCTGTTCTGACTCTTTCGGCTTGCAACAAGGCCGCTGATTCGTCCTCTTCGGCTGACTCGTCCGCTTCGGCTGCCGACAGCTCGGCTTCGGTTGCTGACTCGGCTGCTTCGGGCGCTGCTTCGGCTGCTTCGGGCGCTGCTACGGCTGCTGACTCGGCTTCGTCGGCTGCTTCGGAAGCTGCTGGCGCCGCTTCGGCTGCCTCGTCGGCTGCCTCGATGTAATCTTCGCCTTTCGGCAAGATTATCGATTAGGGCGCGCGGGGACATACCCCGCGCGCCTTTTTCGTGCGCGCTTACTGCGCCGGGCAGCGGCGCTCGCGAAGCGACCGTGTCGCTTCCACCACCCCCAACCCCCTCCTCTGATGAGGAGGGGGGATATTGGTTCCAATCGACGCAGCTTGGTACGAGTCTGCGGGGCCACCCGTCGCCAGGATGACGCGAAACGCCGACAATAAACGGGGTCGTATAATCGCATTAGCGTCAAGGCTTCCTTTGGACGCCGATCTTCTTTCAGCAATTTGCTGATCGGAGATGGCTTGGCGGAGCGCCTTGCGCTTTGTTCACGCCGGTGATGTCGTTTGTCGGGTACAGGGTCGTTTACGCGGTCGAGGCGAGTTGCTCGCCGCAGGATAGTTGGCGTGGGCCGGGATCTTCCAATGTCTGGGACGCACTTTGCGGGTGTTATCGGCCAGCCAGTGCAACTCCAATAGCGGAATGATCCTGTCCGCGTCCCGACAGGGACGGCTCGGCGCGCCCGTTGCGTGGGTGCAAACCTGGGAAAGTCAATGCGGGTTCGGGGATGCTCCTTTATGGGTTGTCGGTCCTGTCAGGCGGCAGCCACGATCGTGCGATCGAAGCATTCGCCAGACTTGAGCATGGCATGCATGATCACGGCCAGCTTGCGCGCGACGGCCACGGCGGCACGCTTGAAGCCGAGCCTTTCCCTGAGTTTCAAGCCCCAGCTACGCAGCGCGCTATCGGCAGTGGCGCGAGTCAGGATCACGGTTGCCGCCTCATACAGCAAGCTGCGCAAATGGTTGTCGCCGCGCCGCGAGATATGGCCGTCGAAGTCGACTTCGCCCGACTGATAGCGCCGCGTTGTCAAACCGATCCAGGCCCCCACCGCGCGCGAGTTCCTGAAGTTTTCCGGCTCCTCAATGGCGGCTACGAACGCAGATGCCGTCACCGCGCCGATACCCGGAATCGTGGCCAGCAGCTGGCATTGCTTGCTTGCCCGCGCTGATGCGACAAGCTGTCGGCTCAATTCGGCAGCCTGGGCACGCAGACCTCGCCAGGCATCGAGCAGGGGCAGGATGATCATTTCGAGATCGGCCTTGCTCGCCAGCAAATTGCGCACATGGCCTTCAAACACATAGCCGCCGCCCTTGGGAACGGGCAGGCCAAAGGTCTTCATCACTCCGCGAATATGGTTGGAGAACTGCGTCGCCGCCTTGATCAGCTGGTTGCGGGCGCCGACCAGTGTGCGGGTCAACATGCTATCGAAGCTCTTGACGCGCACCGGACGATAATAGCCCACTTCGGCCAGCTGCGCCAAGCCGTCCGCATCGTTCGCATCGGTCTTGTTGGGCGCCATGTCGAGCGCCGCCTTGGCATGGCGCGCATCGATGCAAATCGCCGGAACGCCTTCTCCCATCAACGCATGATAGAACCACACCGACAAAGGCCCCGTCTCGAACACGACGCGCGCCGCATCGGGCGCACGCTGGCGAATGATCCGGGCAATCAGCGCCGGATCAGATGGGCACTTCCCCCGCCAAACCCGCTTGCCGCCTTCGCGAACCGAGATGAAAGTGTCTTTCATAGACACGTCAAGACCGATAAACTGCTCCATGGTTGCCTCCTGCTCGATGCTGGGCCCGGCACATCCGTGAGCCCGTATTTCCATCGTATCGGGAGGCAACCACCTTTCCAGCCACCGCGTCGGCATTGCCAATCCCGCGATTACCCCATGTCTGGGGCCCCTGGCCCCAGAATCTTCCCCTGCTATTCTTTAAGCCTTACCGACATGACTCCTCTTGCGTCGTGCCGCCTTGGGGCCGATACCTTCACCATGCGTGAGATCATTTTTGACACCGAGACGACTGGCCTTGATCCTCAGAGCGGTGACCGGATGGTCGAGATCGGCTGTATCGAGATGGTCAATCGCGTGGTGACCGGGGCTACGTTCCACGCTTATTTCAATCCTGAACGCGATATGCCGGGTGCTGCCGAGGCGGTGCATGGCTTGTCTGCGGTGTTCCTGTCGGACAAGCCGCGCTTTGCCGAGCGGGCGGAGGAACTGCT
>JBGQLL010000407.1:0-2331 GCA_041500065.1 Pseudolabrys sp.
GCTCAATGCGGAGCAGTTGCGTGCGCAAGTGGGCCAATTTCGCACCGCCACTGCAAACAGACCGATCAATCTGAACTTCTTTGCGCACAAGCTGCCCGTGCCGAACAATGCGCGCGAACATGCGTGGCGGGAAATACTCAAGCCCTATTATGTTGAATTCGGCATCGACCCGGCGGCGCCGGTACCATCGGCAATTCGCGCCCCCTTCGATTCCGCAATGTGCACTGTTGTCGAAGACCTCAAACCGGAGATCGTCAGTTTCCACTATGGTTTGCCGGACAGCGCGCTGCTTGCACGCGTGAAAGCTGCGGGCTGCAAGGTGATCTGCTCCGCCACCACCGTTGCAGAGGCGCGTTTCCTTGAAGTGAACGGCTGCGACGCCGTCATCGCGCAAGGGCTCGAAGCCGGCGGCCATCGCGGCATGTTCCTGAGCGAAGATATTGCCACGCAAGTGGGATTGTTTGCGCTGCTGCCACAGGTCGCTGATGCCGTGACGATACCTGTCATTGCGAGCGGGGGTGTCGGTGACGCGCGCGCCATTGTGGCGGCCCTGGCGTTGGGTGCCGCCGGCGTCCAGCTCGGTACAGCATTTCTTTTTTGCCCTGAAGCGAAGGCGCTGCCCCCACACCGCGCGGCGCTACGGACGGCGCGCGACGACAGCACGGTGGTGACGAACGTCCTCAGTGGACGGCCCGCCCGCGGTCTGATCAACCGTGCAATCCGTGAGCTCGGCCCGATCAGCGGGATTGTGCCGGAGTTTCCGCTGGCGAGCGGCGCGCTGGCGCCGTTACATGCAAAGGCGCAGGCACAAGGGTCCGGTGATTTCTCGCCTATGCTTGCGGGGCAGGCTGCTGCCCTAGGCCATGAGTTGCCGGCGGGCAAACTGATTGAAAAATTCGTCTCCGAAGCGCAGGGGCTGCTGCGCCAGATGGCGCCTTAATCGCCAGACGTTGAGCCGGTTGTCGCGATGAAAGCCTCTCTGCTATAGGCTGACCGAACAGAAACGCCTCCGGAAATTCCATGTCCGTCGACGCCGACACCGTCCGCCGCATTGCGCATCTCGCCCGCATCGCCGTGGCCGAGAATGAAATCGAACATCTCAAGGGCGAACTCAACGCCATGCTCGCTTTTGTCGAGCAACTTTCGTCGGTCAAAGTCGAAGGTGTCGAGCCGATGGCCTCGGTGACGCCGATGACAATGAAAAAGAGAGTCGACGCGGTGACGGATGGCGGCATCGCAGAGGATATCGTCAAAAACGCGCCGATGAGCGAAGAGAACTTTTTTCTGGTGCCAAAGGTTGTGGAATGACAACGTCATTCCGCAACCCCGGGCGAGCGAAGCGAGGCCCGGGATCTCGCGAGACAGATTGTGGACCGAACTGATGTGCATCGCCTGTGAGCTCGGATATTGGTCGATGATCGATGCTCTTGAAACGGAGCGGGCCGTTTCCAGGAAAAAGGCCGCGCGCGCTGATGATGCCGCTTTTGCGTGTGAAGTTTCCGCCGAACAGCCCAAGCGCACCAAGCGCAAACGCCGCCGCGGGCGCGTGCAGCAATCGACGGACGAGCCTGCGCCGTGAGTGAACTGACTTCGCTCACTTTGACTGAGGCACGCGATGGGCTGAAGAAAAAAACCTTCACGGCCGCCGAATTGGCTGCCGCACATCTGGCGGCGATCGAAAACGCCCGCGCCCTCAATGCCTTTGTGTTGGAAACGCCGGGCCGCGCCATCGATATGGCGAAAGCTTCTGACGCTCGCATCGCAGCGGGTAAAGCCGGACCGCTGGAAGGAATTCCACTCGCCATAAAGGATATGTTCTGCACGGCGGGCGTGCGCTCGACCGCCTGTTCGCACATCCTCGACAATTTTGTACCGACGTATGAGTCCACGGTTACATCTCACCTGTGGCGGGACGGCGCCGTGCTGCTCGGCAAGACCAATTGCGACGAATTCGCGATGGGCTCTTCGAATGAGACCTCGCATTTCGGCCCCGTGCATTCGCCTTGGCGACGCAAGGGATCAAATACGCCGCTGACACCCGGGGGTTCGTCCGGTGGATCCGCTGCCGCAGTAGCCGCGCAGCTATGTCTCGGTGCCACCGGGACCGACACCGGCGGGTCGATCCGCCAACCGGCGGCGTTCACCGGCACTGTCGGCATGAAGCCGACCTATGGCCGCTGCTCGCGTTGGGGGATTGTTGCCTTCGCGTCCTCGCTCGATCAGGCAGGACCGTTCGCGCGCAGGGTTCGTGATGCGGCGATACTCTTGCGTTCGATGGCGGGGCCTGACGCAAAGGACACAACATGCGTCGATCGCGCGGTCCCCGATTAC
>JBGQLL010000408.1:0-2328 GCA_041500065.1 Pseudolabrys sp.
ATCAATGGCGAGATGGTGGTGCAGGATGGCGGCTCGCACCTGCGCAGTTCCGGCGCCGAGGATCTGTTGCAATGGACCGATGCGCAGTGGGAGAAGCAGCGGGCGGCGCGGTCGAAAAGCTGACGATGCGCGCGCCGGAATTTGCGATACGCCGGGTCGGCGATCCCTAACTGCCTTCCCAAAAAGACATTTTCCGGCTATCCATCGCCCGTGTGACAACAAGATGTTGGGCCATCTTCCAGTCACAATAATGAGGGAACCAGTTTTGGTGATGTCCGTGCGGCGAATGCTGACAGCCTTGGGGCTAAGTGTGCTGGTGTGCGGGGTCGCAATCCCTGCACAGGCGCAGAGCGCGTCGTCGAAAGCCTCGAAGGGCGCTGCCAAACCTGCGGTGGCAAAGCCGGAAGCGAAGCCCGCTGCCATTTCAGGGGGAGCGGAGCCGACGCTGATCGGCCAGTTCGGCACATGGGGTGCCTATACCGCAACGCCGAACGGCAAGAAGGTGTGCTTCGCGCTGGCAAAACCTTCGTCGTCAAAAACCAATCCGCCGAATCGTCCGCGCGACCCGGCCTATGCCTTCGTCTCCACGCGCCCGGCGGAAAAAGTCACCAACGAAGTTTCAGTCATGATCGGCTACACGCTGAAGCCGGGCTCGGAATCGACGCTCGAAGTCGGCGGCGCCTCCTACGCGATGTACACTCAGGGCGATGGCCTCTGGATCAAGAATGCCGCCGAGGAAGAGCGCATGGTCGATGCGATGCGCAAGGCCGCCGACGTGACGGTCAAGGGCTTGTCGGCAAAAGGCACCGAGACCACCGACACCTTTTCGCTGAAGGGGCTTTCCCAGGCGCTCGACAGGCTGGCTCAGGATTGCAAGCGGTAGGCGACTTTCACCGTTAAAATCGATGCATTTGGTGGCTTTCCAGCGGCCCATGGAAGGCCTATCTGATGTTCCATGAATGAGACAATGACCAGCACGTCCATCGAAGCCGGTTCCGGTGCAAACGCGCCCCTGGAAAAGATTGCGCTTGAAACCTACGTGCCGCCGGCAAAGCCCTCGCTGGTCGGTCTGTCGCGTGCGGAGATCGCGGAACGGCTGGGCGGAATCGGCGTCGCCCCAGTTCAGCGCAAGATGCGGGTGCAGCAGCTGTGGCACTGGATCTATGTCCGCGGCGCGAAGAATTTCGAGGAGATGACCAGCATTTCCAGGGAAATGCGCAACCAGCTTGATGCGCATTTCACCGTTGCGCGCCCCGAGGTGGTGGCAGAGCAGGTTTCCAACGACGGTACCCGCAAATGGCTTCTGCGGTTGCCGAGCGGCGATAGAATCGAGAAGGCGCATGAAGTCGAGTGCGTCTATATTCCGGAAACCGACCGTGGCACGTTGTGCGTTTCCTCGCAGGTCGGTTGCACGCTGAATTGCTCGTTCTGCCACACCGGCACGCAACGTCTGGTGCGCAATCTCACCGCGGGTGAGATCGTCGGCCAGATCATGGTGGCGCGCGATCGCCTCAATGACTGGGCCGACCGCGAGACGCCTTCCGGCGGCCGCCTCGTCACCAATGTGGTGATGATGGGCATGGGCGAGCCCTTGTATAATTTCGAAGCGGTGCGCGATGCGCTGCTGATCGTCGCCGACAATGAGGGCATCGGCATTTCCCGCCGCCGCATCACGCTGTCGACCTCGGGCGTGGTGCCGAACATCATCCGGACCGGCGACGAAATCGGCGTCATGCTGGCGGTCTCGCTGCATGCGGTGCGCGACGAACTGCGCAACGAGCTGGTGCCGCTGAACCGCAAATATCCGATTCAACAATTGCTGCAGGCCTGCCGCGATTATCCTGGTTCGTCCAATGCGCGGCGCATCACTTTCGAATATGTGATGCTGAAGGGCGTCAACGATTCGCTTGAAGACGCCAAGCTGCTGGTGAAGCTCTTGAAAGGGATTCCGGCCAAGATCAATCTCATTCCGTTCAATCCGTGGCCGGGCACGCGTTATGAATGTTCCGATTGGGACCAGATCGAGAAATTCTCGGAATATATTTTCAACGCCGGTTATTCCTCGCCGGTGCGCACGCCGCGCGGCCGCGACATCCTCGCCGCCTGCGGCCAGTTGAAATCGGAGACCGAGAAATTGTCGGTGCGCGAGCGGCAGGCGCTGCGCGCCATGGCGATGACGGATTGATGCGAATGGAAAATTGCAATCGTCATGCCCGGCCATAGCAGTCGAGCTTGCGCAGACTGCGTAAACTTGTCTGCGATGCCGGGCATCCACGTCTTGCTTTGCAGAGATTGTGTAAAGACGTGGATGGCCGGGACAAGTGTTCA
>JBGQLL010000409.1:0-2327 GCA_041500065.1 Pseudolabrys sp.
CCCGACCTGATGAGCTATTTCGCGGCCGATCCCTCCATACGCGTGATCGTGGTTTATCTCGAAGGCGTGCGCAACACCAAGGTGTTCCGCGAAGCCTGCAAGGCCGCGCGCGCGGCCGGAAAGCCGGTGATCGCGCTCAAACTCGGTACGTCCGAGGGCGGCCGCGCCGCCGCCATGGCGCACACCGGCGCGCTGGCCGGCTCGATCGAAACGTTCGACGCCATCTCGACACGCGAAGGCGTGATCCGCGTGCGCGGTCTCGACGAATTGATCGAGACCACCGAATGCTTCGTTCATGCCGATCACCCAAAGGGCAATCGCCTCGCTGCCGTGAGCTTGTCAGGCGGCAAGCGCGGCCTTCTGATCGACGCTTTCTCTTCGGCCGGCCTGAATTTCGCTCCGTTGAGCAAGAGCGCAAATGAAAAACTTGCAAAGATGCTTGGCCCCGGCAGCATCGTCGGCAATCCGCTGGATGCGGGTTTCGCTGCCGTCGTCGATCCTTCGGTCTATATGCAGTCGATCAAGATCATGATCGACGATCCCGATACCGACATCGTCATCATCGACGCTGAACTGCCGAAGGCGCCGCACGAATTGCGCGAACGTAATTTGCGTATCGTCAACGAGATGGCTGGCGCCGCCAGCAAGCCGGTGGTCTACATCAGCGCGATGTCGATCGGCTTCACCGAATTTACCAAGGCCTTGCGCCGGTCGCTGCCGCACGTCGCCGTGATGCAGGGTCTGGACCGGGCGGTCGGCGCCATCAAGGCGATGATCGATTACGCCTCGCTGCGCAAGGAAGTGCCCGATATCGCATCGAGTTCCTCTTCTTCAGCGCGCGCGACGCTTGAGAAGACGTTGAAGAACGCCACGGGCGCAGCGCTCGACGAGGTCGCGTCGAAGAAGCTGCTCAGGGCATACGGCATTCCGGTGTCGAAGGAAGAGATCGTTCAGACCGCCGCGGACGCGGTGAAGGTCGCAAAGAAAATCGGCTTCCCCGTCGTCGCCAAGGTTGTCAGCGCGGAGATTTTGCACAAATCCGACATCGGCGGGGTGGTGCTGAACCTCAACAGCGCAGGCGAGGTCAAGAAGGCCTTCAACGACATCACCGCTCGCGTCAGGAAACTGAAGAACAGGCCGAAGCTCGAGGGCATCCTGATCGCGCAGCAGGTCAAGGCCGAGCTCGAGCTTGTCGTAGGCAGCGCGCTCGACGCCGAGATGGGCCCGGTGGTGCTGTTCGGAACCGGTGGTGTCGATATCGAACTGATGAAGGATGTAGCTCTGGCCGGCGCTCCGCTCGACGCGGCCGAGGCCAGGGAATTGATCAGCAGGACCAAGGCCGGGGTGAAAATCAAGGGTTATCGCGGCAAGCCCGCGCTGCATGAGGCTTCCGCCGTGAAGGCCCTTGTCGGGCTGTCCAACCTGATGGCGGACGCCGGCACCCGTATCGCTTCGATCGACGTCAATCCGTTCCTGATCAACACGAAAACCGGCGTCGCCGTCGATGCCCTGATCGTTCTCAACAACGCCGCAGCCAAAAGCGCCGCCGGGCATTGATGCCGAGCGAGCGACGCAGGCAATTCTCCCTTGTCGCCTTGGCGCTGGGCAACTTTGTCGTTGGTCTCAGCATACTTCTGCCAACCGGAATGCTGGCGGAACTTTCCCTTGGCCTTGGTGTCCCGATAGCGACGGTGGGATTGTTGATCAGCCTCGGTGCCGGCGTCGTCTGTGTATCGCCACCGCTTGTGGCATGGATCACAAGCCGCATTGACCGGCGTGTCCTTCTAAGCTCGATTTTACTATGGCTTGCGCTCGGTCACGTGGCTTCCGCGTTCGCGCCAAATTACGCAAGCCTTTTGGTAATCCGCATGGCGATGCTCGCCTTCGCTGGCGCCTTTACGCCCCTGGCGGCCGGTACCGCGACCTTATTGGCCTTGGAAGACAAGCGCGCTTCGGCAATCGCATCGGTGCTGCTTGGCTGGGCGCTCGCGATAGCGATTGGATTGCCGCTGGTTACAGTAACCGCGCCGCAGATCGGCTGGCGAGCGACCTACGGCTTTATCGGCATTCTCGCCGCGTCGGGCTTTCTCGCGCTTCTGGCTGGATTGCCAAAGCAACTTAAGGGAGCACCCGTCATTTTTGCGACATGGCGGGCGGTCGGCCGCAGTCGTCAATTGCTACTGCTATTATTGATCACCAGTCTACTGGCAGCCGGCCAACTTGTCGTCATCGCATTTGTCGGACCATTGTTGACCGAGCTCACGGGCGCGACCCCTCGCGGGGTTGCGGTGGTGTTCCTGCTTTTTGGGGTGATGACGCTCGTCGGG
>JBGQLL010000410.1:0-2305 GCA_041500065.1 Pseudolabrys sp.
GAATTCGCAGATCGCACTGGCCGCATAGCCGGGCGGAACGGGCCTGACCGACAAGCTTACTGATGCGGTGCGCCAACGCCCGGCACCGCACCCAACGTCACCATCAACATAAAGGAACCTTGAAATGACCACCACAATCGAAGCGGCTGAAACAGCCTCGAACGCCCTCACCAAGCAGGGCAAGATCATCGCTTCAATCGACCAGTTTTACGCTGACGACTGCGTCTTCATCGAGCCCGATGGCTCGCGTCGCTCGTCGAAGAAGGACCAGCGCGCCCACCTCGAAGGGTTTTTCGCCAGCCTGAAAAGCTTTGAAGGCGCCACGCTGCACGGTCAGTCGGTCGGCGACAATGTCTCGATGAGCGAGTGGACGTTCAAGATGACCGGCGGCGACAACAAGCCGATCGTCTGGAACGAAGTGCTCGTGCGCGGCTGGAAGAACGGCCGCATCGTTTCCGAAAAATATTACCAGCAGGCCTGATTCCTCCCGCTGGAACTGGCCCCGCCGACGCCAACTCCCGGACGCAGCGTGCATGGGCCATGCGCTGTTCCGACACGGAACCAACAATACAACATAAGGACAATGACATGACGAACTTCAAGAAAACCATCCTTACCGCTGCAGCGATACTTGCAGGTTCAACGGCCGCTTACGCCCAGTCGGGTCTGAACGACCTCCAGATCGCGCATTCGGCCTATACCGCCGACGTTATCGACATCAACTATGCCAAGATCGCGCTCGGCAAGACGGACAATCCCGAAGTCAAGCGGTTCGCCCAGTTGATGATCCAGGACCACACGGCCGTCAACGAAGGCGCCGGCGCATTGCTCAAGAAGCTCGGCGTCTCTGCCCAGGATAACGCCTTCAGCCAGGCGCTGAACAAGGGTGCAGAGGCCGAAAACGAGAAGCTTCGTTCGCTGAGCGGTCGCGCTTTCGACCGTGAATATGCCCGTAATGAACTGGCCTACCACAAGCAGGTCAACAGCATCGTCGGCGACACGTGGATCCCGGCTGTCCAGAACGCCGAGGTCAAGGAGTTCCTCACCCAGGCGCTCGTCACCTTCCGCGTTCATGAAGAGCATGCCGGCCACATGGTCGCCGCGCTTCGCTAGTCCCGGACGCTGCGAGAAGGACAAGGCAATGATAAGGAAGTTCAAGACTGGCCTTCTCGTGCTGGCGCTGGCGGCGGGGGCTGACGCCTCGGCCGCCGGCGCCCAGCCGGCGCCCGGAACTATTCGTGTCGATATTCACGGCTTTCAGTTCGTGCCGGCACGCGTCGATGCGCATGTCGGTGACACGATCGAATGGACCAACAGGGATTTCGCGCCACACACCGCGAGCGATGCGGGTGGCAAGTGGACGACAGCGACACTCAACAATGGCGCCACAGGTCGCACGGTCGTCAGGACCGCCGGCACATTCACGTATCGATGCAATTTCCACCAGCACATGAAAGGCACGATTGTCGTCACCGGAAACGTCGTCCAGGCGCCAAAGTCCGGACGATGATTGCCCGACCGATTGCGCATGGTGTCGCGGTGCGGGTCAACTTGGCGGCAACCTCGGCGCGCGCCTGTTCAAGCCGCGGGTACACACTGGCCTCCGACTCCCTCAGCCAGGGCATAGGCAGCCGGTCTGGCAACCATCGGAATCAAGGCCGTTTGTGCCTTGAACATCTTAAACCTGTGGCACGCGCCGCCGCGATGCGCCATCACGCATTTGCTGCAGAAGGTATAGCATGACAGCGACCAGCATAGCGACGCTTCTTGGCGATATCCGCGCCTGCACCGTCTGCGCCGCGCATCTGCCGGCGGGACCGCGCCCGATCGTGCAGTTCAGTGCGACTTCGTGCATCGTCATCATCGGTCAGGCACCTGGCACGCGCGTCCACGAAAGCGGCATTCCGTGGGACGATGCCAGCGGCGAACGCCTGCGCGAATGGACCGGCCTGACCCCCAAGCAATTCTACGATCCAGCCGTTGTTGCGATTGTGCCGATGGGGTTCTGCTATCCGGGCACCGGAACCAGCGGCGACCTCCCGCCGCGTCCCGAATGCGCGCCACTGTGGCACGACCGGGTCATGGCGCACCTCCCCACCGACCGGCTGACGCTGCTTGTCGGCGGCTATGCGCAAGAGCGCTATCTGCCCAATGCCAAACGCAAGTCGCTGACCGAGCGTGTCCGAGATTTTAGGAACTATTCGCCAAACGTCTTGCCGCTCCCGCACCCCTCTTGGCGCAGCACCGGTTGGATGAAACGCAATCCCTGGTTTGAGGCAGATCTGCTTCCCTTACTCCAAGGCGC
>JBGQLL010000411.1:0-2299 GCA_041500065.1 Pseudolabrys sp.
AGCCGAAGGCCCTGAACGTATCGAGGGCTCCTGGTGGAGCGAACACGGCGGGCCAGCCCGGGATTACTTCCGCGTAGAAGATAAAAGCGGTCTGCGCTTCTGGTTGTTCCGCGCCGGGCTCTATCGCGATCTCGCGCAAGGAGCAGTGGCACCGACGTGGTTCCTGCATGGGACATTCGCGTGAGGAAGAGCGGCGCCACGCACTCCCCGGCCTTTAGAAAGTAATCGTGCGTACATGCGTTATCTTGAATTCGCCGTCGCCTCGAATTTCTCTTTTCTGCGGGGAGCCTCGCACCCGGAAGAGCTGATGGTGCAGGCGGCCCATGTCGGGCTTGCCGGGATCGGGCTGTGCGATCGCAATTCTGTCGCCGGCGTGGTGCGCGCACATCTGGCCAAACGCGAACAGAACCTGTCGCTGCGTTATCACCCGGGCGTGCGGCTGGTGTTCGCCGACGGCACACCTGACGTGCTCGCCTATCCACGCGACCGCGCAGGCTGGGGCCGGCTCTGCCGCCTGCTCACTGTGGGTAACCTCCGCGCCGAGAAGGGCGACTGCATTCTCCGGCTCGACGATCTGCTGGCACATGTCTTCGGGCTCGAATTGATAGCCATTGGCGGCTATGGACCGTTACTGGATCGTCTGCGCGAGGCCGCGCCTCGTCGCGTACGACTCGCTACTTCCATGCTTTATCGCGGGCGCGACCGCGCATGGCTTACGCGCATGAAAGAACTCGCTCGCGCGGCCTGCGTGCCGCTGATCGCCGTCAACGATGTCTTCTATCACCATCCCGACCGACGCCCCCTCGCCGACGTGCTCACCTGCATTCGCGAGAAAACCATCATCGACCGCGCCGGGCGCAAGCTCGCTGCGAATGCCGAACGATATCTGAAACCGCCACTGGAAATGGCGCGGTTGTTCCACGACGCACCGGAGGCGATCGAAGAAACAATGGCACTCAGCGACGCGCTCTCCTTTTCGCTCGATGAGCTGCGTTACGAATATCCCGACGAACAGGTGAAAGGCTTTGGCGACGCACAGGATGCGCTGGTGCATCTCACCTACGAGGGCGCCGCCCGCCGCTATCCGCAAGGGCTTCCCGACAAGGTACGCGCCAATCTTGAGCACGAACTCAAGCTGATCGCGCAATTGCAATACGCACCCTATTTCCTCACCGTCTATGACATCGTGCGCTTCGCGCGCGCGCAAAACATTCTCTGCCAGAGCCGCGGCTCGGCCGCCAATTCCGCAGTTTGTTACTGCCTCGGTGTCACCGAGGTCGATCCCGACCGTGCCGATCTGTTGTTCGAGCGCTTCATCTCACCCGAGCGGCGCGAACCGCCCGATATCGACGTTGATTTCGAGCACGAGCGGCGCGAAGAGGTCATTCAGTATATCTACCGCAAATACGGGCGCGAACGTGCAGGCATCGCTGCCACGGTGATTTCATACCGCGGCCGTTCAGCAATCCGCGAGGTCGGCAAGGCTTTTGGCTTAAGCGAGGATACCATCGGCGCGCTGTCATCCTCGATCTGGGGTGGCGGTGGCGGCGCCGTGTCGAAAGATGCGGTCACCCGCACTGGCCTCGACCCCCAAAGCCGGCGCATGCGCCAGATTCTTGCGCTCGCGCAAGAGATCAACGGTTTCCCGCGCCACCTCTCCCAGCATGTCGGTGGTTTCGTCATCACCCGCAGCCGGCTCGACGAAGTAATGCCAATCGGCAATGCGGCGATGGATGACCGCACCTTCGTCGAATGGGACAAGGATGATCTTGACGCACTTGGCATTCTGAAAATCGACGTGCTCGGTCTTGGTATGCTGTCCTGTGTTCGTAAGGCACTCGATTTGGTGGAGAGGCATTACGGCGAGCGACAAACGCTTGCCACCATTCCGCCTGAAGACCCCGCCGTCTATCGCATGCTGTGCCGTGCGGATTCGCTCGGCGTGTTCCAGGTGGAAAGCCGCGCGCAGATGACCATGCTGCCGCGCCTGAAGCCGGACAATTTCTACGACCTGGTCATCGAGGTAGCGATCGTGCGGCCGGGTCCGATCCAGGGCGACATGGTGCATCCCTATTTGCGCCGCCGGCGGGGGCAAGAGCCGGTCACTTATCCGTCGAAAGAACTGGAAGCGGTGCTGTCGAAGACTCTGGGCGTGCCGCTGTTCCAGGAGCAGGCGATGAAGATCGCCATCGTTGCCGCCGGTTTCACGCCCTCGGAGGCCGACCGGTTGCGGCGTGCCATGGCGACGTTCAAACGCGTCGGCACCATCGGCACTTTCCAGCGCAAGATGATCGACGGC
>JBGQLL010000412.1:0-2273 GCA_041500065.1 Pseudolabrys sp.
CATCTCTAACGTTACTGCGATCAATACCGGTGGTGCGGGCTCCAGCTGGTGCGGCGCGACCTTCGTCGCCAAACTATCTGCCGATCTGACACTCGGCAGCCTGAAGTAAGTCTGACCTACGTCTGTCCCGGAAAGGGTGGCGGCCGCGCGATCGGTTGCCGCCCTTTCTCCTTTTGACGGCCTAACGGTTGTCCTATTCGGCCGGCGCCAGGCTCGCCTCCCGCACGGCGTAGTGATCGCCTTCCCGTGTGTATGCAAGCCGGCGTTTGTGAAACGCCGCAAGGGTCGCCCGGTGGCCGATCGACACGATCGTGGCGCGTGCGAGTCGGCGCTCCAGCAATTGATAGAGCGCGGCCTCGGCCGGCTCGTCGAGCGAAGCCGTGGCCTCGTCCAGGAACAGAAAGTCGGGCGCATAGAGGAGCGCGCGCGCGATTCCCAGGCGTTGCTGCTCGCCAAGCGACAGCATGCGGTTCCAATGCGCTTCTTCTTCAACGCGAGAGGCGAGGGCAGGCAAACCGACCGCTTCGATCAGCTCTGCCACTTTGCCGGCATCGAAGCTGTCAGGCTCAGCCGGGTAAGCGACCGCGGCGGCAAGCGTTGCGATCGGAAAGTAGGGGCGCTGCGGCAGGATCATCATGCGCGCGTTTTTCGGCACGGTGATTGTGCCTTTGCCAAACGGCCAAATGCCGGCCAAGGCACGAAACAGCGTCGACTTGCCGGAGCCGGACGGTCCGCTCACCAGCACGCGCTCGCCAAGCTTGATCGATAGATCGTTGGCATTCACCAGCGGCGCGCCATTCGGTAGCTGTACCGCCAGATCCTTGAAGCTGACGATACCTGCATCGCTTGGTGCAAGCGCGATGAGGGGTGGCCGGGTCGCTGCTGCTCGCGCTGTGGCGATCGACTCATCGAAACCCGCGAGCCTCTCGATGACCGCTCGCCACTCGGCGATCGACCGATAGGCCGTCACGAAGAACGAGAGAGCGCCTTGCACACTGCCGAAGGCCGAGGCCGTCTGCATCAGGCCGCCGAGCTGGATCGCGCCAGCGAAATAGGCGGGGCTGACGACGACAAATGGAAAAACAGAAGATACCTGCCCGTAACCGGCCGTCAGAAAGGTGAGCTTTTTCTGGCGCGACATGATCGCGAGCCAATTTCCCGCGATATTGCCGAACCGGGTCAGCAACCGGTTGCGCTCGGTCTGCTCGCCGTCGAGGAGGGCGATCTGTTCGGAATTCTCGCGCACACGCACCAGATTAAAGCGGAAGTCTGCTTCGTAGCGCTGCTGTTGGAAGTTGAGTGCGGTCAGGGCGCGGCCGATCAAATGAGTGAGCAGCGTGCCGATGACGGCGTAAACAAGTGCGGCCCAGAACAGATAGCCTGGAATTGCCCATGCGGTGCCGAAAAGGTGCAGGGGTGCCGCTCCAGACAAGTTCCACAGGATGACCGCAAAGGAACCAAGCGTCACCACCGAGTTCAGCAGGCCAAGGCCAATCGGCAAGATGCCAACTCCAGTCGTGCCGGAATCGATGAATTCCTTGACGTCCTCGGCGATACGCTGGTCGGGATTGTCGGCGGCATCACCGAGCAATTGCATACGGTAATGATTGGCTTCAGCCAGCCAGCGATCGAGATAGGCTTGCGTTAGCCAGCGTCGCCAACGGATCTGAAGCCATTGATTGAGATAAAGCTGGTAAACGGCCAGGAAGATATAAATGGTCGCAAGGACGCAGAAGTAGCCGAGTTGATAGATGAACGCATTCCAATCCTTATCTTGCAGCGCGTTGTAAAACGTGTTGTTCCACGAATTGAGCAAGACATTGATGCCAACGATCGACAGTTCGATCACGATCACCGCTGCCAGCAAGATGCGGCCAGGCCAACGATCCTCGGAATTGAAATATGGGCTGGCAATTCGCCACACGATGGCGAGCGTCGAAAATATGCCTCTCACGGGAGGTCTCCTGTCGGAATCGGAAAGCGGTGAAGGTTATATGTGGTCGGCACTATCTGCTAATGGCTGGTGCCGTGCGGAATTCGATCGGTTTTGCCGGATTCGCGTATAAAAAGGGCATATCAAGGGCGCCCTCGAGTGCAGCACGTGGTGGCCCAAATGCTGCCCAATGTTGCGTCCGGTCGCTACAGCCCGTACGATTGCATCTCAAGGGTTTACCTGATCCCGGCCAAAGGCCGGGTCGTGGAATAAGACCCGGCGAAAAATGTTCACGGGGTAGTGATCCAAGGGAGGGACATCAACATGCCCAATAACAAAC
>JBGQLL010000413.1:0-2261 GCA_041500065.1 Pseudolabrys sp.
CAGCGCCGTGGGAATCGCGGCAATTTGCACGTGTCCGGCCAAGCCGCGTTTCAATGCGTCGATCTCTTGTCGCATCGCGCGCGTGTCTGCGACAATGCGCCGCGCCCAATCGAGCACCCGCTCGCCTTCCGGCGTGAAGCCTTGAAATCGCGATCCGCGCTGCACCAGCAGCACGCCGAACATGTCTTCAAGCTGCTTGATGCCAGCCGACAAGGTAGGTTGACTGACGGTGCACGCTTCGGCGGCGCGCCCGAAATGCTGCTCGCGTGCAAGCGCGATGACAAATTCCAGTTTGTCGATCATAGGTTCACGTCACGAATTCAAAACGCCGGGCTAGCGCAGGTCTAAGCTAACGTGGCGACTGAAGTCACGCGAGTCGGGTTAAGATTTGATCGATAGGTTGTGGCGATTGCGCAATCTGGAATTCCGATGAAGCAGTCGCGCGGGACGCCGTTCAGCCGCCGCGTTTATCCTGAACCGCACCTTCGCAACGCAGCAGCCTTCACTCCGCCTTAACCCCGCCGTCTTGATGATCGGCCGCCATCTCTTGATCTCGGCCTTCTGGTAAACCGCGAGCGCCTCCGGCGTCCGCTGGGCACGCGAGGGAATCTCGTTTTCGAGTTCCGCAGGGCACTAATACCAGCCTTCGAAGACGCTGACTCTTGAAGGACACTTGTTGACGAGTTGAGGGCGTGATTCGCTTGTTCCCGGACATTTTTGATTCGGGGGCAGACTTGAGCGCAGCAATTCGCATTCGGCGGGATTTTGACGCGGCGGCGCTACGGCGGCTGGCAGCGACGGTGAAGGATGCCGGCCAGGCGCGGCGACTATTGGCTCTGGCGGCGGTTTACGACGGAAAGGACCGCGAGGAGGCGGCGCGGATCGGCGGCATGGATCGCCAGACGCTGCGCGATTGGGTGCACCGCTTTAATCAGTGCGGCCCCGACGGTCTCATCAATGCCAAATCGCCCGGCCGGCGCCCGAAGCTTTCAAAAGAGCAGATGGAAGAATTGGGACGCCTCGTGGAGGCTGGCCCCGATCTGGAAAAGGATGGATTTGCGCGCTGGCGCTGCGTCGATCTCAAGCGGGTTCTTAGTGCGCGCTTTGCGATTGATCTGTCGGAGGTAAGCCTCGGACGCGTTCTCAGGAAGCTTGGCTTTTCCCATATCAGCGCCCGGCCGCGGCATCCCAAGCAGGCCCCGGAGGCGATCGCGAGCTTTAAAAAAAAGTTTTCCGGCCCGCGTGTTGGAGACCGTGAGCCAACTTGCATTGGGGACATCGATCGAAGTGTGGTTCCAGGATGAAATGCGGGTCGGGCAAAAGAACTCGCTCGTCTACCAATGGGCCAGAACGGGCACGCGTCCGCGCCAGCCAAAAGATCAGCGTTATGAAAACGCCTATCTGTTCGGCGCCGTCTGCCCAAGCCGTGACACCGGCGCCGCCATCATCATGCCGTATGCCAACACGACGGCGATGCGCAAACACCTCGAAGAGATCAGCCGTGCCGTTGCGCCCGGCGCACACGCCATGATTATTCTCGATCAAGCCGGTTGGCACACCACCCGCAAACTCAAGGTCCCGAAAAACCTCACCTTGGTGTCGCTGCCGCCAGCCTGTCCGGAGCTCAACGCGGCGGAGAACATCTGGCAATACTTGCGCCAGACCTATCTCTCCAACCGGGTGTTCAAGAGCTACACCGACATTCTCGATGCTTGCCAGGACGCCTGGCAAAAGCTCCTCGACGAGACCGGGCGAATCGCCTCCATCGCCACGCGCCAATGGGCAACCATCGGTCAAACAATATGAAGGCTGGTATTACAATCGCTCCGAGCGGAAACGAAACGCCTGAGAGAGCTTGTAATTCAGCTATCCAAGATCGCCATCAAGAACGTCGTGGATGCGAAATAGAGGCCGCCTCGACAGGCGGGCTCACTGATGCGTGCCGGCAATGAATGCCGTCGGCGTCGATCGTGCCGGACGTTCACGATGCGCGATGCGCGCCGCTTTACTGCAGCCGCACCATCACGCTTTCGGCCGCGCCCCTGGCGTCCATCACGGTGAGGCGCACGAACCCGGGTCCGTCGGGCGTGAAGAATACCGTGCGCCTTGTACTGGCGTTGCCCAACGGAACGCCGTTGACCAGCACGGTGAGCGGCGCAGCACCGCCCGAGATCTTCAGTGCCAGCGGATCGATGCCGCCGTTATCGCTGGCGGCAAGCTCAAGCCGCGCGCCATTGGGCGGGAACAGGATGCGCAGCGGC
>JBGQLL010000414.1:0-2233 GCA_041500065.1 Pseudolabrys sp.
CAGCCGCGTCGGTCGACGCCACGACCGCTCCAACGAGGAGAGCCGGGATCCAGCCAATGCCGAGCACGAATTTCGCCACCGGCGCGGTAAGAACCGCCGTGATCAGTACTCCCACAGTCGCCAGCGTCACTGCCGGTCCCAGCACGTTGCGGAAACTGGCGAAGCGGGTGCGCAGGCCGCCGTCGAACAGGATCAACGCCAGCGCGATCGAACCGACCGTGTAAGCGGTACCGACGTCATCGAACTTGATGCCGCCCGGGCCGCCCTCGCCTGCCATCATGCCGACCAGGAGGAACACGAGCAGCAGCGGCGCGCCGAAACGCAGCGCGATCAGGCTGGACAGAATGCCGGCAAGAACCAGCAGACTGCCCAGCAATATGGCGAGGCTGACGGTGTCGAGCGAAGCCATGTTTTTCCTCGTCATTCCGGGGCGCGCCCGAAGGCCGCGAGCCCGGAATCCAGAGCAACATCTTTACTGACTGATTTGATTGTAAAGGTCGACCCACTGTGGGTTCGACTGCTCAATTAGTCGCAATTTCCACGGCCGGCGCCCATGCAATGTGGCCGTGGATTCGGGCTACGGCCGACGTCACGGAATGACAGCGATCTGACAGGTCTTAAAACGCCACTTTGTCACCGCCCTTGAGCGAGAGGATTTCGCGCGCCTCGTCAGGGCTCGCGATTTCCAGCCCTAGGCCTTCCAAGATTTTTCGCACATTGGTGACCTGCTGGGCATTGGACTCGGCCAGCTTGCCGGCGCCGATCCACAGCGAATCTTCC
The DNA here is from genome assembly GCA_041500065.1 of Pseudolabrys sp. GTDB lineage: Bacteria > Pseudomonadota > Alphaproteobacteria > Rhizobiales > Xanthobacteraceae > Pseudolabrys. Next base: position 781 of record JBGQLL010000414.1, read on the forward strand.
ATGCCAACGCGGACATTGCCGCCCATTGCGGCCGCAATGGCGGCAACACGCATCTGGTTCGCGCCTGCGCCCAAAACGGACCAGTGATAATTGTCGCCAAGCAGGCGATCCGCGGTGCGCTTCATCATCATGACGTCTTCGGGGTGCGGCCCGATTCCGCCAAGAATGCCAAACACCGACTGCACGAACAGCGGCGGCTTCACCAGGCCACGATCGAGGAAGTGGCGCAACGTATAGAGATGGCCGATGTCGTAGCATTCGATCTCGAAGCGGGTTCCATTTCCGGCGCATGTGGTCAGGATGTACTCGATGTCGGCGAAGGTGTTCTTGAACATGCCGCCGCGCGACCGTTCCAGATACGGTTCCTCCCAATCATGTTTGAACTTGCCCTTGTAGCGCGGGATCATCGGGTAAAGCCCGAAGTTCATCGTGCCCATGTTGAGCGAGGCAACTTCAGGCTTGAAAGTCGCAGCCGGCCGCACGCGCTCCTCGGCTGTCATCGTCGGCGCGCCACCCGTGGTGATATTCACCACGACGTTGGAGCGCTGCTTGATCACCTTGAGGAAGGGAGCAAAAGCCTCCGGCGTCTGGTCGGGACGGCCATCCTGCGGGTTACGCGCGTGCAGGTGCACGATGGCTGCACCCGCTTCGGCCGCCCCGATGGCAGCATCGGCGATCTCCTGTGCCGTGATCGGCAGATGTGGGGACATCGAGGGCGTGTGAATTGAGCCCGTAACAGCACAGGTAATAACGACTTTTCGCGACTTCGCCATGAGCTTCCATCCCGGTGAAGTGAGTGTTGTTGATTGGCAAATGGACTTCGCTGGCGATCCTAGAGTATCAGCCATACCGAAGTCACCCTGCTCGCTTCCTGGCCTTTGGAGCCCATGGCCGCGCCCGGCAAAGTGCATAGGCCGACAATGATCATCGGCATCGTGTGCGGCACGCTCGCGGCCTTTGCGTGGGCGGCGGGCTTCGTGGTGGCAAAACACGGTATCCAGATCGGCTTTTCGCCGGCCGATCTTGCTTTCCATCGCTTCTTCTGGTCCGGCCTGCTCATTCTGCCGCTGATTGTGCGCGACGGGTTGCGCGACCTGGGCGGCGTCCGCTGGGGACGTGGATTTGTGATGACGGTCCTGTCCGGGCCGCCGCAGTCGCTCCTCGCCTATAGCGGCTTCATTCTGGTCCCGCTCGGTCACGGCACCACGATCCAGCCCGCTTGCGCCGCTCTTTCGGGTCTCATCCTTGCCGGCGTTATTTTGCATGAGAGCATTTCGGTGCGGCGGATGTTCGGCGGCGCCGCAATCATCCTCGGCCTGCTGGTCTTCGGCGCGGAATCGCTTGCGACCATTGGCGGCAGCGGCGTCGGTGGCGACTTGCTGTTCGTCACGGCCGGTGTGTTCTGGGCATCGTTCGGGACGCTGCTGCGGCTTTGGAACGTGCCGGGCACGCG
>JBGQLL010000415.1:0-2202 GCA_041500065.1 Pseudolabrys sp.
CGCAGCGTCGTTTGCGCGATGAGCGACGTCGCTTTCAAGAAATCCTCCACTTTCACCACGGCGTCCGACGGATTGATGATGCGAAAATAGACGACCGCGTCCACGGTGGCCGGCACGTTGTCTCGGGTCATGATTTCCTGCTGCGTCACACCGATGGTGATGATCCGCAAGTCCATTCTCACCATCTTGTCCACGAGGGGGATGAGAAAGATGAGGCCTGGCCCCTTCGCGTCCTGAAGCTTCCCGAGCCGGAAAATCACGCCGCGCTCGTATTCACGCAGAATCCGAACGGCCAGCGGCAACACGAAGATGGCCAATACCAACAGAATCACCGCGGTCGGACCGAGGCTCGCCGCCGCATTGAAAAGGTCTCTCATGATCTCACCGTTCTAGGTTGTGGGTTTGACGTTCAGCGTTAGCCCGTTGATGCCCGTCACTTCCACCGGTTGCCCGGGTTCGATGGGTGTCTCACTCACGGCATTCCAGCGTTCGCCTTCGATGAATACCTGGCCGCCTCGAGAATCGGTCCGCGAGAGCGCGATCACCCGCTTGCCGATCATCGTTTCCGTCCCGGCGCGAACCGGCATGAATTGCGCGCGAATCCCCTTGCTGACCATAAAGATGAAGAACGCCGCAGTGATAAGCGTCGCCGGGATGATCCAGGCCAGAGACAAAGCGAAACCCGGCGCGGCGCGGTTGAACAGCATCAGTGCGCCGAGGAAAAACGACACGACGCCCCCCGCGGTCAACACGCCGTGCGTCGGCGCGAACACATCAATGACGAAAAGCGCGATCGCCAGGCCGACTAGCGCCAGCCCGGCGACGTTCACCGGCAGCGTCGCCGACATGAACAGAAACAGGATCACCGCGATCGCGCCGACCACGCCAGGCAGGATAGCACCGGGGCTGCTCAATTCGCCGATGATGCCGTACATCGCGATGAGCAGGAGCACGAACATCACCTCGGGCCGCCAGATCAGTTGAAACACGCGTTCGCCCGCGCTCATCGGTATGTCCACGATTTTCGCGTTCGCAGTCTGGAGTGTCCTGCCGCCGACCGTGCGCCCGTCGAGTTTCTTCAGCAAGTCCGGGACGTCGTCCGCGATGAGATCGATGACATTGGCCTTAAGGGCCTTTTGGGCGGTGGTCGCAACGCTCTTGAGCACGGCGGATTTTGCCCACTCGACGTTGCGATGGCGCTTATCCGCGATGGATTCGATGAAGCTGGAGGTGTAGTTCTCCATCTTCTGTTTCATGACGTTGTTTGTGCTATCCGCCCCGCCCCCCATACCAAATGCAACCGGATGCGCCGCGCCGATGATCGTATTCGGCGCCATGGCAGCGATATCCGCCGCCAAGGTGATGAAAACACCGGCGCTGCCCGCACTCGCTCCCGACGGCGAGACGTAGACAACCACGGGCACTTTCGAAGCGTAGAACGTCTGGACGATATCCTTGGTGGATTCAAGTAGCCCACCGGGCGTGTCGAGCTCGATGATGAGGCACTGATCGTGCTGCTCCGCGGCCGCATCGACCGCGCGGGCCACGTAATTTGCCGTCGCCGGGCCGATCGCGCCGTTGATCCTGATCAGTCCGACTTGCGCGGCTTCAGGTGCCGCCGCGCCGAGGACCGATCCGGCGATTACGAGAGGAATCCACCGCTTCAGCATCCCCGGCTCCAGTTAAAGGCACTCGATGGCGCGGGCGCTGGTAGCGACCTGCGCTCACCGGCGCGGGGGTGAATTAACAATGCAGCATGGCAGCACCGCCATCAATAGCGCATGACGTAGAGACAATTGACCCATAGCACCAAAGCTCGACGACGAGTGCCCCAACTAGCCAATGCTCTCTCATACGAGTTTTCCCGGGTTCTTCAGGTAACGGCCGATCAAAGTGTCAGCGGCCCAGGTGGTCAGGGCAATTACCGTCAGGGTCGGATTGTGGGAAGCGTTCTGCGGAAACGCGGACGCGCCGATCACCCAAAGGTCGGGCAGACTCCAATGCTGAAGGTGCTGATTGACGACGCTCGTCTCGGGCGACGAACCCATGACCGCGCCCCCCTGAATATGGGATGTCTGATAGTTGACCGCGTTGTATTTCCCGCGTGCCGGGCGGGTATCATCAGTTGTGGCACCCATCTGGGGCGCAATCTTCCTGGCGAGCTGGCTGGCGAATTCTCTTTGCCGATGCTCGTGTTCGGTC
>JBGQLL010000416.1:0-2190 GCA_041500065.1 Pseudolabrys sp.
AAGCTTCGAAATATCGGGGCAGCGGCGCGTTGTGCCTCCCGCCATGGGTTTGCCGGCAATCAGGTCGATCTCGCGGCCGCAGGCAGCAGCGATCCGACGGGCTAGGTCGGCGATCGTGACTTCTTCCGTCGTACCCACGTGATAGATGCCGAGATGCTCGCCTTTGTCCAGCATGACCATGATCCCCGCGACCAGGTCATCGATGAAGCAGAAGCTGCGTGTATCTTTTCCGGTGCCCTGGATTTCAAATGACAATTTGCCAGACCGTTGTTTTTTGGCGGCGGCGTCGAGGCGCAAGGCGAATTGGGGGATCACATGCTCCCAGCCCATGTCGGGGCCGTAAACATTGTGCGGGCGGAAGATCAGCACGCGCTCGAAATATTTGCGGCCGAAGTTGATAGCCATCAATTCACTGATCAGCTTGCCGCCGCCATAGGAATAGCGCGGGTTCAACGGATCAGGGATGGTGAGAGGGACGCTTTCGTCGGTCGGGATTTTGGGTGGTGTCTGATAGACTTCAGAGCTCGACGCGAGGACCAGCGTGCCGATACTGTTTTTGCGGCATGCGTCGATGACATTGAATATGCCGCGCACGCCAACATCCAGCACCAGCTCCGGCTGGCTGTAAAAAAATTCAGTACCGTTGACAAAGGCGAGGTGGTGAATCTCGTCCATCGAATGCGCCGCTTTCTCAACCACGGCTGCATCGCGAATGTCGCCAGCGATGAACTCGATGTCACTGGCGACCTCGGTAAGCCGGCGCAGGCTCCCGCGCGAATTATCGTCGAGCACGCGCACATGGTGACCCGCCGTGACGAGCGCTTTTACCAACCCGGAGCCGATGAAGCCGCTGCCGCCGGTGACCAGGATGCGGCTCACACGCGTATCTCCTCTGTAGCGGGCTCGCGTGCAACGTCAATCCAAGCGCCCTGCAGATGCGAGCGCCGAGCGGCATCGATAAGGTGCTGCACGCGATAGCCTTCGGCAAAGCCCGGCCTTGCAGTGCCGCCACTTTCAATGGCGTCGAAAAATATCTTCGCGAGTCGCGAAACCGGCGCAATGCGCCCGTCGGGGTATTTTCTGTCGGTCGGGTCTTCGGTGCCGATGCGAACGAGGGGCGCGTCCCGCTTGCCGTGCCATAGCTCGAAGTCACGCATGTAGTCGGCGCCGGAATTGTGCAGCACCAGCGTGCCGTCGTCGCCGAAGAACTCAATGCGATGACCGATACCGAGATAAGAGGCGCAACTCATTGAGAGGCTCACCAGTGGGCCGGATGCGAACTGGAGTGCTATCGCCGTGGTCGTCTCAAGTTCACTGTCGTCAGGTAGGCCGGCCACCCGTGCCGACAACCCGGCGATCGGGCCGCAAAACCATTCCAGATAGTAGAAACAATGGGAAATGAAGTTGCCGAGCACGCCGCCGCCGTCGTCGCCAACGGTCTTCCAATTGTGCATGCGCAGCTGGATGGCGCGGCTTTCTACGTGCCAATGCACCGTGACATGGCGAAGCGTGCCGATTGCATGGGCATCAAGCATCGCCTTGGCGCGCTGCCAGCTCACGATCTGATGGAAATTGAAGTCGATCATGGTCGGCTTGCGGCTTTGAGCGGCCTGCCGAAGCATCGCGCGCGCATTTGCGAGGTTATTCGCCATCGGCTTCTCGGCGAAAACCGGTTTGCCCAGCTCCAGTGCGCGGATTGCTATCGCCACCTGCAGGCTTGGCAACGTAGCGATGGCAACTGCCTCCACATCTGTATCCTCGACCAGCGCGCGCCATTCACCGTAGGCTTTGGGCACTCCGGCGTCACGAGCTCGCTCGGCCGTACGTTTTTCATCGCTGCCGGCAAGTGCGATCACCTCGCAACGCGGATCGGCCCGGAAAGCAGGCAGCTGCACCGTACGTCCATAATTGCTGCCGACTATTCCCAAACGGATCACGGTCTCAAAGTCCCGCCATACATAGTTTTCGCCGCGTGCGGCATGGATTTGAGCCAAATCGACATGCTACGCAAGGGCGAATTGGCTGGGCCCGGGACACCATTCGATGACCACAACGAACGGCGATGCTGCCGGCGCCGTCTGGCGCAAAGTGGGTGCACTCGTTCTCGCGGTCGCTGTCATTGGGCTGCCGATCAATAATTTCTCCGACTACATGCTGTTAGTCGTGCTGGCGCTCGTTATTTTCTGCGGC
>JBGQLL010000417.1:0-2166 GCA_041500065.1 Pseudolabrys sp.
GCACTACCATTGCAAGCCTTGGAACGCCGGCAACCTTGGCCGGCACTGCATTCATAAGAACGGACGACGGATAAGCCGCGGTGCCACCCGGCACGTACAGGCCCACTGCCTCGATCGCGGTCCACTTTGTGCCCATCTCGACACCAAGCGGGTCGCTAAAGCGTTCTTCAACGGGCCTTTGGCGGCGGTGATAGGCCTCAATACGGTCGCGTGCGAGCGTGAGGGCTGCCAGCGCCTCGCTCTGGCAGGACTGCTCTGCCGCGCCGATTTCCGCCGCGGTTACGCGTAGCCCTGTCCGGGCAAGATCGATGCGGTCAAATTTGGCCGTCAACTCAAACAAAGCACGGTCGCCACGCGCCGCCACATCGGCAACGATGCCGCGCACGACCTCCTCAACGTCCTGCGTCGTCTCGCGCTTGACCGCAAGAAGATCGCGGAAACGCTTCGGAAAATCCGCGCTTTGACTGTCCAAGCGTAGGGGCATGGCTTGATCCTGCCGGGTCGTGACCGGACGACAGGTCAATGGGTGATGCGCGCCTTGGCGTCAACCCTGACGCGGTGGCCCCAAAAAGCAAAAGGCTCCGCCGAAACGGAGCCTTGTCGCTGACCGATAAAGCCAATCTATGCTTCTTTGCTTTTCTCCTTGTGCATATTGGCTTTTTTCGGTTGCTGATAGTCGCATGGCAATACGCAGGCTCCGCCATTCTTGAGCGTGCATTCGCCCGGTCCCGATGTGCAGACGGCAGGCGAGCCAAGTTTTACGCAGGTACAGCCGACCCAGGCTTTGGCTGGCATTCCGCTAAACACCACAGCCCCCGTCAGCAGCGCCGCTAAAATGAAGGTTTTGCGCATGATGCACCCCTGTTTGAGAACGCGGCGACTACGCCACCAGAGTTCCCGAATTTCAAGCCGCGTATGGTCTTGCGGGCGTTGCCACGCACAGTTTTGAACCGAAAATTTTGATTTCTGGCTTGGCAGGACCGCGATGCGGTCAAGAACGGCTGCGCTTCGCGGCTGGTTTTTCGAGCTCGGCGTGGCATGGGCAGGCGGCGGTCGTCCAGGATGGACCGAGGTCGGCGAGTTCGGCCTCCAGGCATTCGACATCGAGCCGCATCGTCGCCCCGCCTGAAAAAGTCAGCGTCACTACACCCGAGGGCGCTTCGGTTTCGGAAAATTCGACCGCCAAGAGGTTGAGAACCTCGTCTTTATGAGCGGGGTTCATTTGCCGGCACTTGCAGGACAACACTCGCTCAAAACGCAGGGCGGCCCGGCGCCTCCGGTATTCGGGTTCGGCACCCTGGGCACTCTCCCAGTCAAAGCGGTTGAGCGCCAACACGAAGCGTTTTTGCTGGGGCCGCCAAAGGATGTCGGAGACCTTCACCACCGCATCCTGAAGATGGGTCGACGTGACCTCCAGATCCTCCTCGTCAAGGACTACGAATTTCAGCGCGTCCATGGCGTCGCACACTCCCCTCCCCGCGTAATTAGGCAAGGTCGTCTCGCTGTGCAAGATGCTTAGCGATCCTGGAACGCGGGCTCCAGGCCGGCCGCAATCCAGCGCGGACGAGTCGCCCGGTCGGTCAACTTGCGCAACAGGGCCTCGGCGTCTTGGCGTGAGGCAGAACCAGAGTGAATGGCCGCCGTATAGGTGTTGGAATTATGCAATTCGCCGGGTAGCGGACCGATGACCTTGGCGCCCTTCACCGGCAGAACTTCACTAATGAACGTGGTGCCAAGTTCGGCGCGGCCTTCCGCTACCGACACTGCAACGTCGTGGCCACCTTTCCCAAGCACCGCTTTCTTGTTGATCTCATCGGCAATACCGAGTTTCTCCAGCAGCGCCGAAAACATGATGCCGCCGGAGCCGCCAGCCTTCGGATCCGTATAGGCGACCGTCCGCGCCTTCAGTAAGGACCGCTTGAATGCATCGGGCGTCGAGATGTCGGGGATGTGCGCGCCGTCACGTACGATGACTCCCGTAACGGTGCGGCCAAGATCAGTACGGCTTTCGGGCACGACAAGCCCCAACTTTGCGAGCTCGGCGATCGCGGATTCCGACAAGATCACGAGATCAGCGGTCTCCCCATTCTTGATCCGTTCGCGCAGCGAGCCGGCTGTGCCAAAATTGACGTTCAGTTTTTTGCCGGTCTCGCCTTCGAACTCGGC
>JBGQLL010000418.1:0-2156 GCA_041500065.1 Pseudolabrys sp.
AGCAAGTTGAATTCGACGTAGCGGCCACGACGGATCAACTGTTCTTCACGCTCGGCTTCGCTCCATGGTGCCGTGAAATTCTTTCGCACCAATCCAGGGTAGGCACGCAAAAAAGCGCGACCGACGTCCTGCGTAAAAGCGAAGGTCTCGTCCCAGTCGGTTTCGAGATAATCGTAGAAAATGCCGCCGATGCCGCGTGGTTCATTGCGGTGCTTGAGAAAGAAATATTCGTCGCACCATTTCCTGTATTTGTCGTACGGCGCAATCTCGGCGTGCGAGTCACAGGCTGTTTTCATCGCGGCGTGAAAAGCGATGCTGTCCGGGTCGGTCTCGGTGCGGCGCCTGTCCAGAACCGGCGTGAGATCGGCGCCTCCGCCGAACCAGGATTTGCTGGTGACGACGAAGCGGGTGTTCAAGTGCACTGCCGGCACATTCGGGTTGTGTGGATGTGCGATCAGCGAAATGCCTGAAGCCCAGAAACGGGGGTCATTCTCGGCGCCCGGTATCTCCTTGCGGAATTCCGGCGCGAACTCGCCTTGCACGGTCGAACAATGCACTCCGGCTTTTTCGAACACGCGGCCGCGCAACATCGCCATCACACCGCCGCCACCTGGCGCGCCGCTATGGTCGGTTCGTTGCCACGGCGTGCGGATGAAGCGGCCAGCCGCATGGTCGGCGAGTGGAGCGTCCTCGGGCAGTGCGCCTTCGAGCGCCTCGAAAGCCGCGCAAATATCGTCGCGCAGCGCTTCGAACCAGGTTCGCGCGCGTGTCTTGTGAGCTTCCAACTGTCCGGCGTCCATCAACGGCTCCAGTCTGCAATTATATCGAGGGGCAGGCCATAGTGCACGGGTGGTCAGGATGCTCTATTTCAGGTCGAGCTTGGTCCTGATCGCTTCGAGATCGCTGCGGCGAAAGCGGTTCGCGCAAATGTGCTCGAATTCGTCGACCGCAGTGTCGTAGGCGTTTTTTTTATTCTGGTAGAGTGGAAACTCCGTCTGGAATTTCTTGGCCAATTCTTCGTGACGAACGACGCGGCGTTGGAATTCGTTGAGCGCGGGTTCATCATAGCTGCCGATCATCGGCAATTCGGCACTGAGATATTTCTGAAGAAGCAGTGCTTCAGCGGCCTCGCGGTCGATCGCCGCGATTTCGTAGTCGATGGCAATACCGGTGCGGTCGAGGTCCTGCGCGCGGCGCATGCAGGCCTCAAGTGCCAGGGCGGACATCGCTGGCTCGTCAGCTCCCGCTGGCTGGCGTGTCATCAGGTCGGCGAGCAAAGTTCGCGCCGCATTCGCGTCAACGGCGCCAAATGCGAATGCAAATGCCGTCGCCATGAGAACCCACCGGGCCATGGCTCATCTTATCATCTCGGGAAGCCGTCCGTCTGGCGCAACGCCTCGCTTGCAACGATCGCGGCCGCCATGGCTACGTTGAGCGAGCGCATGCCAGGCTGCATTGGTATTCGCAGCCGCCTATCGGCTGCCTTGTGCACGGATTCCGGCACGCCGGCGCTCTCCCGTCCGAATAGCAGCACTTGATCGGCTCGGAAGGCATGGTCGAGGTACGATTGCTCAGCGCCGGTGGTTAGTAGCACCAGGGATAGCTGCTCACGCGCCCGCCATTGCTCGAAGGCCTCGAACGATCCATGACGGGTCAGGGCGACCTGGTCGAGATAGTCCATTCCGGCCCGGCGGAATGCACGATCGGTGACAGGGAAGCCGGCCGGTTCAATAATGTGTGCTTCAATCCCCAAGCATGCGCAAAGCCGGAGAATCGTGCCGGTATTCTGGGGGATGTCCGGCTCGTAAAGGGCGATCCGCATGGCGGGTCTGGCGATTTCCAGCTGTCGGGGATTTAAGCCGCTCTAGACGAATGTTTTATGCGACGAATCTTCGCGGGCGCCGGTGCGCAATCAGGCTGAGTGGCGCCGGTCGGCCGCCCCGATTGCGCGCATAATGTAACATTTAAAGCGCGGCCGGACGCAAAACTGGTGTCTACATTTGCTGGCCACGCTTTTACGGGCTTGCACTCGCACTGCAAGGGTGCCAATAGAACGCCACCGACGCGCTGTCCTGCCTTTTCCAGGGCTGCCGCAACCGGTCCGTCCCCGCCGCCGCGAGACTTCGGTCCCGGGCTCCAGCCGCGGGCGGAAGAAT
>JBGQLL010000419.1:0-2141 GCA_041500065.1 Pseudolabrys sp.
GAAAGAAGGACACCATGTTTGCCGCACTCGTCCGCTTCATCCAGGAGTGGAAGCGCTACAATCAAAGTATCAACGAGTTGTCGCGCCTGGGCGACCGTGAACTCGCCGACATCGGCATCAGCCGCTCCGATATTCCGCGGGTCGCCTGGAACGCAGCGCACCGCTAATCAGGTTGCTCACTGATGTGACGTGATAACGCCCGCGTAAATCCGCGGGCGTTTCGCTTTTTGCCACTTCAACGTTTCTTACTGGTCGAGCGATTTCCAACGCTCCAGCGGCATAACCTCCAAAATCTGGCCGTAGCCTACTGTCCAGGAATCAATTGACCATTTACTGCCAGTCCCCTTCTCAACAAGAACCGCTGTGGCATGTGGCGGCCGTCCGTCGAGGAAGAAACCGCGCGCCTCTGGCGCGTCGACGTCGTGGTATCGCAGCAATTTCAGCTGATCGAGCACCAACAGCAGACTGGTCGTATTACGGCTGGAATCGATGCAGTCGAATTGATGGACATCATACATATATTTGGCGCCGGCCCGCGCCACGTGGTTTTCCGTACCGGCTACAGGGCCAACGCGCTTGTCGAACCAGGCTCCCGCAGTCGCAACTGCCTTGCGCTCTGCGGCCGGCGATGACCGGCCCGCTGCCAGAAGTTGAGTAAGCTTCGTATGATCGTTAGCCTCAGATCCACTTCGGCCCGGTACTTACACCCGAACCCGTGGCAAACAAAAACTATGCTGGGCGTAGGCGGCGCGACCGAATATCCGCCATACGCTTCGCCGATGACATCGGGCATTGTTGCCGCGGCCGCAGTAAAGGCATTGGCCGCAATTCCAGCAACGCACACAAGACTATAGGCCACTAAATTCAAATACATGCGCAGCCCTTTACCCACCGTTGCAGATCGTCACCCGCCAGCCTATTGATCATTGAATGACATACGAAAATTTTCAAGTGGTGCACGTAGTGGGTGGCGGTCTTGCAGGCTCGGAGGCGGCCTGGCAACTGGCCCATGCTGGCGTACCGGTTGTGCTGCATGAAATGCGGCCACTCTGCATGACACCCGCGCATAAAACCGACAGCTATGCAGAACTCGTCTGCTCGAATTCATTCCGTTCCGATGATCACGAACACAATGCCGTAGGGCTCTTGCATGAGGAAATGCGCCGGCTTGGTTCGTTGATCATGCGTGCTGCGGATAAGAACCAGGTGCCGGCAGGAGGTGCGCTCGCCGTCGATCGTGAAGGGTTTTCAGCCGCGGTATCCGACACGCTGGCTGCGCACCCGTTGATCACCCTTGAACGTGGTGAAGTTACGTTACCCCCTAATGATTGGAGCAGCGTTGTCATCGCGACAGGGCCTCTGACTTCACCTGACCTTGCCGCCGCCATCGCCAAGCTGAGCGGCGAACGGCAACTCGCTTTCTTCGACGCTATTGCACCAATCGTGCATCGAGACAGCATCGACTTTGCGCAGGCTTGGTTTCAATCGCGCTACGACAAAGCCGGCCCCGGTGGCACTGGCGCGGATTACATCAATTGCCCGTTATCGCGCGAACAATATGAGACATTCGTCGCCGCGCTCCTTGCTGGTGACAAAACCAGCTTTCACGGCTGGGAAACCTCCACGCCCTATTTCGATGGCTGCCTCCCAATCGAGGTGATGGCCGAGCGCGGGCCTGAGACGTTGCGGCATGGCCCGATGAAGCCTTTCGGGCTGACCAACCCGCGCGAACCGGGCACAAAGCCCTATGCCGTGGCGCAACTACGCCAGGACAACAAGTTGGGAACGCTGTTCAATATGGTGGGCTTTCAGACCAAGCTGAAACACAGTGAACAGATCCGTGTTTTCCGGACCATCCCCGGCTTGCAAAATGCGGATTTTGCGCGACTAGGCGGGCTGCATCGCAATACGTTCCTGAATTCACCTAAACTCCTCGATGACACGCTGCGGTTCAAAGCAAACCAGTTTTGGCGGTTTGCCGGCCAGATCACCGGTTGTGAGGGCTATGTAGAATCAGCCGCCATCGGCCTGCTCGCGGGACGTTTTGCCGCTGCCGAGCGGCGGGGCGAAAGGATTGTGCCGCCGCCAGCGACCACAGCACACGGCGCGCTGCTCGCGCACATTACCGGCGATCACGTCGA
>JBGQLL010000420.1:0-2137 GCA_041500065.1 Pseudolabrys sp.
ATCGCCGACAAGGTGGACGCTCCTGCTGGCCAACTTACTTATATTGACCAGAAGCGCCTCGAGCTCGCCCGCGCACTGGCGCTGTCGCCGAATCTTTTGCTGCTCGACGAATGGCTGGCTGGCCTTAATCCATCCGAGTTGCAGGTCGCCATTGCCTTGGTGAAGATGTTGCGGCAGGAAGGGCTTACCATCGTTATTGTCGAGCATGTGATGGACGCCATTCGATCGCTCTGCGACCGCTGCGTCGTGATGAACGCAGGGCGCAAGATTGCCGAGGGGCCGCCGTCCGCCGTGCTCACAGACCATGAAGTGATCCGCGCTTACCTCGGAGACGCCGATGCTTGAAGTCTCCGCCGTCTCCGCTTTCTACGGCAAGCACCGCGCGCTCGATAATGTCTCACTCAATGTCGCGCGCGGAGAGATCGTTGTTATCCTTGGTGCCAATGGCGCCGGCAAGACCACGCTCCTCAAAGTGATCGGTGGGCTGGTGTCTGCACCCGCCGGAGCCCGCATCGCGATGGCCGGACGCGATCTTGTCGGCATGCCGGTGCATCAAATTGTTGAAGCAGGCATTGCACTAGTGCCGGAAGGACGTGGTATTTTCAGCGAGCTCACGGTGCGCGAAAATCTGCTGCTCGGAGCCTTCCCCGCGCGCGCGCGGGCGAACGAAGCAGCCACACTCGAAGAGGTGCTCGCCCTGTTTCCGCGCCTCTATGAGCGGCTAGCGCAGACAGTGCGCACCATGAGCGGGGGCGAGCAGCAGATGGTCGCTGTCGGGCGCGCACTGATGACTTCACCCGATATTCTCCTGTTGGATGAGCCGTCGCTGGGCCTTGCGCCGATCATGTGCACCGAGCTCTTCGGCGCGCTGGCACACATCCGTTCGACCGGCGTTGGGATCCTGCTGGTCGAGCAAAATGCGCGCCTGAGCCTCAAGATTGCCGATCGTGGCTACCTGATTGAATCGGGACGCATCGTCGGCTCTGGCAGCGCCGCGATGCTGAAGGAGAATCCCGGCGTCCAACGCGCTTATTTGGGGACCGGCGAGGTCCGCATCGGATCGGCCGGTGCCGCCGGGCCTTGAGGATCGCGTGCTGAGTCCACTAAGCTTTAGCGTGTTTTTGCCAGCCCGCCAAGGAGTCGACCGCCGGTGATCGACGAGATTATCCAAATCGATGTCCGTGACGGAACATCGATAGGTGCGCGTATATATCGGCCCGATGGGGCTGGTCCTTATCCGGCTTTGTTCGGGGCGGCGCCCTACCGTTTCGACAACAACAGTCTTCCGGCGAGCGCGCAATTTCTCTGGCGCGAGACCGGCCCAATCGAGTGGTACGTCGAGCAAGGCTACGCCTATGTCCATATGGATGTGCGCGGCAGCGGCAGATCGGGCGGCCACTTCGAATTTCTTGGCCGGCGCGAACAGCAGGACCTTTACGACGTCATCGAATGGATCGGCAGGCAGTCGTGGTGCAGCGGCAAGGTCGGCGGCATTGGTCAGTCGTATTTTTGCATGCTGCAATGGTTTATGGGGGCGCTCGCGCCGCCTTCGCTCGCATGCATCGCCGCGCATGACGGCTTGGCCGATCTTTACCGCGCTGGCACCTATCACGGCGGCATTCCCTGCGACTTCTTCCCCGGTTACTGGTGGTATCAAAACCGCTTCATCAACCGTTTCCCCGCCGCCGGTCCGGCGTGCGATCAGCAAACCGATCTGACGCAAATGGTTGCTGCGCACCCGACTTGCGATGATTTCTGGCGTGAGCGCAGTGCCTGGGATGTGCTCGACCGCATCAAGGTTCCCCTTTATTCGAGCGGCGTTTGGGCAAAGATGCAGCTGCATACACGCGGCAACATTGACGGTTACGCACGTGCGACGGGGCCGAAGAAGCTCCGCATGTCCGGGGTGCCCAACGCCTGGGCTGCGGCGGCAGAATTTTCCAGTGTCGAATTTCATCGCAACGTGCTGCTGCCCTTCTACGATCACTATCTCAAAGGCAAGCAGACCGATTATTTGGCCCGCCCCAACGTTGAATATGCGGTGCGGGGTTCGAATTTTATGCGCAAAGCCGATAGCTGGCCGCCGCCGGGCATCCGCTACACGCGCTGGTACCTCAACGCGTCGCCGTCCGGCAGC
>JBGQLL010000421.1:0-2134 GCA_041500065.1 Pseudolabrys sp.
CGATAGATCGATGGGCTGTCCGACGATAGCAATGTCGCCGCGCGCGTCATGATGACATGGAACGGCGATACCGAGATGTTGAACCTGCGGGTCTGCGAAAACCTCGTCCATCTTGTAAATCGGCCCTGCCGGCACGCCGGCCGCTTCCAGCTTTTCGAGCCACTCGTCCGACGTCCGCGTCAGAAATATTGCGTTAAGCAATGTCATTAGTTTGGACCGGTTACGAAACCGATCGGCCAGTGTCGCATAGTCTGGGCTAGCGGCAAGATCGGGCCGCTCCAGCGCCTTGCACAGCGCGTGCCACTGGCCGTCGCCGCCGACGCCGATGTTGATGTAACCGCTGGCTGTCTTCAGTACGCCCATTGGCGTGGCATACGGGTGGTCGTTGCCGGCCTGCCTCGGCACTTCAGCATCCACCAGGTACCGCGCCGCCTGGAAATCCATCATTGCTATCTGCGCTTGAAGCAGCGAGGTCTGAACCCATTGTCCGAGCCCCGACCGCTCGCGCTCGGCGAGCGCGATAAGAATTCCGGTCGCCGCATAAACCCCGGCCGACGAATCCGCGACGGCAATTCCGGCGCGCATCGGCCCCTCGCCCGGAAAGCCGGTCACCCACATTAAGCCGCCCATTCCTTGCGCAATTTGATCGAATCCCGCTCGGAGGCGATAGGGCCCGGTCTGCCCGAAGCCGGAGATCGAGGCGAGAATGATGCGCGGATTGGCGGCGCGCAGCGTCTCATATCCAATGCCGAGCCGCTCTTTGACGTCGGGGCGGAAATTCTCCACCACCACGTCCGCGCTCTTTGCCAAGCGCAGAAAGATCTCGCGGCCTTCGTTTTCCTTGAGATTGAGTGTCAGCGAACGCTTATTGCGGTGCAGATTGAGCATATCATAGCCATCCCGCGCACCGCTCATGCCCTCGTTTGGATCAACCCCCGGTGGAGCGTCGATTTTGAGAACGTCGGCGCCAAAATCCGCAAGGATGCGGCAGCAGGTCGGACCCGCGCGCGCCCGTGTCAGGTCAAGCACGCGCAGATGCGAGAGCGCCGACGAGCCGGCTGGACCAGTCATGCAAGCAATCCTTCGCTGCTGTCGAGAAGATCGCTAATAGCGGTTGGAATACGTCCGTGCCATTCGGTCTTTTCCTGCACCCTGACGGCGAGTGCGATGAGAGCAAAATCGCTGCCAGCACGCCCAACCATCTGCAACGCGACCGGCAATCCGCGATCGTCGAAGCCTACCGGAATCGACACCGCGGGGAATCCCAGCATATTCACGAAGCGGGTGTAGCTACTGAGTTCATAGAGTTGGCGAGCGCTGAATGTTGGCGAAGCCGGATCGGCTTCCGCAAGCGGTGGTGTACGGATTGCCATCACGGGCAAAATCGCCGCATCGGCCTTGCCTAAGACTTGCTCCTCGAAGTCTTTGACCAATTGCGGCCGAGCGGCGCGACTAGCTGCGAGCGTTGCGTCATCGATCGTCAAACCCTTAGCAATGCGTTTGCGCAGAACCGGGCTGATCGCCGCGTGGTCGAGCCAGCCCGCATGAACTCTTGCCGCCTCGCCTTGCATGACAATCATAGCATGCGCATCGATCGCCTCCATCGCCGGCAGTCCCTCGACGTGCGATACGGCGACGCCGCAGGCCTGGATTGCATCGATCCCATGCTGGCAAGGGTTACGTACTGACGGTTCTGCGCCGCGAAGAGCATCGGCCATAACGACAACACTCTCAATCGCAGGTCGTGGTGCAACGTCCGCTGCCAGCACCGCGGCCGCCGGGGCGAGATCGGCGGCACAGCGCGCGAGTAATCCGACGCAATCAAGGAATGGCGCAAGAGGCAAAGCACCGGTAACACTCACCGCGCCCCAACTCGGCTTCCATCCGGTGGCCCCCGTGCAATGCGAAGGGATGCGAATCGATCCACCGGTATCCGAACCAAGCGCGATCACCGCCGCTCCGCTTGTAACCGCAACTGCCGATCCAGATGACGATCCGCCCGTGATGAAATCGAAATTCCAAGGGTTCCGCGGATAAGTGGAAACGGCGTTGTAGCCGGACGGCTCGTAGGCTAGCTCGGTCATTGCCGTGAAGCCAACGCGGCATGCGCCGGCATCATCGAGGCGTCGCAGAA
>JBGQLL010000422.1:0-2109 GCA_041500065.1 Pseudolabrys sp.
GCCTCGCCCAATCCGCCCGGCGACCGAATGGCGGCCGGGTCTGTCGGCCGCAAAGCGCCCGCCGTCAACGAAACGGGTCCACCTCTCCTACAGCCTTGACGACATCGCCATGCATTCGGCGCGCATCAAGGATATCCCGCCCGAGAGGCGCTGATTGGCGGCACTAGCCCCCGGGGAGCATCCTCTGCAAAACGCCATCGCGGCGGATAAAGTAGTGATAGAGGCCGCCCAAGATGTGCAGGCCGATCAACGTCAGCATCAGGTAATAAGCGAGCAGGTTATGCACGTCGCCGGTCCATCCCCAGCCCGGCGCACGGGTGGCAATCAATTTCGGGAGTTCGAGCCCGAAGAGGACGATCGGCATGCCGCGCCATGAGGCATTGATCCAGCCGAGGATCGGAAGCACCAACAGCAGAATATAGAGCAGCCAATGAATGACCCGCGCGCTTTGCACCTGCCATGGCGGCACGCCATCGAGCGGCGCCGGCTCAGCGTGGGTCGCCCGCCAGAGCAGACGCGCAATCGCGACCGCAAGAATGACGATGCCGAACGAGAAATGCAGGCTGATCAGGGTCGTCACCGGCGTGTTGCGGCCGATATGCGGCATGGTCCACGCAACGATGAACTGTGCGGTAAGGAGCGCCACAATTAACCAATGCAGAGATTTTGCAGTCGAGGAGTAGCCGGACGTTTTAGCCATGTGTCGCTTGAGCCCTTGTAATGGAACAAACAGCGACTATATGCATCTCAGCGATGATGTTGAGCCGCAAGGTTCCTTCATCGAGCGGCCACGAATATGCAGTAGGCGACGCCGGATGTACGCGCGCCTTTAGCATTTCGTGGTCGTAGTGTTTTTAGAGAGCCTCACGCCCGCGTCTTCAGCCGTTCCTTGTCATAGCCGGCGACACGCTTGTAGCTCTCCGAAAGGGCGACGAGCTCTTCGCGGCTGATGACGTCATCGATGTTCTTGAACGGCTTGTCGCCGGTGCGGCGGTAGACTTCGTGCAGGATAGCGTCGGGCGGCGCCTTGCGGTTTGCCAGCACCACTTGGGCCGTCGCCGGCAACCGTTTTGCTTCATAGGCCTTCAGCGCTGCAACAGCATCGGTATTGGCAGAAAGCGCGTCGGTCAGCGCCCGACAATCGAGGATCGCCTGGGCCGCCCCGTTAGCGCCGCGCGGGTACATCGGGTGCGCGGCATCACCCAGCAGCGTCAGGCGGCCAAAGCTCCAGCGCGGCAACGGATCCTGGTCGACCATCGGATATTCGAGGATTGCGTCCGAGTTGCTGATGAACTTCGGCACGTCGAGCCAGTCGAAGTGCCAGTCCGCCATCGCCGGCAAAAAGTCTTCCAGCTTCCCGCGCCTGTTCCAGTCGCGTGCCTGGTACTGCGGCGTTTCGATATCACACACCCAGTTGACCAGCTGGCGGCCTTCGCCGTCGACGTTGCTGCGGATGGGATAGATCAAAAGTTTCGCGGGATGATGCCAGCCGACGCGGATCATGCTGGCGCCGGACAAAAACGGCTTCCAACGCGTGACGCCACGCCACATGTTGATGCCGGAATATTTCGGCGGTCCTTCGTTCGGGTAAAGCTGTTTGCGCAGTACCGAATGAATGCCCTCGGCGCTGATGACGACGCTGCCGCGCTGTGACGGCAGCGGCTTGCCATTGTCGTCTTCGAAATGCGCAATGGCCTCCGGCCCATCATGCTCGACGCGGGTACAACGCCAGCCGGTGATCACCTTGTCGCTGCCAGCGCGTTCTACAAATGCATCGAGCAGAACCATCTGCAGATCGCCGCGGTGAATTGAGAACTGCGGCACGTCATAGCCGGCGAAACGTCCTGCCGGCTCGCTATAGATGAACTGACCAAAGCGATTGTAGAAGCAGTACTCGCGCGTGGTGACGGCGACCTTGGCGAGCGCCCCTTCCAGTCCAAGTGCGCATAATTCGCGCGAGGCATGCGGCAAGATATTGATGCCAACGCCGACCGCCTTGAGTTCGGGGGCGGCCTCGAAGATACGGCAGGCAACGCCGGCGCGATGCAGCATCAGTCCGAGAGTTAGTCCGCCGATGCCGGCGCCGATAATCAGAACTTCCATGAGTGA
>JBGQLL010000423.1:0-2014 GCA_041500065.1 Pseudolabrys sp.
GGATTTGAGCGCTCGTTTTCATAGGCTCCGACCCGCACGGGTATCTCAAAATCGTGCACCAGAACCCGGTCTACCGCGGTGTCATCTTTGGGTTCGCTGGAATAGCCGCGCGCTGCCAGCACCCAATAGTCCAGCTTCTCTTGTTTCGGCCGACCGGCTTCGACCGCGCGTGGATCTCGAGGTATCAGTCCTCGGATCAGGTCCAGTTGGGCCGGGTCTAGTTCAGACCGTCGGTCATGCCGGTCACACAACGCACTCCTGAAACCCAGATAGTCGGGCGCGAGGAGCAACAGGCGCGGAATGTCCGCTGCCTCCAACGACCCCGCAAGCCCTGCGAGCAACCCATGGGAACGGCAGCCACGTACGAAGAGATCAATCGCTGCAGGATCCGCATGGTCAAGCAACCGCTTGCCGTCCTTGCGAGCTGTATCCATCATGGCCCCGGCGAATCCAGACTCAGCCATGAGACCAACCAACTCATTGTCGGGTTCGCTGTCAGCGAACATCACGCCTACGACCCTCGTTCGTTGCGTGAAGGATGCGAGTGCCCGGATACATTCTTTTCGCCGTGCCCCTGCGAAGAGGCCGACCTTGATGTAGTCGACTCCGGTCCTCGCCATCGTCTCGACTGCCGCGGTAATTGCACCAGGCTCCATCGGCAAATCGCCTATAACGGCGCTCGCGGGCCTTCGCCCAGCGATGGTACTGATTGCGTCATTTACGACCGAGGGCTCAAGCGCGCCCAATGCGCCCCGCGAGGGATCTTTGAGATCGATAATATCGGCACCGTGGGCGACCGCGAGTTCCGCTTCCCGGCTTCCAGTGACGCTCGCCAGCAACAGGGTCATTCAAGGCTCCACTGCGACTTTGCCCCGTTGGGCGCGCACCCGGGGCATCGGACAACAGAGCTTAGGCAATATCGCCCTTGAAATGAACAAAGAATGACGGTCAGATTGTGAAGTGAACGATATCAAGAGCGACCTAGTCGGGAACACCGCCTTGATCCGGTTTGCAGTGCTCGCCTTGGTTATCGTGCTTGGCCTTGATCTCGCGGCCCGCGCCCAAGACCCGCTCGACATCAAAATCGGTTATTTGCGGCGGGCGCATCACCAGGAAACGATTTCGCTTGTGCAAATGCCTCCGCCGGATAATGGACTCGCGGGCGCCCAAATGGCGGTCAAGGACAGCGAAACCACCGGCCGGTTTATCAATCAGCGCTATTCCCTGATCGATTTGCATCTGAAGCCAGGCGATGATCCCGCAACCGCCGTCGGTCAATTCGCACGCCAAGGTATTTTGCTGATTGTTGCCGATCTTCCCGCCGACGACCTACTCAAGGCCGCCGACGCGGGCAAGGCGCAACGCATTTTGTTTTTCAACGTCGCCGCAATCGACGACCGACTTCGGCAAAAGGATTGCCGGGCCAATGTCATCCATACCGCGCCATCGCGCGCGATGTTGGCCGACGGGCTTGCGCAATACTTGGTGTGGAAAAAATGGACACGCTGGTTTCTCGTCGTTGGATCACACGAGAACGACAAGCTTTTCGCAGCGGCCTTGGCCCGCGCGTCGAAGCGTTTCGGTGCCAAGATTGTTCAGGAGCGGGAATTCAAAGACACCGGAGGTGCTCGCCGCACCGACAGTGGCGTGGTGCAAATCCAGCAACAAATGCCGGTCTTCACCCAGGAAGCGCCGAGCTACGACGTACTGATGGTGGCTGATGAGAGCGAGGTTTTTGCAAACAATTTGCCCTACCGCACCTGGGATCCGCGCCCGGTTGCCGGTTCTGCCGGATTGGTGCCGACGAGTTGGGATGCATCTAACAGCCTGTGGGGCGGGATTCAGATGCAGGACCGATTTACCGCGCAATTTAAGCGGCTGATGACGGCGCTCGATATGCAGGCTTGGACCGCCGTCCGGATGATCGGCGAAGCCGCTTCTCGTCAGAATTCAGCGGATCCCAAAGCAATGCTCGATTTTCTCAAGGGACCCCAACTCGCCCTCGGTGCCTTCA